>RGVP01000181.1 GCA_010027235.1 bacterium
GATCCAAGGAAGCGGCCGAGCCCCTGCGAGCGGCTTCAGCCAAGGTCAAAGACCCCCGAGAGGCCATCGCGATGCTCGACGCCGCCGATTACCTCGAACTCCCCCCCATGCCAGCTTCCATGTTGCGCAAAAGGAAAGAACCCAAAGCCAGCGCCACTCCCGGCCCTGCAACCTCCGAGCCCAAAAAAACCACCGCGGTGGGCGGTGGTTAATTTCAAACGAAAAGGGATTAAAAAATGGTCGGGATGGTGAGATTCGAACTCACGACCTCTTGCACCCCATGCAAGCGCGCTACCAGGCTACGCTACATCCCGAATAACTGACAAGAGGGTCAGAAAGCAGCCCGGCGCGCTGCGAAGCAAGCGGTTTTTTCACTCCCACCCAACTACGGTTTCGAGATAACCCGCTCAAGCATACTTGACCGGAAGAGCCCGCCCCGCCTTGGCACTCTGGGCGGCGAGATCCAGAATGTGGATGGGCCGCCGCGCCCATTCGCCCGTAATAACCAGTGGCTCGCCGGTCGTCAGGTGCGCGGCGATGTTTTGGTAGAACTTCTCCCCCTCCGCCTTCGGGTTCGGCGCACGCTCGGTGGTGAACCGACCGCCCGCCTGCCCGGTGACCGTCTCGGATCCGTTCCAGTCAATGACGTGCGTCGCCTTGGTGCCGACGATCTTCATGAAGCCGCGCTCCGGCATGCCGTCGAGTTGGGTAATGGTAAGGTTTACCCGCTGGCCGCTGGCGAATCGCACCGTCGCCTGGGCCTCGTCATCATTGGTGTCCGCACCCCACTTGGCGTCCGGTTGCCCCGCCCAATAGCCGCTCGACGCGTAGCCGCTCACCTCGGTGACTGGCGCGGTGATGAGCTGGAGTGAATATTCAAGCAAGTGCACGCCCCAGTCGTAGAGAATACCGCCGGAGATGCTGCGCGAGGAGCGCCACCAGTCACCTGGCCGACCGTGGACTCCCATGCGCAGATCGATGCGCACAATGTCGCCAAAAACCCCCGCACGGAACAACTCGTTTGCCCGCAAAATCCAGCCGTCCCAGTGGCGATTGTGGTAAGTGCTCACGACGACTCCGGTGTCGCGCGCCGCCGCGATCATCGCGTCGCACTCTTCGGTCGTCACCGCCATCGGTTTTTCCAATACGCAATGCCGGCCGGCCGCCACGATCTGTAGGCCCAACGCCGCGTGGGTGTTGTGCGGCGTGATCACGGTCACGAGATCGACCGCCGACTTCGCGAGCATCTCCTCAACCGAGCCGTAGGTCTCGATCCCCGGAAAATCCTGCGTGGCGACCGCCAACCTCGCTGGGTCAATCTCGACTACGGCGACGGGCGTCATACCGGCTGCCTGCATCTCTTTCAGATGTTGGCGACCCATGTTGAAGGCGCCGCCGTAGCCAACGACGCCGACCGTGATCTCGGAGGGGTAGGTATAGGTTTTTTTCATGCTAAAAAGGGATTCATCAAACGCGGGCCGTGCCTTACAATAAACCCGCCGCCCACAGGCAGCCGCGCACCGTAAGCGTCCGCGCCGCCGGGAACTGGACAAACTCTTCCGGCGCATGGCCAAGGGCGTTGTAGAACACTCTGCCCGCGCCCCAAGTCTTCACCCAGGCCACCGGCATCGTCGCGGTTCGTCCGGCGTGGACGTAGACCGTATCCGCCAGCACGTGCACCGCCGGATCGGTAAGCAGATAATACTGCTCGGAACGGTAGGCAAAACTCGCCGGCAATCCCGCCGTGATGGGACTGGCCCAGTCCACGATGCGCACCGTGTAGTCGCCGACGTGAGGATGACCAACAAAGTGCCCGCCCACCATCCACTCGTAATCAAGCCGCCCCCGGAACGCATCGCCCATGCCACCATGGATGCCGGCTAAGCCCACGCCGCCCCGCACGGCCGAAACCAGTCCACGCTCCTGCACATCCGTCAAGCTGCCCATCGTCCAACAGGGAAAAATCAACGCATACGCCTTCAAGGCCTCCGCGTCCGCCAGGGGCTCCAAGGTCCGCACGATCTCCGGCGCCAAACCCTGCGCGGCCAAATCAGCGGCGAAAAGCTGAACGATTTTTTCGGGCTGGTGGCCTTCCCAGCCACCACTCAGGAACAAAACTTTTTTCATGGGGCAGAGCCTATTTGGCTGATTTAGCCGGAGTGTTTGCGAGGCTAGATTGGGCCAGCTCTAAAAAAATCGGTGGCCACCGCCCCACCACCTGCAATGCGGATGATTGCACCCGACCGCACCGATCTCCATATTTTAAATTCTCCTCGATGCCGCCTCGCCTACCCCGCATCCGCCTCGCCCTGCTGCTCGCCTTCCTGACGGCCCGCGGCCTAGCCCAGACCGACCCCGAGCACCGCGATGCACCCCTGCTGCTCGATCCCCTTTCCATCGAGGGCGACACCGATCAAGCCCCCGGCTACGACCCTACCGGCCTCGGCGGCGCCGACGCCGAGCGCCACGAACCACCCTTCGCGAACGATCTGCTGGAAGACATCGGCGCCGACGAGATGCCGCTCGGTGAATTGGACAACGAGCTCGCCGCGCTTGCCGCGGTTGGCTCCGACGCCGCCCAAGTTGCCGCCGGCGGGGAAAATCTCGATCTGCGCGGCTTCCCCACCCCAAACCGCCGCAATGGCTTCACCCAAAACGGCGTGCCCGAGATCCTCAATTCCCAAGGCGGCGAGACTATCGCCGGTTCCCTCGTTTCCGTGGTCGGCCGCGCCGCGCCCGGCGGCATCCGCAACGCTTTCACCGCTAGGCCACGGGGCCGCAGCGAACGCTCGCTCGACGCCGGCCTCAGCACTGACGGGAGCTGGCGCGCCGGCGCGCGCGTCGCCGGCGTGGTCACGCCTAAAAAAGCCTGGCACCTGGAGTCGTTCTCCGTTTCCGGACGAGAGGGCCCGCAGGATTATTCCAGCATCACCAACGCCGCCGCCGGCGTCGCTTTCGCGTTCAAACACTCCCGCACCACCAGCACGTTGTGGAGCCTTGATGTAGCCGAGAGCTCAGGCAACCCCGCCCCCGGCTTGCCGGATTACCGGCTCACGCCCAAAGGCAAGATCCAGGGCCCCTACCGCCCTCTGGCCGATTTCCACGTGAACGGCCCGGAAGCGGGCCTGCGCCGCCGCGCCGCCTCACTCGCCTTCCAGCTCGAAAGCCAGCTCGCGCCCGATTTAGCTCTCAGCTCCGCCACCCAAGTGCTCGGCCGCGACAGCCTGCTAGACCGCTTTACCTCAGGCCAATACGTCGTCTCTAGCGGGAAATTCTCTGGCATTCGCGAGCCCGTGCATCGCGTCGACAAGTTTGCCGCCGTCACCCACCAGACCGATCTCACCCGCCGCCTCCGCGCCGTCGGCGATCATAAGCTGCGCGTAGGCGTCGAGGGCACGCTCACTCGAGGCGCGGAGGAATCACGCGGTATCCTCGGCTCGGAGCGGGATCTCTACCTACCCGCCGACGTGCAGTCCTTCGACCCGGAAAACCCCAACTACTACCGCCCCGCCTACTCGCAAAAGGTTTATAAACGCATCCTCTCCGACCAACAGACCGCGCGCGCTCTAGCCTCAGTCTTCGCCGACAGCCGCACCGCCCTCGATCACGGCCGCACCGTATTCACCACCGGCCTGCACTACGACTTCAGCCAGACCGCGGTGGACAACCAGCGCCCCGGCGCCGCCTTCCCCCGCGCCGAAAAATCGGTCGGGGACCTTTCCTATCACCTCGGCGCTAATCGAAAAATTGGCCGCCATCTGCTCATCTTTGCCAACACCAGCACAGCCGTCTCGCCATCCACCCGCATCGACGCCCGGACCGGTGCAATCCAGGAAAACGAGTCCACCCGCGGCTACGAATTCGGCGCCCGCGTCGTCCTACTCGACCGGACCCTTAGCGCCTCGACCATAGCCTACGCCTACACCAACGCCGACATCGCCCGCCGCAACCCACTCTACCAGGACCCGGTGGCCGACGCCGACCAGACCCAGCCCCAACTGGTGAGCAGCGGCGAGGAAGAGTTCCGTGGCGTTTCCACCCAACTCGGCTGGAAGCCCTTGCCCGAATGGACCTTCACCGGACGCGCAACCGTCATTGACGCCATCACCGTATCCTCGCCCGACATTCCGGAAGAAGAGGGCCTGCAACTCACCCGTCTTCCGACCTTCACCGCCGCCGCCGGAGCGCGCCGCTACTTTACCGAGGGCATCCTCACCGGTTGCTCCATCGGGCTCACTGCGACCCACGTCGGCAACACGGTGCAGACCTACGCGCGCTCCGACCGCGAGCGCCTCGACTACCCCGCCTACACCGTCGCCGGGCTCTCCGCTTCGCGCACCTGGAAGGCA
>RGVP01000182.1 GCA_010027235.1 bacterium
CCCGAGGAGACGAAAAAGGCCAAAACCTCCGCCTTGCCCGAGTCGGATTCCGATTACCAATTCCCGCCCCTCAGCTTGCTCAAGGAGCAAGCCCGCGCCACCTCGAGCGATTCCGATACCGAGCACCTGCGCAACATGGAGGACCTTGTGCGCATCCTCGGCGAATTCGGCGTCACCGTGAGCCCCGGCGAGATCCACGTCGGCCCCGTGATCACCTGCTACGAGGTCGTGCCCGCCCCCGGCGTGCGGGTCGAGAAGATCGCCAACCTGGATAAAAACATCGCCCTCGGCATGCGCGCCCAGTCGGTTCGCATCCTCGCCCCCATCCCCGGGAAAGCCGCCGTGGGAGTCGAGATCCCCAACCGCACCCCCACCCCGGTCGGCATGCGCGAGATTCTCGAGTCCGAGGATTGGGTATCGGCCAAGGCCGAAATCCCCATCGCCCTCGGCAAAGATGTCTCCGGCAAACCCCTGATCTCCGACCTCGCCAAGATGCCCCACCTGCTGATCGCCGGCGCCACCGGCTCGGGCAAGTCCGTGTGCATCAACTCGATCATCGCCTCGATCGTCTACCGCAAGAGCCCCCGGGATCTGCGCCTGATCATGGTGGACCCAAAGGTGGTCGAGCTAAAGGTGTTCAATACCCTGCCGCACATGCTGATCCCGGTCGTGACCGAGCCGAAAAAGGTGCCGTCCGCCCTGAAGTGGCTGCTCGGCGAGATGGAGACGCGTTACCAGATTTTCGCCAAGGTAGGGGTGCGCAATATCGTCGGTTTCAACACTCGCAAAAAATCGGCCGCCCCCGCTCCCGTTGACAACCAACCCGGCTTGGCCGGCCTCGACCCCGCCGTCGCTACCGCCGAGGAACTCGCCGAACTGCCCGCCCGCCTGCCCTACATCGTCGCAATCATCGACGAGCTCGCCGACCTCATGATGGTCGCCCCGGCCGAGATCGAGACGAGCATCGCCCGCCTCGCCCAGCTCGCGCGCGCCGCCGGCATCCACCTGATCATCGCCACGCAACGCCCGTCGGTGAACGTCATCACCGGCGTGATCAAAGCCAACCTCCCCTCCCGCATCGCCTTCCAGGTCGCCTCGCAGGTCGATTCCCGCACCATCCTCGACGGCAAGGGCGCCGATACCCTGATCGGCCGCGGCGATATGCTTTTCTCGCCCCCCGGCAGCTCCCGCCTAGTCCGTGCCCAGGGCGCCTTTGTGTCCGACGAAGAGGTGGCCGAGTTCGTCGAGTTCCTGAAGCGCAACGGCCCGCCAAAATACGCGGAGAACGTGCAAAACCAGATCGAGGACGACGCCGCCGCGAATTCCGACGAAGAGGAGGTCGACGACGATGGCGACGACGAGGACGACGAGAAACTCTACAAAAAAGCCATGGGCGTGCTCCGCGCCACCAAACGCGCCAGCACCAGCACGCTCCAGCGCCGCCTGCGCATCGGCTACAACCGCGCCGCCCGCATCATGGACCTGATGGAGGAGCGCGGCGTCGTCGGGCCCGAGAACGGCTCCAGCCCGCGCGATATCCTGATCGACCTCGACGCTGGCTGAGTCGGCCCCACCCCTAGTCCGCTCAGGCCCAGGGGTCTCGACCGAGCAGAAATTCGCTCAACTGGACTGCGCTGAGGAATGCATCCTCATGGAAGCCGTAGCGGAAGTAGCTGCCGGCAAAGTAGGTCTCGGTCGCGCCGCGGGCGGCGGCGTTGAGCGCGGGTAGCTCGCCCTGCGCGGCCAACGCCCCGAGGTCGAAAAGCGGGTGCGTGTAGTCGATGGTTTTGATAACCTTGGCCGGATCGATCTGCTCGGGCCGGTTGATCGAGACGAAGTAGCGCTCGCGCTCGCTTACGCCCTGAAGACGGTTCATCCAGTAGTGCGTGGCGGGCGTGATCCGGCCGGCGCGGTCGCGGGAGATTTGATACACCCAGCTCGCCCAGGCGAGGCGGGCGCGGGGCATGACGTTTGCGTCGGTGTGGAGGGTCGCGACGTTGGTCTGGTATTTGAAGGCGCCGAGCAGACGAATCTCGTCGGCGGTCGGGTTGACCAGCAGGCGCAGGGCGTCGTCGGCGTGGGCCGCCACCACCGCGCGGTCAAAAGCGTGCGCGGCGCCGTCGGCGGTGAAGACCGTCACGCCGCGGCCCGGCCCGTGCCGCACCACCCGGCTGACCGCGCAACCGAGCCGCAGGCGGTCGGCAAAGGGCGCCACCAAGCGGCGCACGTATTCGCGGGAGCCCCCATCCACCGTCCACCAGGGGTGCTGGGTGTCGAGGCCGAGAAAACCGTGGTTGTGGAAAAAGCGCAGAAGCGAGGCAGCGGGAAACGCCATCATCTTTTCCGGCGGCGTGCTCCAGACCGCGCTGCTCATAGGGACGAGATAAAGATCCCAGAAATCTTTGCCGTAGCCGCGCCGCCGCACGTAGTCGGCCAAACTTTCGGTGATGGGCGCCCCGCCGGCTTCAGCCGCCTTGAGCGCGGCGACCGCTTCCTCGTTGAAGCGTTTCACCGCGAGCAACATCCGGATGAAGCGCGGGCTGAGGAGGTTTTTGCGCTGGGCGAAGAGATGGTTGAGCGAGGAGCCGCACCACTCCAGACCGGTGTCGAGATCCTTCACCGCGAAGCTCATGTCGGTGGGTTTCACCGGCACCTTGAGCTCCTCGAAGAGCCGGCAGAGCTGCGGGTAGGTGACGCGGTTAAACACCATGAACCCAGTGTCGATCGGCAACGCGCGGCCGGTGCCGGGCTCGACTGCTTCGACGGTGTTGCTGTGCCCGCCGGGATAGGCCTCGGGGCCGAAACAGGTCACCTCATCGCCCGCGCGGTGCAGGAAGTGGGCGGTGCCGAGGCCGGCGATGCCGGTGCCGATGATCGCGGTGCGCATGGGAGAAGAAAGGGGCAACCAGTGCCCGGCTCAGACGCATTGGGCAACCCGCGAGCGCACAAAAAAGGGGGCCCGAGCGGCCCCCGATTTGTTTAAGCGCCCACGCCGGCAGCTCAGGCCGTCGGGCCGGCGGGGTTGTTCGGGTTTACCAGCTCGCTGCTGAGATCCTTGTGGATGGCGGGGCCGTCGGCTTTTTTGGGCAGGTCGGCCTGGGCGGCGGTCGCCGTGGCCACCGCGATGGCGGCGGCGGCGGGCAGGACTTGGCGCAGGGAGACGTTGGCATGCACTTCGGTGGCGCGCTCGGAGGCAGCGACCGAGTGGTGATGGTCGGCGTGCCTGCCTTCGTCGAGAATCGACTGGGGGACGGGTTTCAGGCCCCAGATCAAGCCGGTGTAGGAAAGAAGTTTCAGGCCGTAATAGGTGGGGTCGATCTCCCACCAATAAAAGCCGTTGCGGGTGCAGCTCTGGAAGCGGTGGTGGTTGTTGTGCCAGCCTTCGCCGAGACAGATGATGGCGAGAATGAAGCTGTTGCGGGAGTCATCCTCGGTCTTGAAGCGGCGTTTGCCCATCAGGTGGGCCATGGAGTTGATGCAGGCCGTGCCGTGGAAAAGCGCGGTGGTGCTGATAAAGAAGCCCCAGACCAGCATCTGCGGGCCATTGGTGCCGAGACCGGGGGCAAAGCGCTCCAGCAACATGCCGAGACCGAGCATGGAGAAGGCGTAGAGGATGGGGACGACGAGGTCGAAGCGGTTGAGCCAGACCAGTTCGGGGAACTTGGCCAGATCCTTGATCTTGGTGTAGTCGGTGGGGAAATTACGCCGCGAAGTGATCCAGCCGATGTGCGACCAGAGAAAGCCGTGCACGTGGGGCGAGTGGGCGTCCTCGGGATCATCCGAGTGCTGGTGGTGGTGGCGATGGTGGTAGGCCCACCAGAGTGAACCACGCTGGACCGTGGTGCCGGCCCAGAGCGCGAGGAAAAACTGGCCCGCCCGCGAGGTGGAGTAGGTCTTGTGCGAGAAATACCGGTGGTGGATGCCGGTCACCGCAAACATGCGGATGAAGTAGAGGAACACCGCCGCCCACGCCGCAAAGGCGCTGACGCCGACCCAGAGGGCGCCGAGGCAGCCGACATGGAGAATGACGAAGGGCATGACGCGCACCCAATCGACCCGATCGGGTTCGGCGCGCATCTTCTCCGCCCCGTCCGGGCAGTAATCGGAATCGATCCACTGGGCGACAGCAGTCGCGCAGCGGCTCAGGAGGTTGGGACGATCAGCAGCAGAAGCAGAATTAGACACAGACATGGTTGAGACGTAGGAAAGACCATAGGGTCCGACTTTAGCCGGAGTGCAAGCAAGCCTGCTTTAAACGCCTTCCCTGGCCAGCGAGCGCCAGGATTTGCCAGCTCCCGCC
>RGVP01000183.1 GCA_010027235.1 bacterium
CCGTCGCCTCGACCGCACCCACGCCGAGCCCTGCCGTCTGATTTCCACCCAACTCATCGAGGCCGGAGTGGATGTCGATTTCCCCCGCGTTTTTCGCGCGGCCGGTCCGCTCGACTCGATCATCCAAACCGCCGGCCGCTGCAACCGCGAAGGCCTCAACCCCGAAGACGGCGAAGTCACGATTTTCCGCCCGCTTGATCACGCGCTCCCCAAGGGTGCCTACGCCCAAGCCGCCAAAATTACCGAAGCTTTCCTCCACGACAATCCCACCGCCGACCTCCACGACCCCGCCACCTACGCCGCGTATTTCGCGCGCCTCTACGGCACGCTCGGCCCCACCTCCGCCCAAGACGATCCCGTCTACACCGCGTCCGCCAAACTCGATTTCCCCCTCGCCGCCCGCGAGTGCTCTCTCGTGGGCGAGGATACCCGCTCCGTCGTCGTCCGCTGGGGCGAGGGCGAACGTCTCGTCACGCAAATGCGCGAGAAAAAACACTTCTCCCGCGACGACTGGCGCCTGGTGCAACGATACTCGGTCAATTTTTACCTTTCCGAGTTCGCTCCCGCCCTCGCTCGCGGCACCATCGTGCAACCCCTTCCCGACACCGAATTCTATTTTTGGAACGGCCACTACGACGAACACCTCGGCGTGTCCGAGCCCACCCTCAGCCAATATTCCCTATGAACCCACTCATTTACCTCCGCGCCTGGGGCGACCTCGCCTGTTTCACTCGACCCGAGATGAAGGTCGAGCGAGTCAGCTACACTGTCATCACCCCAAGCGCCGCCCGCGGCCTGCTCGAAGCCATCCTCTACAAACCGCAGTTTCGCTGGTGCATCCACCGCATCGCCGTTCGTCGCCCCATTCAGTTCCTCGCCTTCCGCCGCAATGAGGTGAAATCCAAAGCCTCGCGCAACCCCGAGCCCCTCTTCGCCGACGAAGACCGCACCCAGCGCAACACCCTCGCGCTGCGCCAAGTGGACTACGTCATCGAGGCCAGTCTCGCGCTCACCTCGCTCGCGGGTCGCGCCCGCCTCCACCCCCACGGGGCCGACGAACCCGCCGGCGACGACAACCTCGGTAAATACTACGGAATGGCCCGCCGCCGCATCGAGCAGGGCCAATGCTTCCACCAGCCCAGCTTCGGCTGCCGCGAATTTCCCGCGCACTTCGAGGCCGCGACCGCCGCCGCCATGCACGTCGCCCCCGAGCTCAACCGCGACTCCGACCTCGGCCTCATGCTCTACGATGTCTTCGACCTCGACATCGGGGACGCTTGGCAAGCGGGCAAAATCGAGGCCCGTCCCAAAATCACCTTCTTCCGCGCCGCCTTGAAAAACGGCATAGTTGAAGTGCCGCCCTGGTCCGAAGTCCGTCAGCAACTCGGAGGTGCCGCATGATGCTCCAAGCCCTCATCGCCTACGCCGAACGGGAGAACCTCGGTGATCCCGACTTCGAAGCCACCTCCATTCACTGGCTGATTTCGATCAGCTCCGACGGAAAACTCTCCGGCGATCCCACGCCGCTTTACGACGATCCCGAAGCCAAGAAGCCTCAGCCGAAAAAGCTCCTCCGCGCCTTCACCTCGCCCAACGAACTCAACCAAGGCGACAAATCCCACTTCCTTGCCGACAGCCTTGAACGCGCCGTCCTGATGCCCAATCCGAAGGCCCCGGAAAAAGCCGAAGGCCGCCGCGCCCAGCACACCTACTTCAAAAAACTTCTAAGTGAAGCCGCCGCCGCCGCACCGTCTGCCACGGGTAAGCTCGCCGCTCTCCTCTCCTTTCTCGGCAACGAAACGGAAATTGCCCGACTCCACGCCTCGCTCGTCTCCTCCAAAGCGAAACCCACCGACAATGCCGCCTTCGAAATCTCTGGTGAGAAACTCCTCGAAGATTCCTCGCTGAAATCTTTTTGGCGTGCTCGCCGCGCCGTCCTCCGTTCATCGTCCATCCGCAGGCAACGCGTCTGCCTCGCGAGTGGGCGTCTCACGGCCGCTCTCGATACGACCGAGAAAATCAAAGGCGTGCCCGGCGGTCTGGCCACGGGCACAAATCTCATCTCGTTCGATAAAGACAGCTTCACCTCCTACGGGCTGGAGCAGGCACAAAACGCCGCGATCAGCGCCGATTCCGAACTCAAGTTTCGCTCGGCCCTCAACACGCTCATTCCGCGCGGCCTGCGGATCAACGATGCCGTGCACCTCCACTGGACCCGTGAAGCCACCCCCACCGATCTAATCGCGCTCCTTGCCTCCGCCGACGAGGCCGACGTTAAAAATCTCTTCACCGCAGCCCAGACCGGTCTGCCGCAGGCTGACCTCCAACACAACGCCTACTACGCGATGAGCCTCTCGGGAAATGGAGCCCGCATCGTCGTCCGTGACTGGCTCGAATCCACCGTGCCCGAGGTCGAGGACCACGTCCGCCGTTGGTTCAACGACATCACCATCGTCGCGCCCGACGGCGTGCGTGAAGAAAACGCATTCAAGCTCGGTCGCCTGCTCTACGCGATGGTGCGCGACAAGATCGACGAACTGCCTCCGCAGATTCCAACTCAACTCCTCTACGCCGCCTTGCGCGGCACACCGCTCCCGCAGACCGCTCTCGTCGCCGCGCTCCGCCGCCAGCAAATCGAAAACAAAGGCCCCGGCGACACTTCCGATCCACGCCTCAACCCTGCCCGCATGGCGCTCATCCGCGCCTGCCTCAATCGCTCTCCCGCCTCGTCCAACCATCAGTCCGCCCGTCCTCCTATGACCACAGCCCTAGATCCCGATTCCCGTCACCCCGCCTATTTGTGCGGACGTCTCTTCGCCGTATTTGATCGCCTGCAATACCTCGCGCTGGAAGGCGTGAATGCCGGCGTCGTCGAACGCTTCTACGCCAGCGCCAGTGTCACCCCTGCGCTCGTCATGGGTCGGCTCCACCGCAACGCTCAGTTCCACCTCGCCAAAGCTGGCGGCGGCGTCGCCGAAAACGTGCGCAAAGACTTCGAGGAAATCTCCAGCGCTCTCGGCGCCAAATTCCCCGTATCGCTCGATCTAGAAGCTCAGGGACGCTTCGCCCTCGGCTATTATCACCAAAAAGCCGACTACCGCCGGCGCACCGCTGAACGCAAAGAAGCCGCTGCAGCCGCCAACTCCGTTTCCACCTGATTCACTACTCAATTTCCCAATCACCAACCCGTAATCATCAACACCCTGCCTATCATGTCCCAACCCATCACCGCCCGCTACGACTTCGTTTATCTCTTCGACTGCAAAGACGGTAATCCAAACGGCGACCCCGACGCCGCCAACTCCCCCCGCGTAGACCCACAGGATATGCACGGCCTCGTCTCCGACGTCTGCCTCAAGCGCAAGATCCGCAACTTCGTGCAAATCGCCAAACCCGGCGGCACCGAAGGCTACGACATCTTCATCCAGCAAAGCGCCGTGCTCAACGACCGCATCCAAAAAGCCCACGACGACCTCGGTCACAAGATCGACGCCAAGAAAGGCACTACCCGCGACCAAGTTTCGTCTGCCCGCACCAAAATGTGCGCCCGCTACTATGATGTCCGCACTTTCGGAGCCGTCATGTCCACTGGCGTCAACGCGGGCCAGGTGCGCGGCCCCGTGCAGATCAGCTTTTCCCGCAGCATAGACCCAATTTTACCACTCGACGTGAGCATCACGCGAATGGCCGTGGCCGAGGCCAAAGACGCCGAGTCACCCAATCAGACAATGGGGCGAAAAAACCTCATCCCCTACGGCCTCTACCGCTGCCACGGCTTCATCTCCGCCAACCTGGCTAACGAAACCAGCTTCACTACCGACGACCTCGAACTCTTCTGGCAGGCCCTCGCCATGATGTTCGACCACGACCGCTCCGCCTCACGCGGCACCATGGCCCCGCAGGCTCTGCTCGTCTTCGAGCACGCCACCCCGCTCGGCAGCGCTCCCGCTCACAAACTTTTCGAGCGCGTCAAGATTGCCGCCAAACTCGGCGTCACCGTCGCCCGCGACTTCGCCGACTACGATCTCACTTTCGACGGCAAGCCCATCGAGGTGACCAAGCCCGAAGCGCCCATCGCCGTCACTGAAAACGTAAAACTCCATCGGAAGCTCTGACCGCTTTCACCCCCGCCAATGTCCACCCGCTCCACCCTCATTCACGGCAAAAACTTCAGCCTCCACGAAGAGCTTTTCGAGCGCACCCCGCCCGTATGGCTTACCCTCGACGGATGCGTTTTTGAGGCGACTGAGCGCGGGGTGAAAGTGGAGATTCCGCTGGCCGTCTGGGAAGTCATTCGCCACCACACCCCCGCGCGCTTCG
>RGVP01000184.1 GCA_010027235.1 bacterium
GGCCCGGTTTTTGGGGGTGGTTTGGCTGAGCGCACCCGGCGAATATTCTGCTCTATGCTCGATGTCAGGGAATGCGTTGTGGTCGCCCCGAGGCGTGGCGTAGGGCTCCACGGCCGGCACGCAGCGGCCGGCAGAGCAAACACCAAAGCCCTCGGCCATCGTGCCGCTATTAAGCCGCGGCCTTTCTGGCGCGGGCGAGCATGGCCTGGCGGATTGGGGCGAGTTCCGGGGCGTTTTCGGCCAGCAGTGGGTGGCGGCGGATGCCCGCACCATCGGGGCCCACCCAACTGGGTTCGTGGCTGCCATAAAGCGCGAGGTATTCGTCCAGATTATGGAACATCGCCCGATTGTTGTGGTTGGCGTAAGTTTCAACCGGGGCGCCTTCGGCGAATATGATGTCCGGGCTGTCGAGTTCGACATTGTAGAAGCTGGCGATTTGGCCCGGGTAATCCTGGGTGACGTTTTGGCCATTGATCAGGTCAAAGGCGCGGACCAGGGTTTGGCCGAAGAGCAGCGCGTGCCAGGGGGAGACCCAAAGGTCCCGCGCTGGCAGGCCCTGGCCCAGTGCGCCGGCATGGATGCGGATGGGCAGGCACATGGGTTTGCCGCGCAGGAAGACCATGGAGTAGCGGCTGCGGCCGACCCAACGGATGGGGCGTGGGCCTTCGGGGGTGGTGACGATATCGCCGTGGGTGAGGGTTTCGATGGGGCGATGGGCGTCGGGGGTGGTGATGCGGGTGCCGGGGAGGATGCAGACGACGCTGTTGCTGCCGGTGGTCCAATCATTGACGGTGACGGTGCCGCCGTTATTGGCCCGGGTGAAGGTGGCTGTGGTGCTGGCAATGGCCACACTCCACGCGCCGGAGAAGGCGCCGCTGGTGACCGACCCACCTGCCCATCCCTCTAGGTCCAGGGTGTTGCGGCCAATGCCCAGGGAGACGGTGTCATTGCCATTGCCAATGCGCCATATGACTGTGTCATTGCCCATGCCGCCATCGATACTGTCAACGCCGGCGCTGCCGATCAACGTGTCATTGCCGGCTCCGCCGATGATCGTGTCGTTGCCAGCACCACCTGTGATGACGTTGTCTTGGCCGGAGCCGGTCAGCCTGTCATTCGAGCCCGAGCCGGTTAGGTTCTCGAAATTAATGAGCGTGTCGGTGCCGGCGCTACCGGTATTTTGTGGTTGATCATTGTCGAGGCTGACGGTGACTGCTCCGGTAGAACTGGCGTAGCTAACGGTATCATTATCATCGTGTCCATCGAGATTATCATGGCCTAAGCCGCCATCGATAGTGTCATTTCCCCAAAATCCGTTAATTGTGTCATTGCCGGCGCCGCCTAAAATAATGTTATCTCCGACAGAACCGGTCAGTCTGTCATTATAATTTGTGCTGGTAAGATTTTCTATGTTGATAAGCGTGAGATATCCGCCAGTAATTTGAGATATGTCAATATTGAGGCCTACGGTGACGGCAGTTGTTTGGGAAATGAAGCTGACGGTATCAATGCCTGCGCCGCCGTCGAGCGTATCGTTGCCCGATGTCACGTTGAGCGTGTCAGCACCATCGCCGCCTGATATGTAATTGTTCGAGCTATTGCCGGTTAGGGTGTCATTGAAGCCTGATCCGGTGAGATTTTCGATGTTGTTTAGCGTATCCAGGCCGGCGCCACGGGTATCTTGCTGCAATACTACGGCTAAGCTTACTGTAACAGATGTGGTGGCATTGATGTAACTGGCGGTGTCATTGCCAGCCCCGCCATCCAATGTGTCATTACCATCTCCACCAATGATGACATTGTTTGAATTATCGCCTGTCAGCTTATCATTGTAGGCTGAGCCGATAACGTTCTCGATGTTATACAGCGTGTCGTTACCGGCGCTGCCGGCAGATGACTGTGACAATAAGTTGACGGAGACGCTTCCCGTGGCGCTGGCGTAGCTGACGGTATCACTGCCTGCGCCGCCATCGATGGTGTCATTGCCGACGCCACCCATCATCACATTGTCAGTGGAGGAGCCAGTCAGCTTATCATTGAAGCCTGAGCCGGTGAGATTTTCGATGCTGATCAGCTTGTCGGTGCCTCCGCCACCCGTAATTTGGCTGCCCGTCATGCCTAGGCTTACTGTAACGGCTGCGCTGGCGCTGGCATAACTGGCGGTGTCACTGCCGTTGCCACCATCGAGCGTGTCACTGCCGGCTGCGCCATCAAGCGTGTCGTCGCCTTCGCCGCCTGTGATAAGATTATCAGTTGAGGAGCCTATTAGGCTGTCGTTGAAATTTGAGCCGGTGATGTTCTCAAAATTGCGCAGCACGTCGGTATGTGAGCCGACAGTATTTTGGTCACTCATGGCGAGGTTGATGGTGACGCCTGCTCCGGCGCTGGCGTAACTGACGGTATCAATGCCTTCGCTGCCATCAAGCGCATCATCGCCTGCGCCGCCATCGATGGTGTCATTGCCCGCGCCGCCGATGAGTGAGTCAAAACCATTGCCGCCATCGAGCGAGTCAGAACCGTTGCCGCCTTGTATTAAATTGGCCTTGTCATCGCCGATGAGCACGTCATCGGAGGTGGAACCGATCAGGCCTTCGATGCTGGGATAAACGTCGCCTGCAGCGGCCCCCGTATTCTGCCCTGGGTCGGCCAGAGATGCGGTAACACCGCTTGGAGAGCCCTCGTAACTGGCGACTGCGATTATGTTCCCGTCGATATCGAGGGTCGTGCTGTTGAAGGCCACGGCATGATGCTCCTGTCCGGGCCATTCGCTGCATCGCCTGATGCGCGATTCGGCCCGGTTACATGTCAGCTGTCAGTGAAACCAAATTACATGCCAATGCACAAGTTATAAATATCGGTTAAGGGCAAGTTTAATATGTGGGTAAATTCTCAATATTGATGAATAATCATATTATCAGAGACTTGGCGGGAGTAGCTCAACCGCCATAACCGCCCTGCCATAACTGCTTCATGATCTCATCGGCGACGTTGCGCGGCACCGGATCATAATGGTGGAACTGCATGGAGAAGGAGGCGCGGCCCTTGGTCATGCCACGCAGGTTCGAGATGTAGCCGAACATCTCCTTCAGCGGCACATGGGCGCGCACGATGACCGAGGTGCCGGCCATATCCTGGTTCTGGATCACGCCGCGGCGACGGTTGAGGTCACCCACCACGTCGCCCACATGGTCCTGCGGGGTGGTCACTTCCACATCCATGATCGGCTCGAGAATGACCGGGCCGGCCTTCTTCATGCCCTCGCGGAAGCAGGCCTTGGCGGCGATTTCGAAGGCCAGCGCGCTCGAATCGACGTCGTGGTATTTGCCGTCCGACAGGGTGTACTTGAAGTCCACCGTGGGGAAGCCGGCCAGCACGCCGGTATCGGCCTGCACCTTGATGCCCTTATCGACCGCGGGGATGTATTCCTTCGGCACCGCACCGCCGACGACGGCGTTGACGAATTCGATGCCGTCATTGCGCTCGCGCGGCTCGAAGGTGATCTTCACCTCGGCGTATTGGCCCGAACCGCCCGACTGCTTCTTGTGGGTATAGGTTTCGGTGTGGCTCTTGGTGATGGTCTCGCGATAGGCCACCTGCGGCGCGCCGATATTGCAATCGACGTTGTATTCGCGGCGCAGACGGTCAACGATGATCTCCAGGTGCAATTCGCCCATGCCCGAGAGGATGACCTGGCCGGTCTCCTGGTCGGTCTTGACGCGCAGGCTGGGGTCTTCACCGGCGAGCTTGCCCAGGCCGATGGACATCTTCTCCACCGCATCCTTGGTCTTGGGCTCGACCGAGATGTCGATGACGGGCACCGGGAAGGCCATGCGCTCCAGGATCACCGGATCCTCGGAGGAGGCCAGGGTGTCACCCGTGCCGGTGTCCTTGAGGCCGACAAAGGCCGCGATGTCACCGGCGATGACTTCCTTGATTTCCTCGCGCTTATCGGCGTGCATCTGGAACATGCGGCCAATGCGCTCGCGCTGGCCCTTGGTGGTGTTCATCACCATGTCGCCCTGGCGCAGAATGCCGCGATAGACGCGCACAAAGGTCAGGTTGCCGTATTTGTCGTTGATGATCTTGAAGGCGAGGCCGGCGAAGGGCGCTTCCAGATCGGCCGGGATCGAACGGCGATCCTGCGTCTCATCCATGCCCTCATCCGGGGCGACCTTGATGCCGGGGATGTCGATCGGGCTGGGCAGGTAGTCCAGCACGCCATCGAGCAGGGGCTGCACGCCCTTGTTCTTGAAGGCCGAGCCGCACATCACCGGGCGGAACTCGCCCGAG
>RGVP01000185.1 GCA_010027235.1 bacterium
ACGAGGGCGTCGAGGAAGGTGGTGAACGGATTGACGTAGTCGCCGTAGGGCAGGATGGCGGCGGCGAGTTTCGTCTCGATGTCGGAGATGGCGGCGGAGGTCTTGGGGTCGCGTTTGGCGCGATTGGCATCGTAGGTGGAGCCAGAGCGGCCTTTCTCGTCATCGACGTTGCCGGACTTGGCGTCGTCGGCGAGTTTCTGGGCCTCTTCGATGCGTTTGGCGTTGGCCTCGACGGCGTCGCGCTGGCTCTGGAGGGCGCGGTTTAGCTCGACGCGGGCGGCGTCGGCGTCGCTGAGTTGAAGGTAATTCAGGGCTTGGTAGGTGTGCAGCATCACCTTGTCATAGGCGCGACCGCGGTAGGGCAGATTGGCCTGATTGGTCAGCAGGGCGCCGGCCTCGGAGCCGACTTTGATTTTGGCCTCCTCCTCGTAGCGGGCGATGCGGCGGGCGGCTTCTTCGAAGGAAGCAACGGAGCGCGTCAGGTAGGCGATACGTGGGGCGATTTGGTCGGGCGTGGCGGCGTTGAGGGCTTGGTTGGTCTGCGTCTGGCCGGCGGACTCGAGGGGTTGGGCTCCGCTGACGGGTGCGGGGAGGTTGGCGAGGGCGGCCGAGCGGAGGATGGCGCCCTGTTCGAGCCGATACAGGATGGTATCCTTGTTATTCGCGTTGTTCGTGGCGTCTTTATCGGCCTTGGCAACGGCGGTGGCGATATCGCCAGAGCGAACCGCCTCATCGCGGCCCTGAGTTTGCGCGGTGTAGGTCTGGCAACCGGTCAGGATGAGCGAAGCGAGGGCAAGGGTTGCGGCGAAGGGGAGGCGGAGCAGGCGAAACGACATGGTGCGAGGCGGAGAACTGGGCTTGAAGCAAAAGGACCGGCTCGGGCCGGTTTACGAATCGATGCGACGAACGATGGCGCCGCGATCAATGCCGAGGTCTTCGCCGGATACCTCGCCTTGGGCGGTGCGGGCGGTAACGCGCTGGATGCGGATTTTGCCGATGGACAACTCTTCGCGACCGAGGGCGGCGCCGGTATCGGGGTCGATCAACTCGGCGCCGAGGGCGAAGACTTCCCAAAGCTGACCGGGGGCGATGCCGGTGCCTTCACCGCGATTGATGGTCACAATGTTACCCGTCTTGGCGAGGATCTTGGCCGGGAAGGCGAAGTCGGCGATGCGTTGGGCGACTTTTTCACTTAAGCGGCGCGTGAGGGCTAGGAGCAGGGAATCGGACAGCGCGCCCCCGGATGAGGTGGCGAGGACGAGCTCCTCCTCGGTGTCGAGATTTTGCTCCTGCAGATTAGCGGTCTCGATGAGCTTATTGGTCTTGGTTTCGTAAAGTTTGGCGACGGCGGCGAAACGAATCACCCGCTTGGTGGCGGATTTGCCGATGGCGGCGAAAGTGGCGCTTTGGGTGAAGTCCTGGAAGTCGTCGATGGTCACGACGAGGGTGAGATCGGACTGGCCAAACTGGAAGGCTTTACCGGAGGCGGCATTCTCCTCGACGAGGGCGTCGGAGTCGGATCGAGCCAAGACGGTGAATTTACGCGTCTGCTGCAGAGCGGAGATCAACTGACCATCGAGGGCCTGGGTCATGCGCTCGATGGAATTGCGGCGCTCGTTGCCGATGGAATTGGCCAGGATAGCAGGGGTGACCTTAACCTTGGCGATCGCGACGGACTTTAGGGTGGGAGCGGGCACCGAGCGAGCGGCGGGCGCCGGGGTTGATTCCTGCGCGGGGGCGGCGGTGGTTAGGAGGCCAAGGAGGGCGGCCAACAGGAGGCGGCGGACAGTGGTGGTGGCGTTCAAATGCATGATGGGAGGCGGAAAGGCGAAAGAATGGAGGGGGGCGGCTTAGTTCACGTTCTGGAGACCGGGTAGAAGGAAGCGGAAGTTTTCCTTCGTCTCCACCTTGAAGAAGGAGTTCTCAAGGGACTTGGCCTTGCCTTCGAGCAGCTTCACTTGGGCATCGGTCAACTTGGCGCCGTTCTTTAACTCATTCAGGAAAGCGGTGGATTCGCGAAAGCGGGCGAGGCCGGACTCGGTCATGGCAAGGGCAATGGAGAGGGTCTGGCCGTCGACGGCGTTGATCGTGCGTTCCCAAGACTGAAAACCTTCGTGGGAAAGACGGAGGTGGGAGAACCCGGGTTTAAGGCTGATCGAACCAGGGGCGGTGCCGACGGCTACGCCATCAACCTCGACGGTGGCGTTGAGCGGGGAGATCTTTAATTTAGATTCCCCGATGGAGACCACGTTTTCGGTGTTGATCCGGATATCCGGGATGAAGAGATCGGCGGCCTCGACGGCGAGGGTGATGGTCACGGCCTTGGCGGCGGGTTTGGCGGCGGCGATGCGATTTGCGGCGATGCGGCCTTGGAGGGAGGTGGTGATCTGGCCGGCGGCGTCGTCAAGCAGGTCGGCGAAAAGGCCACCGATCTCCGCAGATGCGTGGGCGTTGCCTTGCTCGGTGCGCACCGCCTTGACGACATCCCCGGTGAGGGCGCCGCCGCCTTGGGCGTCGAGGATTTTATAGGCCACGCGAAGGGTAAACTCGTGGTTGGCGAGGGACTGGCCGTAGGCGGTCACGTTGCGCTGGGTCTCGGCGTAAGATGTGATGGAGGCGTGCAGGACGTAGTCGGTGCCGAGAGATTGGGCGAGGCGGAGGGCGCTGGATTGGTCGAGGAGGGCGGCCTCGGCGGCGGCGGCGGCCCGGGTGGACTCGGAGTCAGTGGGTGCGCCAGGCGGGACGAAGCCGCGCAGGTTCGAGGCGACGAGTTCGCGGGAAACGAGCTGAAACCCGAGATCGGCGAGGCGGGCGGAGAGCAGGTCCTCGAGCGGGGCGAGTTGATCGTCGTATTTGGCGCCGGCGCGATTCGAGACCACGATGGCGGCGGAGTAGGTCTTGGCGACGGCCTCGCGCTCGCGCTGCGTGGTGGTGGTGATTTTTTCGGTCACACTGGTGCCGTCTGCGCCGACGGTGGTGCGGGTTTGCACGACGGTCGCGGGAGGCTCGACGGTGCGTTCGGTGGTCACGGTGGACTGGGCGGGGAGGGAAAGGCCGAAACCGAGGATACCGACCAAGGCGAGGAGGCGAGGGAGCTTCATAGGAAGGAAGGGAAAGAGAGACAGCGAAGAACCCAGAATGTGCCGGGCAGGCCGGATGAACAACCGGAAAGTAGCTTGCGCTAGGCTTCTGGAACTTACTCGGGTAAAGGCTTGTGCGTGGTGGAGGCCTTCGGGAGGGTGCGGACTACTTTCGCCGGTGCGGAGTGCGCGAGGAACCTCCCCAAAAACTTTTTAAGATGCCCAAATGGACTCAGGAATTACGTCCGACGCTGATGTTGGCGGTGCCCATTATGTTGGGGCAGCTGAGCCAGATGTTGATGGGTGTAATCGATAGCATGATGATCGGTCACGTGGGCACGGTGGAGCTGGCGGCAGCTTCTTTTACCGGGGCGGTGTTCGGGGTGGTTTTTATGGGCTGCATAGGCCTATTGCTGCCTGGTTCGGTTTTGGTGGCGCGGGAGCATGGGGCCGGGCGGGATGATTTGGCGGGCCTCTGGTTGCGCCATGCGCGCGCGCTGGCTTGGGGGGCGGGTGGGCTACTCGTGGCTGGGCTACTGGCAATGCTGCTGGTGGCTGATCGACTCGGGCAACCGGTTGAGGTGGTCGCAGTAATGAGCCCGTTTTTTGTGCTCATCTCGCTCTCGCTTGTTCCAACTCTTTTGTTTCAAGCCGACCGGCAATTTGCCGAGGCGCTGGGCCGGCCTTGGCCGCCCTTGGTCATTCTCTTTGCGTGTGTGATGCTCAATGTGGGGCTAAACTGGATTCTTATTGGCGGGAGGCTGGGGGCGCCTGCGCTAGGCCTGACCGGCGCGGGGGTGGCGACCCTAGTGGCACGCATCGTCTCGGTCATCGCGATGCGGCTCTGGCTGGGCGGCTTCGCGCCCTTTGCGATCGCAGTGCGAGCGGCGGGAGCGGCGAGAATTGAGGCCGGCCGGATGCGCGAAATGCTCGCCCTGGGGTTGCCGATGGGGGCGGCCTTGTTTTTTGAAGGTGGCGCCTTTTCGGCGGCGGCAGTCATGGCGGGATGGTTGGGCACAGTCCAGCTGGCGGCGCACCAGATCGCGATCAGTTGCGCGGCGTTCACCTTCATGGTTCCACTAGGCGTCTCGATTGCGCTGGGGGTGCGGACGGGACGGGCAGTCGGGGCGGGCGAGTTTTGGCGGGTGCGCCCGATGGCGCTGGGCGCGACCTTCGTCACCATCTTCACGGCGGGTATCTCTACGCTG
>RGVP01000186.1 GCA_010027235.1 bacterium
ATAGCTTGCCATACTCTCCGGGCCGAAGGGCCCGAGTAACCAGTGAAGGTCTCGGGGTTTTGTAATAGATTGACAAAAACCCCGCCCGCCTTTCCTCGGTTAACCTCCGACGCTTTATTGACGTCTATTCTCAAGCCCTCCGAATCGCCATCGCTTCCGTTCACCACACGCCCCCCTTCCTTTTCCTTTTTTAACATGTCCATCGACGCCACCGCCCTCCGCCTCCTCGACCCCGAGATCCACGCCGCCATCGCGGCTGAATTCGCCCGCCAGCAGGATCACATCGAACTCATCGCCTCCGAAAACTTCACCTACCCCGCCGTCATGGAGGCCCAGGGCAGCGTGCTGACCAATAAATACGCGGAAGGCTACCCCGCGAAACGCTGGTATGGCGGCTGCGAACACGTGGATAAAGTCGAGCTGCTCGCCATCGACCGCGCCAAGGCCCTCTTCGGTGCCGAGCACGCCAACGTGCAGCCCCACTCCGGTTCGCAGGCTAACTTCGCCGTCTACACCGCCGTGCTTCCACTCGGCGCAAAAATCCTCGGTATGAACCTGAGCCACGGCGGCCACCTCACCCACGGCAACCCAGCCAACTTCTCCGGCAAGCAGTATCAATTCGTCCAATATGGCGTCCGCGAGGACAACGCTTTGATCGATTACGACGAACTCGCCGCCGTGGCGGCACGCGAGAAACCCGCCATGATCACGGTCGGCGCCTCCGCCTACTCCCGGATCATCGACTTTGCCCGCATGGGCGAGATCGCCCGCTCGGTCGGTGCCTACCTCTTCGCGGACATCGCCCACATCTCCGGCCTCGTCGCCGGAGGCGCCCACCCCTCGCCCGTCCCCCACGCCGACTTTGTCACCACCACGACCCACAAGACTCTTCGCGGCCCCCGTGGCGGCTTGATCCTGTGCAAAGCGGCCCACGCCAAAGCAATCGACTCCGCCCTGTTCCCCGGCAGCCAAGGCGGCCCCCTGATGCACGTGATCGCCGCCAAGGCGGTGTGCTTCGCGGAGTGTTTAAAACCCTCCTTTAAAACCTACGCCGCCCAAGTGGTGGCCAACAGCCGCGCCCTCGCCACCGCCTTTCTCTCCCGCGGCTACAAGATCGTGTCCGGCGGCACCGATAATCACCTCTTTCTCCTCGACCTGCGCCATAACCTGCCCGAACTGACCGCCAAGCGAGCGCAGGAGACCCTCGATCTGGCCCATATCACCTGCAACAAGAACACCGTCCCCTTCGAGACACGTTCGCCGTTCCAGGCCTCCGGCATCCGCCTCGGCACCCCCGCCGTCACCTCACGCGGCTTGGTCGAGGCAGACATGCCCGTGATCGCCGAAGCCATCGACCTCGTCTTGAAGGCCATCGGCACCGCCACCGAGGCCGAGGCCCTCGCCCAAGCTCGCACCCTCATCGGCACCCTTACCAGCCGCTATCCCCTGCCCTACCAGCTCGCCTGAGCCGGCCCCTTAACTCCGTAACGTCGGTCCGTCCACCCACGCGGCCGGCACCGTGGTGATGGTCGGCTGGTCCGGTGCGCCGCACTCATTGCGCAACACCTGGCTGATCAACAGCTCGATCCCGCGCAGACCGAGCAAACGCGGCTGCAAATCGAGCCCCGCGCAAGGCACCGGGCTGTTCATGACGTTGAGGCAACAAAACCCGTGCGTCTCGGGAATCCGCGCGCCCGCCGCCCGCATCCAGTCCGCCACCTCCGGCAAATGCGCCAGCACGACGTCGCATTTCACGGACCGAAACCAACGGACAAAGTCCGCCTCATTCGGCTTGGAGAGGATGAGCGGCGGCAGGCGCGTCATGCCGTCATGATGGGTCTGGTAGGCATGATAGGCTGACTCCCAACGGAAAAGCAGACGGGCATCATGCGAAGCATTTAAGACCAACCCCGGCCGCCGGTAGCCCAGTGCCCGCAGGCGATCCAACGCCGTTAACATCGCCCGATAGTGATCAGGGCAGACCGAGTGCAAGCCTGGCCGCTCGATGACATAATCGGAGTAAATGCCCGAAAAATGATCCCAATTCAGTCGCGTAAGATCAGGCGTCTCCCTCACCGGAAGAAGAAATATACCACCGATCCCTCTGGATTGTAGTATATTATCAAGCCTCTCCAACGAAAGCCCCGCCTTGCCTACCGTGAAGGCATCGGCCTTGAAACCGAGTTCCTCGGCCCGCTCGGTCGCCCCCCGCGTGAGCTCCCGATGGTAACACGTCGGTCCGGCTGGTCGGCCTTCCGGTCCATCCATATCCAGCACCGCCAAAACCCCGCGAAAGGTGCCCGCCCGCGACCGCCGCATCTCCGACATGAGGGCCCCCGCCAGCGGATTACGTTGGTAGCCGACCGCCCGCGCCGCCTTCAAAACCTTCGCTCGCGTCGCGGCCTTGACCCGCGAACTGCCGCGCAAGGCCTCCGAAACCGTGGTGTGCGACAGTCCTAGTTCTTGAGCCAACTGACGAAGCGAAGGGGCAGGCATGACGGGGTCTTACTGTAAGAGCAGAGGCGCGTAGCCTCAGGGGACAAGCCGATTATGAATAAAAGTTCTCCCAAATTCGCGGCCTTCCGCGTTTTATTACCCCTTCGCCCATGCTCCCCCCCTTCGGCAAAGGCCTCCCCCGTATCGCCCTTGTTGGCGTCACGGGCTACGGCGCCATTTACCTCCAACTGATCCGCGAGGCACTCCAACGCCGGGAGATCGTGTTAAAGGCGGCTGTGATCATAAATCAGGAGAAGGTTCCTAATCTGGTGACCGAATTGCAGGCCGCTGGAACCGTGATCTATTCGAGTGCCGCCGCATTCTTTACTCAGGAGGCTGGCCAGATCGATCTTTGCCTCGTGCCTACCGGCATTCAATGGCACGCCCGCCTCACCATTTCCGCGCTTCACGCCGGTATGAATGTGCTGGTGGAAAAACCCCTCGCCGGCTCCATCGCCGACGCCCAGGCGATCCGCGCCGCGGAAGCCACCACCGGCCACTGGGTCGCCGTGGGATTCCAAGACATCTATACGCTGGAAGCCCGCTGGATTAAAAACCAGTTGCTCTCCGGCGCCATCGGCGAGCTTCGCGACATCTCGATGCTCGGCCTCTGGCCCCGCTCCCGCGCCTATTTTGAACGCACCACGTGGGCCGGCCGAGCCGCCGCCGAAGACGCCGCCGTGCTCGATTCACCGCTAAATAACGCCTTCGCCCACTTCGTAAATCTGGCCCTATTTTTCGCCGGTGAAACGGCCGGCGAGTCCGCCACCGTGAGCATCGATTCAGCCGAGCTGTTTCGCGCCCACCAGATCGAGATGTTCGATACCGCCGTAGTCCGAGGCACCACCAACTCCGGCGCCCGGTGCTGGTTCGGTGTCAGCCACGCCATCGCGCAAACGCGCCAGCCCGAGATCGTGCTCGAAGGCACCTCCGGTCGAATCGAGTGGTGGCACGAACAACGTTGCACCGTGCTGCACCCCGACGGCCGCCGTCAGGTCTTCCCGCTGCCCTCCGCCGAAAATGCCCGCGTGCTGATGTTCGAGGCCATGCTCGCTCGCCTGCGCGATCCGCAAGCCCCGGTCTGCACGACCTCCATCGCCGAAAAACACACCCGCTTTATCGAGGACCTGCAGCACACCGGCCTTATCCGCGAATTCCCCGCCCGCAGCATCGACTGGAAACACGACACCGATAGCGGCTCGGAAATCCCCGTGGTCCAAGGCTTGGCCGATGCCTTGGGCGTCGCTTTTAAACAAAAATCCCGCCTCGCCACCGTGCTGGAAATGACCCCGTCCAAACTCCTCGTCTCATGATCCGTAAATCCTTCGTGATGTCCGTGCATCCCGGCTACGAAGCCGAATACGCCCGCCGCCACCAACCGATCTGGGAGGAACTCGCCGCAGTCCTGCGTGCCCATGGCGTCCACAATTACTCCATCCACCTCCACCCGGAGACCCGCCAGCTCTTCGCCTACGCCGAGATCGAGGACGAGGCCCGCTGGGCCGCGATCGCAAATACCGAGGTGTGTCAGCGCTGGTGGAAGCACATGGCGGACGTAATGCCCGCCAACCCCGATTCGAGCCCCGTCCTCGACCGCATTTTTTCGGATGACCCCGACGAGGTGATGCCGCCGCCACACGCCAAAAAAACCCTCACGGTGGAGCAGAAGGAACTCTTGAAGCGGTGGATCGCCGCGGGCGCCGA
>RGVP01000187.1 GCA_010027235.1 bacterium
CAAGAGATGTAAGACTGGTGGCTGAGGT
Source organism: bacterium (assembly GCA_010027235.1). Taxonomy (GTDB): domain Bacteria; phylum Verrucomicrobiota; class Verrucomicrobiia; order Opitutales; family Opitutaceae; genus IMCC26134_A. The sequence continues at coordinate 29 of RGVP01000187.1, forward strand.
GCGGGCACGGTAGATGCCTTCTGTGAGGTCGAAGCCAGTCAAATTACCCGTCGTAATGGAGGTCAGGTCGGGAAGATCGGTGTAACGGCCGCCCACATCGTTGCTAGCGGTACCGGCAAGCCGCAGGTTTGCTCCGATCCTGGTGCTAGCGCCGATTCCGAGTGTGGAATTGCCGAAGGGGCCGGCGCTGCCGCCCAGCGTACTCGCACCGACAAGTGTGTAGTAGTAGCCATTGGCGCCGGTTGATGAAAAGCCGCCATTCAGCAAAGCTCCGCTTGCGTAGAGCCCGACCTGGGCACTAGCTGCAACTGCGCCGCCGGCGAGGGTGACGGTGCCACTAATGGCTTGAGGAGACTGGTTAAAGGCGCCGGTACCAGTTCCGAGGACGAGCGGCCCGCCGAACATCTCGCGCAAATAGGGGTATAAGCCTGTCCCCGTTGCCCAGACACCTAGCACGTTGGTGGCGCCGGTGGCGGTGAAGGTCGCGCTCGCGAAACCAGTGGGAAGGGCGCCCTGCAGGTTGGCAGTGTTCAACGCCGAAGCCACTGTGGGCGTGATCGACGTGTTATTCGCGGTATTGGTGGCGGCAGTAGTCTGGTTGGTGGCAAAGCCAGACGTCGTCGAATCAAAGTAAAGGTTGCTCGCGACGACCGAGCCGGGCGCTGGTGAGCCGTTGGTCTGGTTGAAGTTGCCGCCGCCGAAGAAAGCCCCGGCGACATTGCCGGCACCGCCGCTCACATACCCGGTGGAGTAGAGATTGGTCAGGGTGCCGCGCTGGGCGTAGCCGACGAATCCGCCGAGGTAGCTGGTACCGCTGGTGGCGGTTCCATTGACGGACCCCATGGCATAACTGTTTGAGATCGTGCCGCTGAAATTGGTCTCAAGGTAGCCGGCAAAGCCGCCGGCATAGTTGCCGCTCGCAGTCACAGCGCCGGTGGCATACGAGCGGTCGATGGTGCCGCCCGAGTATTCGTAGCCCACGAAACCGCCCACCACTTCGCGACCCTGCACCGACCCGGTGGCGCGCGACAGAGTGATCGTGCCACCCTCCTGAATCCCAACGAATCCGCCAGCGCGATCCAGCGTACTGCCCGGGCGCGCTGAGACGGTCGCGCTAGTCGAGCCCCGGGTGATGTTCTGATAGCTGTGACCGACAAAGCCACCGACTTCGTAACCGCCTTGGACCGAGCCGCTCACCCAAGAATCGGATACGGAACCGCCATGCAGGCCGCCAACAAGGCCACCGGTCTGGATGCCGCTACCCACGGTGCGCGTGATGGCGTAGGTGTTGCTGATCGCCCCGTAATTCAAGCCGACAAGGCCACCTACGTAGTGCACGCCATCGACACTATTGCTCGCGTAACTCTGGTTTGTGATCGTTCCGTCATTCTGGCCGACCAGACCACCGACCCGCTCCGAATAAGAGGTGACATTGCCGGTGGCATAACTGGCGCTGATGGTCCGGTTGTTGTAGCCGGTCAGGCCACCTGTGCCGTACCCCCCGGTCACGTTCCCGGTGGCGTAGGAGTTGTAGATGTCGCCCTGGTTATTGCCGACCAGACCGCCGCTCCAAGTCGAGTTCCCGGCCATCTGCCCAGTGGAATAGGAGGAAGAGACGACGTTGTCACTGAGTCCGACCAGACCGCCCGAATTGGTTCCGCCATAGACCGTTGGTCCGGAATAGTAGGAGTTGTATATCCCGACAGAGCTCTCGCCGACGAGACCACCGGTCCGGTCCACCCGCTGATCTGCCGTATTGACGGTCCCGCTGGCGTAAACATTGCTGATGTAGCCACCTGTCGCCCATCCCACAAGGCCGCCGATGCGGTTACCAGTGGCCTGAACGTCGCTGGTGGCGAACACGTTTTTGGCGGTGCTGCCTTGGGCGGGACTGCCATCGATAACGCCTTCGCTGCGACCAACGAGGCCACCGACCTCGAAGACGCCGCTTACCAGACCGCCAGTGTGACTCGAAGTGGTGATCGTGGAGGCGCCGTGTTCCAGCCAGCCGACCAGACCGCCAGTGCGCTCGGAGCCGAGCGCATTCGACCCCACGCCGCTCACGCTGCCAGTCGTCGTCGAGCCGCTGACGTTGCCGTAGTAGAGTCGGCCGATAAGGCCACCGACGTTGGTCGTACCCGACACGCTCCCACTGGTCGATGCGTTCTGCACCGAGCCGTTGATGACGCGGCCGATCAAGCCGCCTATCTGTGAGGCGCGTGCGCCAGCGTTGTTGGAGGCACCGGTGACCGCCACCGACGAGGTCGCGCTGTCGATCAGGAGGTTGCTGAAGCCCGCGGCCGATGCAAAACCGACCACACCGCCCACGTTGGCGTAGCCATAGGCATCGGAGTTGTTCTGGTAGCAGCAGTCGGTCGAGTAGTTGGTGATATCACGACCTTGGGCGGTGCCCGAGGCGGTGGTACCGCTTAAGCGTCCTTGCCATAGCGACCCCGCTGCCACCGCCACATTGTTGAGGCCGGTGACCGAGCCACTGACATTGAGCCCTACTACGGCGCTGCCGCGGATTGCACCAAACAGGCCGAGGTTGGAGGTGTGCTGGTTCAGCGCCAAGCCGGTGACGCTGAAGCCGTTGCCGTTGAAGTTGCCGGCCAAATAGGGGACGTACAGTCCGGCTTGGCTGGCGAGGTCGATGTTCGCGCCGAGCTTGAAGGTCAGACCGCTCTGGTCGGCGAAGCCGAGGTAGTCGCGCAGGTTCTGTACCGAGCTGAGCTGGTAGGCGCCGCCGGAGGCCGCCCCGAAATAAGCGTCTGCTGCCGAGGTGCCCGTCAGCCCGTTGAGCGCGCCGCTGTTGAACCAACGGTTGAACTGCCCAGACCCGCCGCCGGTCGGCGCATCGTTGAACAAACCACCGATTGTGATGGCGCTGAACGTCCCCGTGGCGATGCCGGGGCCGGCGACCAGCGAACGGTTCGTCTGGTCGGCGGACGTGAACCCACGCAGCGTCAACGCATCGATGTTGTAGTGCGAGTTGGTGACCGTTGCTCCGGGTGTAAGGAAGCCGATCAGGCCGCCGTAGTTTCTTTCAGCCGAGACCGATCCGGTACCGCCGGGTCCGCCGTAGTAGGCGTTGGTTATGGTTGCATTGGTGTCGGCACGACCGATCAGGCCGCCGACGTCGTTACGGCCGGTCACTGTGCCGGAGGCATAGGAGAAGGTACTGCCGAAGTCGAGGTCGTTGGACTGGGCCTGAGGGTTGTAGGCGAGTGTCGCCGTGGTGCGTCCCGTAACACTGCCGCTTGTCCAGCCGATCAAACCGCCGACGAAGTCGCCTGCCCCAGTGACGCTAGTGTTGGCATACGAGCCTATAACCGCGCTGCCGTTGACCTTGCCGATCAGGCCGCCGACGTAGCTGTTGCCACCGCTCACAGCGCCGCCGATGTGACTGGAATCGGATACGGTGTAGCTGCCGCCACCGACATAGCGTCGATCGGTGCCGGTCGCCGTGACGGTGCCCGTGGACTGGGCTGCCGTGACGTTGCGATACGAGGCGCCGATGAGGCCGCCGACGAAGTGCGAGGCAGCGGTTACGTTGCCGGTCGCCAGAGCAGAAGACACGGTTCTTTCAGAGTGCCCGATCAATCCACCGACTCGTTCGCCAGCGGTCGATGTCACATTACCCGTGGCATAGACACTGCTTATGTCTCCCGAATTGCCATCGGCGTATCCGACCAGGCCGCCGACATAGTGGTACTGAGCAGAGACATTTCCCGTAGCGTATGCGCGAGTGATGGCACCTTGTGAGAGGTAGCCGACCAGACCACCCGCAAAGTACCCGCCGCCAGATTCAGCACTGACGCTACCTGTGGCAAAGCTGTCGGATATGGTGCCGCCGCCCACGTTGTATTGCCCAACCAGACCGCCGACTTGTTGGCCTCCCGTCGAGGTGACGCTGCCAGTCGCCGACGACTGGCTCAGCGATCCGGAATAGAACAGCCCGACTAGTCCACCAACGTAGCTTGAGCCAGCTGATACCGTGGCGGTCGATACCGATTGGCTAAGCGTGCCGTTGAACTCGCCAGCCACCCCGCCCACGCGCTCACCGCTGGCAGTGACGCTTGACCCCGTGAACGAGACTTGCGAAAGAATTCCGCTGTCGAGTCGGCCCATCACACCGCCA
>RGVP01000188.1 GCA_010027235.1 bacterium
GCTTGGTGGGCTTGAATCCCTCGGCAAGCCCCCGGATTTATGCCGATTCGGGCCGATTATCCGCCGCCCGGACCGGGCGGCGTTGCCGCGGATGAAGCTCGTTCGGGGGTGACGGCGGTTTCGGCCCGAAGGTAGTCGGGCGGGTGTGCGGCTGAGCGAAATCCGCCTATCCATGGTCCGGGCCGCGGCTGGAGATTACGAAGTTCACGCCGTTGGCGGCGCTCCGTGGTGGGCCCGATGGGAGGCGTAGGCGGCGGCGTCCGCCAGCAACGAATCCAGCGCGGCGACCAGCGGGGCGAGGCGCCAAACGCCGGAAAGCACGATCTTGTCCCCGATGGAGCTGGTCAGGACGAAAGCCGGACGCTGCGCGATCTGGTGGGCGAAAAAGTCCGTCGTCGAGGCAGCCACCCGGGCGCGGATGGCGTCCGAGGTGGCGGTGGCGCGCAGGCGTGCGGCCGTGACCGCGCCATCGGTCGCGTCCGCCGCGAATCGGGCGGCGACGGCGGGGTCGCCCAGCCGGCGACCGTCGAGCAGGGCGGCGCGGGTAAGGGCGAGGCGGGCGCGGTCGTCGCCCGGCGGCAGGAATTCGCGTGCAGCCTCGGCCACGAGGTTGGGGGTCGCGTAGGCTGAGCGGTCGGGTTCCATCCAGCCGGAATTCAGCATCACGGGGGAGCCCACGAGCGTGCCGCTGCGGCGGTAAAACCAGTCGCACTGGGCGCGATCGGCGGGAAAGTCCTCCGGCCGCATCAAGGCCACGCGCCAATCAAATGCGACGCGTCCGGCGTAGCGGGCGCGCAACTCGGACCAGGCGGGTTCGGCCCAGTGGCACCAAGATGAATAGACTTCGACGTAGTAAGTGGCTGAGATGACGGGGACGGGGGCAAGTTCGGCGGGGGAGTTTTTGCGCGATTTGGCCATAGGCCCAGACTGGGACTGGCCCGGGGCTAGTCAACGGCCCCGCGCTGAGTTGAACCGACGTGGCGCGACGCCGATGGGGCGTTGACTGCGGAGCCTGGGGGAAAGTGGTGGCAAGACCCGGAATCGAACCGGGGACACGTTGATTTTCAGTCAACTGCTCTACCGACTGAGCTATCTTGCCGACGTCGCAGCGAACTGCGGGACAGGTGAGCAAACGGCGGGCGGGGGGGGCGTCAACGGGAATTTTGTAAACCGGCCTAGCGTTCGTTCTAGCCAGCCAGCAGGTCGCGCAGGTCGGAGAGGGTTAGTTTCGCGTTCACTGCGTCGCTCGCCTCGAATACGTCGGCTAGAAGGCGGCGCTTTTCGTCCTGAAGCATCATGACCTTTTCTTCGACCGTGCCGGCGCAGATCAGCTTGTAGCTGGTTACCACCTTGGTTTGGCCAATGCGGTGGGCACGGTCGGTCGCTTGGGCCTCGGCGGCGGGGTTCCACCACGGGTCGAAGTGGACCACGGTATCGGCGCCGGTGAGGTTGAGGCCGGTGCCGCCGGCCTTGAGCGAGATGAGGAAAACGGGGATCTCTCTTGAGGCGTTATAACGGTCGACCTCGAGTTGGCGCTGTTTCTGAGGGGTGGAGCCGTCGAGGTAGCAGAAGACTATACCCTGTTTATCGAGTTCATCGCGCAGGAGCCCCAAGAGGCTCGTGAACTGGGAGAACACGAGCAGGCGGTGGCCGTCGTCGATCGCCTCGGCGAGGAGTTCGCGGAAGGCCTCGAGTTTGGCCGACGACGAGGCCTCGGCCATCTGTTCTACTAAACGTGGGTCGCAGCAGATTTGGCGCAGGCGGAGGAGCTGGGTCAGGGTGGCGAGGCGCTGGGAGTTTTCCGAGGCACCATCGGCGGCGAGGGCACTGAGTTGTTCCTCGGACCTGCGCTGGTAATCTTGGTAGAGCGCGAGCTGTTCGGTAGTTGGTGTGCAGAAAATCACCTGCTCGATCTTCGGTGGTAGTTCGGTGGCGACGGCGGACTTTGTGCGGCGGAGAATGTAGGGCGCAGTTTGTTTGCGCAGACGTTCGTCCTGCCAATCGCGATCCGTAGACTTCACGCCGGAGCCGAGCGCGGCGGGTAGCTTGGCGTCAACGTAGCCGGGCAGCACAATTTCGAACAGCGTGCGCAGGTCTTCGAGGGAGTTTTCTACCGGGGTGCCGGTTAGCAGGATCCGGCTCTGGGCGTGCAGGCCGCGGAGGGCGCGGGCGTTGAGGGAGCGGCGGTTCTTGGCGTGCTGGGCCTCGTCGGCGACCAAAGTGGCAAGGTCTAGTTCGGCGAACAGTTCCGCATCGCGGCCGAGGGTGCCGTAGGAGGTGATGAACAAATCGTGCGCAGCGGCGGCCTCGGTCGAGGCGAGGCGGTTCGTGCCGTGGTGGATGAACACGCGCAGGCTAGGAGCGAAGCGGGCGGCCTCGCGGCGCCAATTCTCCACCAGCGAGGCAGGGCAGACCACCAGCGAGGGGCGGCGCTGCTTCGAGGCAGTGGCGTGGCCGATGGCGGCGAGCAGGGCGAGGGCCTGGGCGGTTTTGCCGAGGCCCATTTCGTCGGCGAGGATGCCACCGAGGTCGTGGCGGTGCAGGTGCCACAACCAGGCGGCGCCGATCTGCTGGTAAGGGCGCAGGGTGGCGGCGAAGTCAGGCGGTAGAGGTGCGGGTTCGAGGCGGGATAGGTCGCGCAGCGCCTCGGCGCGGCGGCGCCAGCCTTCGGGCGTCTGGGCATCGGGCGATATGTCGTCGAGCATGTCTTGGAGCTCCGGGATGCGGGCGGCGGCGACGCGCTGGACTTTGCGGGCTACGACCGGGGCGGCGGTGCCGCCGGCAAGGGCCGCCTGAGCCTTGGCGAGTCGTTCCAACTGGTCGGGCGGCAGTAGATAGATTTTTTTCCCATCCTCCACAAAGCGTCGACCGGCGGCCAGCGCGGTGCGCAGCTCTTCCTCGGTGACTTTTCCGGCGGCGAGGCCGACGGTTACGGCGAACTCGTCTCCACTGGCTTCGGCGACTTTCGCCTCCACTCGGGCGTTCGCTAGGCCGGCGGTGTTTTTTTCGAAATTGGAGGTGAAGTCGGCGTGGAAGCGACTGCGTAGGGCTTCGCCGTGGGTGGCCAGAAAGTTGAGGACCTTGTGGCGGTCGCGCAGCCACCATTTTTTCGTCGAGGGATCGAGGGTGAAACCGTGGGAGGAGACTAACTCGCGGGCCGCGGCGTAGCTAGGGGCCTCGCGGGAGGGCAGTCCGATGGCGAGGTAGTGTTCGCTTCCGTCTACCAGCAGAGGGGTTACGGGTTCGTCCCGCGGCACGATGCGCGGAGTGCGTGCCGAGAGCGAACGTGGGCCGATAGACGGCACCGGTGCGGAGGCGGAGGGCAGGGGTGTAGCAGGCGCTAGGTGTTCACTCACGCCGCGCAAGCGCGGTCCTAGCCAAAGAAGGGTTTTTTCCGGTTCGGTCAGGGCGGCGAACACTGGTTGCCCGGCAAGGGCAGTCACCAACTCGCGTAATTGAGCACGCGCATCGTCTCCGCCGGCCCACACAGGCCGCGGGTGAAAGTCGGTTCTTCGGGAAAGGCCACTGTCATTCCGGCCTGCTCGACCTAAAATAACAGCAAGTGCCTGTTGCGTCCTGTGTTGCCCTGACACCAGATCGCAAAGGCATTGTCGTGAAAAAATATCCTCTTTCAATTGCATTTGCTTTCACGCTCGTTGTTATGCAATGTCAAACATCTGCTTTGGCAAGTGATAATCAATATTCATCAAGCGCATATTGGCTGGAATTTTCATTTCCTAAAACAAACAATGTTGATCCGTCAATTTGGCGTTCTTTAAAGGCAACAGATACGCATCATTATTATGGATGCCAAATCAATAAGTGCCCGGCCCCAACGATGATTGCCTATTCAAATATTTTGACACCTCAAAATGCTGTTTACGAGAGGTTGGTAAGATCATTGGCAACGCTTATCCGCAAAATTACCGGAGCCGAAAGGGATATTGTCTCTGTCAACGGCCCCATCATGGGCAGTTTCAGGAATTATAAAACGGTCTCATACAGTTGGTACGGGTTAATCAACACCAAAATGGTTCATCGATACCGTAA
>RGVP01000189.1 GCA_010027235.1 bacterium
CAGCGGTCGCCCCACCCAAGTTGAGCTAAGCCAAGGCGAAATCGCCCGCCGGTTCGGCCGGACATAAAGTCATTCCGCCTTTCCGGATTCTGGCTCCTGACCTCTTTTCCAGACCCCCACCAGCATGCCGCCCGACCGTCTTACCGCCCTCCGCCGCCAACGGGCCTTGGTGGCTGAACATCTGGCTTGGCTCGACACCGAGATCCTAGCGCAGACGCCTTTTCAATCCCTATCCGCCAAAGCTAACGATATTTCCTCCGGCCAAGTCGACGCCAAGCTGCCGACTGTCCTAGATTCACCCACGTTTGCCGAGCCTGCGCCAGATGCGCTGGCCGCTGCCCATGCCCGTGCCGACGAGATCATTGCCAACTACGCCGCGACCGAGCGCCTAGACCCTACCGCCGCGCGCAAAGGCTGCCTACAGCTCGCCCTCGCCCTCGGCCTGCTTGGCATCGCCGGCGTGCTCACGGTTTACCTGATCTATTACTGATTCAGATCATCACTCCCCGGCCCGCCGCCGCCCACTTGGCCAGCGCCCGACCGGTCAAACTGCGTCCGCTCTTCGTCGCGGCGTCGCTCTCCAGCCCTGCGCGCGACCCAGCGTAGACGATTTCGCCACCAGCTGTTCCTCCACCCGGACCGAGGTCGATGATCCAATCCGCCAGGTTGATCACATCAAGGTTGTGCTCGATCACGATAAGAGTGTTGCCGGCATCCCGCAGTTTGAAAAGCAGGTCCATCAAGTGCTGGATGTCCACCCAGTGTAGCCCGGTCGTGGGCTCGTCCAAGACATAGAGCACCCGTCCCTGCTGACGTTTGCTCAACTCCAGCGAGAGTTTCAGCCGCTGCGCCTCGCCGCCCGAGAGCGTAGTCGCGCTCTGGCCCAGCGCGAGGTAACCCAGCCCGACCGCATCGAGCGTCTGGAGCTTATCCATGATCTTGGGGATATTTTTGAAGACCCCAATCGCGTCCCTCACCGTCAAGTTCAACACATCCGCGATCGAGTGGCCGTGGAAGAGGATTTCCAGCGTCTCGCGATTAAAACGCCGCCCGGCGCAGCTTGGGCAGGGCGCGTAGGCATCGGCCATGAACTGCATATCGAGTTTAATCACCCCGTCGCCCGCGCAGCGCTCGCAACGACCACCGCGGACGTTGAAGGAAAAACGACTCGCGGTGTAGCCCCGCACCTTGGCCAGCGGCACCATCGCGAAGAGGTCGCGCAGCGGGTCGAGCAGCCCGGTGTAGCTTGCGGGGTTTGAGCGCGGTGAACGCCCGATGGGCGCCTGGTCCACTTGCACCAGCTTGTCGAATTCATCGAGGTTCTCGATGTGGCGATGTTTGCCCGGAATGGATTTCGCCCCGTTGAGTTTGCGGGCCGCTGCCGCCGCCAAGACGTCGTTGACCAGCGTGCTCTTACCCGAGCCGGAAACGCCAGTGACCACCGTGAGCAAACCGACCGGGAAACGCGCATCAACGCCTTTGAGGTTGTTTTCGCGTGCCTCTCGAATCGTAAGGAAAAGTCCGTCGCCGGACAGGGCCTTGGCCTCACGCGTCACCGCCGCCTTGCGCGCCAGAAACGGCCCAGTCCGCGAGAGCCGCGGCGGAACACGCATCAATGCCGCCGGCGTGCCCTGGAATAAAATCTGCCCACCCTCCGCGCCAGCGCCCGGACCGAGTTCAAGGATCTCGTCCGCGAGCCGCATCGTGTCCTCGTCGTGCTCGACCACTACCACCGTATTCCCGCGGTCGCGCAATTCTGCGAGGGTAGAGAGGAGTTTTTCGTTGTCCGCCGGATGCAGGCCGATGCTGGGCTCGTCGAGCACGTAGATGACGCCGATCAGGCCCATGCCCAGCTGGGTCGCCAACCGCACGCGCTGGGCCTCCCCACCCGATAGGGTGTCATACTCACGGTTCAAGGTAAGGTAACCCAGCCCAGTCTCGAGCAGGAAACGAAGCCGCTGCTCAATCCCCGCCACGATCTCCCGCGCCGCCTCGCCCGACGCCGTCACGAGCAGACCAGTCGCCCAAGCGTGCGCCGCCGCCACATCGAGGGCAAAAAACTCCGGCACCGCGAGCCCACCGGCCTTTACCGCCATGCTGCGGGCATTCAAGCGGCCGCCCCGGCAGGTCGGGCAACCGCCGCTGATCATAAACGTCGTCAAACGCGCTCGGAAACCATCGCTGTCGGTCTCCCGGAAACTTTCCTCCAAGTCCGCGATCACCCCGGCAAAGGGCATGGCCCGGGCCTCGCGCATGCGCTTCAGTTTGAAGGCAAACTCCCGCTCGCCCGCGCCGTGCAGCAGAGCGTGGCGCGTCGCCTCCGGCAAGTCGACCCAAGGCACCTCTGGGTCGAAAGGCAGCTGGGCGGCGAGCTGCTTGAGCAGGGCGTTGTGTTTGATGATGAGGTTTTTCCCGCCTATGCGCCACGGCTTAAGTGCCCCCCCCCGGACCGACTTGGCCGGATCGGGGACGATCAGCTCGGGCACAAAGCGTAATTTTCGCCCTAGCCCCTCGCAGTCCGCGCATGCACCCTCGCGGTGGTTAAAGGAAAAATGCCGGGGAGCGAGTTTCTCGAAGACATCCCCGCACACCTCGCAGGCCAATGATTGCGAGAGGGCCAGCTCACGCCACGCATCCGGCGCCGATCCGGGCTTTTGCGAGAGCACGAGAGCGCGGTCCTTACCCTCGCGAAAGGCAAGTTCGAGCGAGTCCGCTAGCCGCGAACGCTGCTCCGCCACCGCGACCAGGCGATCCACCACCACCTCGACGGTCAGTTCCCGCGTGCCTTGGCCGTTGGGCACAAGCTGCGGATCGTCGAGGTTTTTAACCACCCCGTCGATCCGCACGCGCTGAAACCCACGCTGGCGAAGACGGGGTAGTTCATCCCGCAAGACGCTGGGCCGGGCCTTCAGGGCGGGCGCGAGAAGCATGATGCGCTCACCCGCGCACTCGGCCAGCACGCGCGCGACGTTGTCGTCCAGCGAGCGCTGCACCGCCCGACCGTCGTCCTTCGGACACCGTTGCTCGCCGTGCAAAGCCCAGAGCAACCGCGCGTAGTCCGCTATCTCCGTGACCGTAGCGATGGTCGAGCGCGGCGAGCCGTTCCCCGTGCGCTGCTCGATTGCAAGCACCGGGGAAAGCCCATGGATGAAATCGACGTCCGGCCGCTTGAGCTGCTCTAGGACCTGTCGGGCCTGGGTGGAGAGCGACTCCATGTATTTCCGGTAGCCCTCCGCGTAGAGCGTATCGAAGGCCAGCGACGACTTGCCCGAGCCCGAGGGCCCCGTGATAACAATAAGTTTCCCACGCGGCAGACGCAGCTCGAGATTCTTTAGATTATGCTCCCGCGCGCCCTTAATGTGGATGTGGGTGGCGGGGGCAGGCGTCATACGATAGATCACCACCTTACGGGTTCTGGACGCCGCGCAAAGTCTCTTGCGGCGAAAACTTTCCTCGCACGCCCCGCCTAGCCGGGCTTTTCCTGCCATATGGCCGACGATTACGCTTCCGCCCAGGTCCCGCCCGCCGCGAGCGGGCTCGTGCCCCTGCTCTCGCCCGTCCAGCGCCGCGTGGCCGGATTCGCACTCGCCCTGTTCGCCTTCATCGCCGCCGGCGCGCTGCTCGTGGGCCTGGCCCTACTCGGGGTGATACTACTGGGGGTATTCGCAAACGTCCTGTGGCCCTTGGTCACCGCCGGCATCATGGCCCTCGTGCTACTCCCCCTCGTGCTGCTGCTGGAAAATCGCCTCCGCATCCGCCGCATCGTGGCCGTAGCGGTGATTTACGGCGCCTTCCTGCTTGCCGCCACCGGCCTTCTAGTAACGGTCATCCCGCCGGCGCTTTCCCAGTTGCTCGACCTAATCGCCTTTCTACCCGCCCTTTGGGAGCGCCTGCTCACCCAAGGCCAGCAACACTATCCCGAGTGGATCGCCTCCGGCCAACGCTACCTCGCCAACCCTGCGATTAAAAACGCAGTGGAAAACCTGCTTGGTGAAGGCCGCGCACTGCTGGCCCAAGCCGT
>RGVP01000190.1 GCA_010027235.1 bacterium
GAGTCTATGTGAACCGCGTGTGGCACCATCTCTTCGGCGCCGGCATCGTCGCAACGACCTCCGATTTTGGAAAAGCGGGCGCACCGCCGAGCCATCCCGAGCTGCTCGACTGGCTCGCCGCCGAGTTCGTGCATCCTCAGGACCACAACGCCAAGCCCTGGAGTACCAAGGACCTCATCCGCCGCATCGTACTGACCGACGCCTTCCGGCAATCGAGCGCTCCGCGCCCGGACGCAATTCGCACCGACGCCAATAATTCGTTGTTGTGGCGTTTCTCACCACAACGAGTCGAGGCTGAGGTCATTCGTGACAGTGTGTTGCAGGCGTCAGGCAACCTTGATCCAGCACGAGGTGGCCGTAGCTACCGCATTCACGGCGTGAAGAACACCTACGCGCAGTGGCAGGTGACCGACAACCATGGCCCCAAGACGTGGCGGCGGATGATTTATCAAGAACGTATGCGCCGAGTTGACGATCGTATTTTCACCGCATTCGATTTTCCCGACTGCGGACAAGTCAGCCCCAAACGGCCGGTGTCGACGACTCCGCTGCAAGCCTTGAATTTGATGAACAGTGAGTTCGTGGTCGAGCAGAGCGAGTTCATAGCCCAGCGGGCTCAATCGGTGAGCCAGGCGTTCGAGTTGCTGCTCACCAGAGCACCGACTGCCGAAGAGGTCGCTGCGTGTGAGGGAACCAGACTTGCGCTCGTCGTCCGAAGCATCATCAACTCAAACGAATTCGCATTCCTGCCATGAACCAAGCCGAACGAATCCAGGCGCGACACCTGCTCGACCGCCGCGGCTTCCTGAGGACCACCGGAGGAGCCTTCGGCGGCCTGGGGCTCGCGCACCTGCTGGCCTCCGAATCCGCGGCGGACCTCACGGGCAAGGCGAGCATCCGTCCCCGGATCGATCCCGATCGTCCCTATGCACCGCGCCCTGCGCACTTCCCGATGCCCGCGAAGAGGGTGCTGGTCGTCTTTTGCCCGGGGGCGGTCAGCCATGTCGACACGTTCGACTACAAACCGATGCTCGCAAAGCTGCATGGTCAGAAGCCGCCGCACATGCCCGCAGTGACGTTCGAAGGCCCGTCCGGCAACATCGCCAAACCGTTCTGGGGCTTCAAGCCACGCGGCCAGAGCGGCAAGATGGTGTCAGACTTGTTGCCGCATCTGGCAGAACTCACCGATGAGTTCTGCTTTCTTCATGCGCTGAGCACGCAAACCAGCGCGCACCCGCAGGGAGAGAATTTCCTCCACACCGGTTTTGTGATGGAAGGCTTCCCTTCATTTGGCGCGTGGACCACCTATGCGCTTGGGTCTGAGTGCTCCGAGCTGCCCGCGTTCGTCGCCATCAATGATCCGCGTGGCATGGCACGGTCGGGCAAGAACAACTTCGGCAGCGGATTTCTGCCCGCCGCTTTCCAGGGCACCGACTTTACCGCCAAGGCTCCGCCCGCAAATCTCAATCGTCCCGCTCGCTACTCCGCAGCGGACGATCAGGCCACCAACGATCTGCTCGCACGTTTGAACAGCAATCACCTCGAGCAGTTTCCGGGCGACACCAACCTCGCCGCACGCATCGCCAGCTATGAGCTTGCGGGCCGCATGCAAACATCGGTGCCCGACATCATGGATATCTCCGAGGAGCCCGAATCGATTCACCGGGAATACGGCACCAACACCGGCAGTGAGCTGAAGCGCGAGTATGCCAGGAATTGCATCTTGGCCCGTCGTCTCCTCGAGAAGGGCGTGCGCGTCGTGCAGCTGTTCAACGGGAGCGATCCCAGCGGCGGCAACGGCATCACCAATTGGGACTCGCACAGCGACATTCAGGACACTCATGCCATGCAGGCGGAAATCATGGACCAGCCCACCGCCGCGCTCATTCGAGACATGAAGCAGCGTGGCCTCCTCGACGACACCCTCGTCGTGTGGTGCACTGAGTTCGGCCGAATGCCGTTCTTGCAAGGCAACGGAACCGGCCGCGATCACAACCCGGGTGCGTTTACCTGCTTTCTTGCTGGAGCCGGCGTCAAGAAGGGTTTCAGCTACGGCGAGAGCGACGAGTTTGGCTTCAAGGCGGCGGTCAATGAGACGTCTGTCTATGACTTCAACGCCACCATCTTGCACCTCATGGGGCTGGATCACGAACGATTGACGTTTTATCACAACGGCATCGAGCGCAGGCTCACCAATGTGCACGGACACGTCATCAAAGATGTGTTGGCCTGAGCAACAGCGGTTGCTGGGGCGGATCCGCCTGGGTATGCGACTCCGCGTCGATGGAGTCAGCGGAACGTGTCAATGACTTTGAGACACCTGCGGAACAAATTTACTGTCGCGGGGTAGCTCCAGTGTGCGGATGTGCGGCCGATTCTCGGGCGGGTTGATCCAGACCTCGGCGGCCGGCGTGAGCGGCTGCGGGAGGCCTCTGACGAACCGCTCGGGGTGGCGGGCGTGGGCGGCGGCCAGCACATCGGCTCGCTGTGCGATGGCGGCCTCGGCCTGACCCGTGTGCACGACTGCGGGCGTCAGGAGCCCGATGCCCCAGTGACGGTGCTCCTCGTTGTGCCAGTTGAAGAACCGGCGGCAGAAGTCGAGGCCAGGGCGGTACTTGAGGGTCTTGAATTGGCTTTCGGAGAACGGGTTGTCGTCGCTGACGTGGGGTCTGCTGTGCGACTTGGTCACGCCGAGGGTGGCCAGCAGCTGTGCGACGGCCTGGGATCGCATGGCTGGGCCGCGGTCGCTGTGGATCGTGAGTTGATCACGGTGGATGCCCTCTTTCATGAGTGTCTCGCGGATCAGTCGTTCGGCCAGGTGCTGGGATTCCCGGTTGGCGAGCATCCAACCCACGACGTACCGGCTGTAGATGTCGAGGATCACGTAGAGGTAGTAGTAGCTCCACTTGGCCGGCCCCAGGAGCTTCGTGATGTCCCAGGTCCAGACCTGGTTCGGGGCCGTGGCCACGAGCTGCGGCTTGGCATAGGCGGGGTGGCGCAGTTGGTTGCGGCGTTCCCGGACCTCCTGATTGGCCTCGAGGACGCGGTACATCGTGCGGATGGAACAGAGATAAGTGCCTTGATCCAGAAGCTTCGCGTAGGTTTCGGCCGGGGCCTTGTCGGCGAACGACTCGCTGTGCAGGACGTCGAGCACCTGCTTGCGTTCTTCCCCGCTCAAGGCGCGAGGTGGCACCGGCCGTGGCTTGGGGGCCGCGGCTGCCTTGGGCTGGCGATGCCGGTAGACCGTCGCCCTTGGCACGCCAACGGCCGCGCACGCGATGGACGTTCCCACGGCGGGGGCGAGCTCCTCGACCGCTTTCATGGCTCTTTCACGTAGTCGTTTGGCGGCAGCTCGATCCCCAGGATCTCGGAGAGTTTTTTTTGGACGTCGAGAATGGCCTCCGTCCGCCGCAGCTTCCTCATGAGCTTCGCGTTCTCCCGAACCAGCCGCTGGTTCTCGGCCACGAGCTCCGCGTTCGGGTCGGGCTTCCGGCCGCGCCGCTTGGGCACGAGGCCGGCGAGTGCCGCCTCGTCCCGCTGCTTCCGCCACACGGACAGGTGCGACGAGTAGAGACCTTCCCGCCGTAGCATGGCTCCAACCTGCCCGGGCTCGGTGAGCTGATCCGCCTCCCGGAGGATGCGGGCCTTGTATTCGGCGTCGAAGCGTCGCCGAACCGGCCTCTCCGGCACCGCGGGATCGGGCCGCCCTTGCCCGTTGACCTCGGCCCGTGGCTCACTCCCTCCCGCCCCTGCGGCGGCCGCGGTGGTGGTCGGAACTCCAGTCGGGCCAGGCCCTCCTTCCGTTCCGACCACCACCGCCTCTGCGGTACCCAACATCCTGTGGATCTCCATCTCCTGACCTCCTGGCCCTCTACTGTAATAGGGGAAGGGCAGGTGTCTCACCTATCATTGGCACAGAGGGGTGAGAATCTTCCGGATCGGCCCCGGCTCTGTGATGAAGGCAATGAGCCGGATGTCGCCACCACACCCC
>RGVP01000020.1 GCA_010027235.1 bacterium
GCGCTCAATCGCGACGTGCCCTTCGCTCGCCACTCCCTCAACCGCCAAAGCCCGCGCCAACGGGTGGTCCACCCCGCACTCCACCGCCGCCACCGCGGCCTTCAATTCCTCGCCACGCCCCGTCCAGCCCGGGGCAAAGTGCCAGCTCCGCACTACCAGCGCCTCCTCCGAAAGCGTGCCGGTCTTGTCAAAACACACCCAATCGATCTCTGCCAGCGCCTCGAGAAAATCCGCGCTGCGTGCCACGATACCGAGCCGCGCCAAGCGCGCCAGCCCACCCCAGACCGCCACCGGCGTCGCGAGTCCCATCGCGCAGGGACAAGCCACCAGCAGGACGGCCATGGCGTTGAACAAAGCCCGCGACCACTCCACCCCAGCCCCAAACCACCAGCCCAGAAAAGTCGCCCCACTCACTCCCGCCACTACCGGCAGCCACCACGCCATCAAGCGGTCTGCCCGCGCTTGAAAACGCGAGGGCGCCAGCCGCGCTTCCGCCACCGCCCGCAAGACCCCGTCAAGCCGACGCGGCCCTGCCTCCGCCGCCACCACCAAACGACCATCCAGCGACCGCGAGCCCGCCCACACCCGATCGCCTGGCCCGCGCGACACCGGCCGCCACTCTCCCGTTAAGGCCGCCTCGTCCACATAAGCCCGCCCCTCGGTCACTATTCCATCAATACAGATGGCTCCGCCCGCCGCCACCACCACGCGCTCGCCTCCTCGTAAGGCCGACACCGGCTGGGTTTCCGCGCGCCCATCCGTGCCAAGGACCACACAGTGCTCATATTTATCCGCCTCCGCGCCGGCCGCCCGCAGCGCCGCCGCCCGGCTGCGCGCCCCGGCCAATTTTCCCAGCGTGTGCACCACGACCAATACCGCCACCACCTCGTAATAAACTGAGCCTTTCCCCGTCAGCGTGCTGGTGAGCGAACCGCCGAGCGCCCCCAGCAGGGTGAGCAAAAAGAGTAGATCGATGGTCACCCGCCGCGGCCGTAGCGCCGCCCAGGCGCCGGCGAGCAGATCGCGTCCTAAAAAAACCAAGACGCCCAGCGCGCTGGCCAGTAGCCCGCTATGCACCAGCCAATAAGCCGCGCCCTCCGCCGGCGTAAGATTAACCGCGAGGGAAAAGACCATCGCCTGCGCCGCCACCGCAGCGCCGATTCCAATCCGCAGCCAAGCCGCCGCCGCCGCCCGCGCGTCCCCCTGAAGACCGGGTTCGGGATCAGATTCGGAGGGCGCCATGAAGAAAGAGCGAGAAAACGACCCGCCGCGCGGGAAAACGCAAAACCATCCGCGCACTGGTGCCCGGGACAGGAGTCGAACCTGCACACCTTTCGATAAGGGCTTCTAAGACCCTCGTGTCTGCCATTCCACCACCCGGGCGAGTATCCAATGCGCCACAAAAGCGCATACGCATCGAAAGTCCTTCATCGGCACGACCGCAAGGCTCGACTTTGCCCGACCCTTAACCCGCACCCGATCCCGAATCCTGTTCAGAAGCGGCAGGAGCGTCTTTTGCCGGCTCAGCATTGAAGGGTGCGATCGAGGAATCGTCAGCCTTGCCCAAACCACCCAACTCCGGATGCAGGACCTCGCGCACCAAGCGCCGCATGCGTCGCGAAGAAATTCGCATATTAAGCGTCGACCGCAAAAACCCAACGTTATCCGGATGGTGCGCGAAATCCTCGGATTCGTTGAAGAACTCCCGAAAACGACGCAACTTCCCCACCGCTTCAACGAAGTCATGATCCGCCACAAAATGCCGTGGCCAAATCAAACGAACCATAGGGGCAAACCACTTCGCGTGCGGATAAAGTGTCTCGCTCAAAACCGCCTTGTCGAAATCAACATGTTCGATCTTACGCTGCGCGCAAAAAAGGGCGGCAAAGGTGGTATCGTTCATGGAAACTGAGTAATAAGACGATTGAGGCTAAAAGATGACGAAGGTATAATAATTTTTCATCAAACCTAAAGTTTGTAAAAATATTAACGATACGTGTTGCAACGCATGGGCGATGCCCCGCGCTTATACACCAGCCGCCCATATATACCCCAAAAGGGCACAGGCACCACGCTGATTGCAGGCTATGGAATTAAATGGAGACGTCATGAGAAATCTAAGTATGGCCACATCCGGTGAGGATGGCGCGACGATCAAGTGACATCCGTGTTAAGAAAAACCGGGACTACGCGCCCTTGTTTTGACGACGACAGGCGCGACTCTAACGAACAAAAAGCAGACCTAAAACGGCAGCCAAATCCTCCCCGGCCACCGCCACACCACGGCGTTTATCCACTAGGTCCCGCCCGCGGTTGGCCGCCAGCAAGGCCTCGTCCTGAAACACCACTCGGGCCTCGCCTCGCCGCCACCCCGAGAAGGTCTCGCCATTCGGCCGGCGCCAGCGCAGCGGGACCGCCGTGGCAGAGAAATCAATTTCCCAGCCCCCCGTCACACCCGCCGCTGCTTTTTCCTGCAGCGAGGGATAACGGCGGAGGAAATCCGGCACCTCAGGAGAAGCCACCCGCACCCGCACCGCCGCCGGCAAGGCCTTAAAGACGAGATCGAGCGAAGCCAGTCCGCCAGTGCGTGAGCGCGCAAAGAACTCCAGCGGATCCAGCCCGAGCAGGTTCATGCCGTTAAAAAGCCCCTGCTCGTTCGGACTGCCAAAGCCGCGTCCGCGATACCAGCCATCAAACTCGTCGCTAACCCGCACCCCGATTTCAAAGTGCAGATGCGCTCGGTCCTTGGGTATGCCCTCGCCAGACGAGCTGTGGCCCATACGGGCAATGGTTTGACCGGCCGTCACCACCGTGCCCGGCGTAAGGCCCGGTGCTAACTCGGCGAGGTGGGCATAAAGGGTGTAGACCGGCGGTGACTCCGCCGGATGCTCGAGCACAATATAGCGGCCATAGTTGCTGCCGCCGGCCTTACGGTAGACGTGCCGCACCACGCCAGCCATGGCGGCAAAAACGGGATCGAGCGGCTCACCTGCCCTGTCCCGCTCCACCGGCAATAGATCGAGCCCCTCATGAAATTGCCGCCCGCCGCTGCGGACGCTGCCAAACAGGCCCGAGGTTGCCACGCCCGAGGCCGTTGGCTGGATAAAAGCAGCGATATCGCGGCCTTCGGCGTAGGCTCGGTTCGGAGTGGGCCAGACAAGCTCCACCCGTCGCGGCGCCGCGGCCACTGGTTTGACCACGCCAACCCTCGCTTTGCCCATCGCCTCTTCGCCCGCACTGTCACGGCACCCCACCAAGGCAGACACGCAAACCACCGCCAGCACGCCCAGACCCGCCCTCAGCGTGACTCGATGCGCCTCCGCCCCTAACATCAGCGATTGCGCTTCTCGAGCTCCTTGCGCCCGTCGGTGGAGGTGCTCACGATATTTTTGGCAAATTCGTCCAACTTGTCGTCGTCCACCTCGACGTAGGTGATTAAATAGCCGTCCGAGAGCGGATCCTCGATGCGCCGGGCTCCGATGGCTACGCCGTTCACCACCGTAACTAGACGCTTGCCGCGACTGGTGGCGGTGAGTCGGAAAAGGTCACGAGAGGCCTCGGAGGTAAACTTAAAAACCAGACTGCGGCCGAGCTCATTCATCACCGCCGAGCAGCTCACGATATCATACTCGGTGAAGTAGGTCTTTGGTGCCACCAAAATGGTGGTGCCACTGCGGGGCAGCTTAACCGTGGCACCCGCCTCGGAGGGACTGGCTTCTAATAGAAAACGCGCAACTGTCTCGGGGTAGTTTTTTTTCTTCGAGGTCGCGCAAGCGGCGAAAAAAGCGAGGGCCAAGGGGAGAAGCAGGAGGGAAACGAGTAAGCGTGGACGTGCCATGCCGCCAAAGTGACGGGCCTCCTCGGCGTTTGGCAACCCCGCATCGCACGGCTTGCCCCCCACCTTAATGCGCCTCAAGGCAGCCACGGAAAACGCCGGGCATCAGGCTTGCGTTTCTCCCGCTGCGCGCCGTGAAACTCCTTCGCCTCGTCCGTCATATAATAAAGCAGGGTCGCGTTTCCGGCCAGTTCTTGGATACCCGCCTGACCATCCAGCTCGGCGTTAAAGGCGCTCTTCAAGGCCCGGATAGCCAGCGGCGAGTGCCCCAGGATCTCGTTTGCCCAGCGCACCCCCTCCGCCTCAAGGTCGGCGACTGGCACGACCGCGTTGACCAATCCCATTTCTAGGGCCTCGCGGGCCGAGTATTGACGACAAAGATACCAGATCTCGCGCGCCTTTTTCTGACCGACCAAGCGCGCCAGATAACCGCTGCCAAAACCGGCGTCAAAAGAACCCATGCGAGGGCCGACTTGGCCAAAAATACCGTTGTCCGCCGAGATCGTCAGATCGCAGACGACATGCAAAACATGGCCGCCGCCGATGGCATAGCCCGCCACGAGCGCGATCACGACCTTGGGCATGGAGCGGATGAGCCGCTGAAGATCGAGCACGTTGAGCCGGGGCACACCGTCCGAGCCGACATAGCCGGCGGAGCCGCGCACGCCCTGGTCGCCACCGGCGCAGAAGGCGTATTTGCCGTCGGTGTGCGGACCCTCACCGGTCAACAGCACCACGCCAATGGCGGGGTCTTCGCGGGCGTCGAGAAAGGCCGCATAGAGCTGGTGCACCGTATCCGGCGTAAACGCATTGCGCCGGTGGGGGCGGTTGATAGTGACCTTGGCGATGCCGTCCGCCTTTTCATAGCGGATGTCGGAGTAGGTCTTCACGGTCTTCCAAGCAGTGGACTTCATGGCAGGGTGAAACTGCGCACCTGTTTGCGTGCGTCAACGCCGGCTCGCGCCAACCCTTGGCTGCCGTTGACTCCCGCCCTGCGGCAGTCTGGACTGATTTTTTCCCTCCGCATGAGCACCGCCCCCGCGTCGTCCGCTTCCTCCACCCGAGCCAGTCTCGGACTCAGCCTAGGGGCCTTGGGAGTGGTCTTCGGCGACATCGGCACCAGCCCGCTCTATACCATGCGGGAGTGCCTGCACTATCTCCCGGATGTTTCCCGGGCGGAGGGCGTCATCGGCGTGCTCTCTCTGATGCTCTGGACGCTGTTGTTCACCGTCAGCTTCAAATATATCATGGTGGTCACCCGGGCGGACAACCAAGGTGAGGGTGGCGTATTTGCCCTGCTCGCTCTGCGCGGGGGCGAAAGCGGACCCAACGCGGCCGCCCGCACCGCTGGACGCGGCATGGGCCTTTCCACCCTAGTCATTCTCTTCGGGGCGGCCCTGCTCTACGGTGACGGCATTATCACCCCGGCCATCTCGGTGCTGGGCGCGGCCGAGGGCTTTAAGAGCTTCAATCCCGAACTGGAAAAATACGTGGTGCCCATCGCGGTGCTGATCCTCGCCGGACTCTTTTACGTGCAAAAGCACGGCACACGCGCCATCGGCGTGGTTTTCGGTCCGGTAATTCTGGTCTGGTTCGCGGTGCTGGGCCTGCTCGGGACCATTCATCTCTTTGATAACACCCAAGTTTTTGCGGCCATAAACCCCCTGCACGGTTTCCGCCTGCTGATCCACCACCCCGCGCAGGCGGCCGGCGTGCTCGGCTCCATCGTGCT
This sequence comes from bacterium, assembly GCA_010027235.1. Taxonomy (GTDB): domain Bacteria; phylum Verrucomicrobiota; class Verrucomicrobiia; order Opitutales; family Opitutaceae; genus IMCC26134_A. The sequence goes on from RGVP01000020.1 coordinate 5,568, forward strand.
GACCATCACCGGCGCCGAGGCACTCTACGCCGATATGGGCCACTTTGGCCGCACCGCCATCGCCCGCGCCTGGCGCTGGGTGGTGTGCCCGAGCCTCTTGTTAAACTACTTTGGGCAGGGCTCCTACGCTATCGCCCACCCCGAAGACGCCACCAACCCCTTCTTTGCTCTGGCCCCCGACGGCCCGCTCCGCATCGGACTGGTAATCCTTTCTATCTTCGCCGCCATCATCGCCAGCCAAGCTCTTATCACCGGCACCTTTTCCCTCACCCGCCAGGCCGTGCAATTGGGCTACTTCCCCCGCCTGAAGATCCTCCACACCAACGCCGCGCAAGAGGGGCAGATCTACCTGCCCCTGATTAATTTCCTGCTCGCCGCCGGTTGCATCACGGTGGTGCTCGCGTTTGGCTCCAGCACCGCCCTCGCCTCCGCCTACGGCATCGCCGTGACCGGCACTATGGCCGTGACCAGCTACGCCCTGTATGGCGTGATGCGCCGCCGCTGGCACTGGCGCATAGCGCCTGCCGCGGCGCTGATCGGCCTCTTCCTCGTGGTCGATTTAACCTTCTTCGCCGCCAACCTGCACAAGTTCGCCGACGGCGGTTGGCTGCCTGTGCTGATCGCGCTGGCTTTGATCGCGTTAATGCACACTTGGAAAAGCGGTCGCAACGAGATCCAAGACAAGATCTATGGCGCCGCCGTGGCCGAGCTCGACCTCGCCCGCATCGCCCGCAGCAAAAACATCGTCCGCGTCCAAGGCTCGGCCGTCTTCATGGTAGCGACACCCCACGGCACTCCGCTGGCCCTGCTGCACCACTTAAAAGCCAACAAGTGCCTCCAGACCGATGTGGTGCTGCTGACTATCCTCACTGAAGCCCGCCCGTCGGTGGAGGACGAGGAACGCATGCGGCTTGAGTCCGTAGGCGAAGGGGTATGGCGAGCCGTTGTCCGCTACGGCTACATGGAATCCCCTGACGTCGCCCGCATGGTCGAGCGCATCCGCTGCCAAGGCGTGCCGCTTAACCTCTCCGCGACCACCTTCTACTTCAACCGCGAGATGATCATCACCGGGGGCAGCGCGCGGATGTTCGAATGGCAGAAATCGCTCTACGCGTTCCTCAGCCGCAACGCTTCGCCAATCAAGAATTACTACCGCATCCTCCCCACTCAGATCATTGAAATCGGCCTGCCCGTGCAGCTCTGAGCAAAAACTCGGGAAACCAAGAAGCAGAGGAACTCAGCCCGCGGGTGCTACGGCGACCTCAGGCGATCTTCTGGTGTCCGCTTTCGGGTGCATAATCCGCGGTTTTAATTGTTATTTTTAAGCCGAGGCGCGGATTCACCTCGCGAAAGGGGGCGCTTCGCCGAATTTGCACCATAATTTAGGTTTTATCCGCTCAATCCACGAGATCCGCGATTGATTTAAACTGCCGGATCAAGCGACCAGCCGAAACCGGAGGGAACGGGCAGCCGGGTTAAACTCAATTTCGCGAACGAGCGAGCATAGCCTGCTCCAATGCTTCCAACACTTCTGGGTGACTTTCGGTCAAGCGTTCGAAGCGGCTCCGGCTCAAACTCAAGCAACCGACATGGGTGATGGCGCGCAGGGACGCGGTGCGGGGCACCGATCGCAAAAGGGCAACCTCGCCAAAATGATCGCCATCACCCAGCACCGCCAGCTTGGTCTCAACCCCGCTTGCGTCTGTAATAAATACTTCCAACCTCCCCCGGACGGTAATGTAAAACTTCTCCCCCTTTTCGCCCTGCTTGATGACCAACATACCGGGCTCGAAAACCTCAGTCGCGAAATGGCCGCATAGCTCCTCGAGAGAATCGTTGTCCAATTTCGCAAATATGGGGATCAGTTTCAACCGTTCCGGTTCAACCGCCATCGTCCCGTCATGCTCAACCATGAAACCATGCTGCTTCTCCCACAAATTCTTATAGTAGCCATTCCGGGAGATTAGCTCACCAAAACTGCCTGTCTCGGCGATACGACCCCGGTCAACGACCACAATCTGATCGAAATTTCTTGAGGATGCCAAACGGTGGCTGACAAGAATCACCGTCCGTTTGGCTGCGAGTTTTGTAATCAACTTGTTGATAGAATCCTCGGTGACGGCATCCAGCATGGAAGTCGGCTCATCTAATAGAATCACGCTGGCGTCTTTTAACAAAGCACGGGCAATGGCGATGCGCTGCCGCTGTCCGCCGGAGAGCGTTGTTCCCGAGTGGCTTACGATGGTGTCATAGCCCTTCGGCAGCGTAACGATGAAATCGTGAATCTCCGCCTGGGTGGCGGCCAGCCGCACGTCCTCGTCGGTCGCATCCGCCTTACCATAACGAATGTTCTCGGCGATGCTCCCGCGGAACAAATGACTCTCCTGCAGGACATTTGAGAAATAGCTGGCAATTGAGGTCACGGAGACATCTTTCCCCGAGATTCCATCATATAAAATATCACCCGTTTGTGGCTGGATCAGGGACATCAACAGTTTCAGCAATGTGCTTTTGCCGCTACCGCTGGGGCCTACTATAGCAACTGACCGTCCTGCCTTCAGCGAGAGGTCGACCTCTTGTATGATCGGGCGTTCAGCAATATAACTAAAGCTGACGTTTTTCAGACAGATGTCATGCTGGATCGCCGGGAGTTCGACGCCAGCCCTCCCCACAGTCCTCACCTCAGGTTCCGTGAGCAACTTCTCGATGCGCTTGCAAGGACGCGTCGCATTAATGAAAACGAAATAATGCCTGGAGAGCTTGCTTGAGCAATCCGCTATTTTCCGTAGTATCGCAAATGCGCCAATGAGGGAGCCAATCGTAAGCGTGCCGTTAATAGAAAGAACCGAGCCGATTATCACGATCGCCGCCATGATTCCGTTCATTATATAGTCCGAAAGAACCGGCGTCATATTAACGTAATAGGAATAGTCCGCTGACGTCTTGTAATACTGGTCGTTTACCCGGTCGAAACGCTTCTTAAAGAAGTCATTCCGTCCAAACGCTCGGATGATCAACCAAGAATGAAGGAAATCCTCCACCGAGGCCAGCATCTCGTTCTTCAAACGCCTGCTGCTGCTATTGAGCAAGTCTTCCTTGGGCGCCACCACGGCGTATGCAAAAAAACCCAGCGGAACAAGGAGTGTGCCCGCGATCGCAAGCTTCCAATTAATAAAAAACATGGCCAGCAGGCTTCCCAAAATCAACAAAACCGTTTCCACGAGCGAGGGCAATGCCCGGGTCATTGAGGCTTCGAGTTTTTCCGAGTCGCCGGAGAACCGCGAGAGCACATCGACCGATTCGATATTAGTGAAATAGCCCACTGGCAGAACCGTAAGCTTATTCACCATCGACGAACGCAGCCCATCCAACACCCGGCCCCCGAGAATAGAAGTATACTTCAATTGCAAGTATGAACCAACCGCCCCCAACCCCAGAAAAACCGTCAAGAAGATGGCGACCTTGGTCAGAAGCCCCCAATCCTTTGCGGGGACCACCACGTCGAAGATATATTTAAATCCTAGCGGATATATAATATAGAATGCAACGTGCCCGGCGAGTCCGAGCATAATAATGAAAACCAGCCACCGGTTGCCCTTCAGCAATCTCGCGTAATAAGCCAAAAGGTAAATCGTATTCGACGTTGCATTAGCAAAGAATGACTCCGACGGATTTTTTTCGACCAGGGATGACGCGGAACCGGGTGCTTTCACTGAAGAGGGAAAGGCGGTGGGAGTAGGCGATTTTGCAACCATGCTCAGTCCTGTTTCCAATTTGCCGGCATTAGCGGTTGAAGCCGGCGTCCTCCGTAACCCGGCATTACTGAAATCGCATCGGAGCGTATTGTGATACTCGCAGAGCCAACTATTTCAGCCAAATTCAGCAATTTCGGTAATTTTATCATAAACGCTCACGCTTCAGCAAGGATGACAAGGGGCACGGAGATGAATGAAAAAGTTCAAAAGACCAAGCCATACGTTGATCCTGAATAGCTATATTTCATTTGTGTGACTTTTTGGCGTGGATCAGGTTACGTTAGGGTAAACCCTTGGAAGAAAAATTGGAATTTAACCGTCATAGCGGAGGCTGGTTTGGATGTATTTAAACGGCTATCCCCCGGCGGGAGCTTCAATTCCCAAAAGGGGCGCTAGGAACCTAATTATAAACCTGCCCTAGCCCCTTGCACTCCGTGGATGGCGACGAATACAAAAACATCCGTGGTTAACCGGACAATCCGCGCTTAGAACCCGTTAAAAAACCATCAACCGAAGGCCTCGCCCACCGCTGTGGCCGCCCGCGCCAACACGTCGCGCCGCATCTCCACATCCCGCGCCCGGTCGGTGCGCACCTCGAGCACCCGTAAGCCCGGCACGCCGACCAAGGCCTCCAGTCGAGTTGCCAGATCCACCGCAGACCCGACGCCTTCGTGCGGCACGCCATAGGCCGTGCAGAGCCGCGCAAAATCCACCCGCTGCGGCGTGGCCCAATACTCTTCGAAAGGAGGATTAAACCCCGCAATCGGCAGGTGGCCAAAGATGCCCCCGCCGGCGTTGTTGATCAGCACGACGGTGAGCGAGCCTTGTAGCTTTGCCGCCGAGAGTAGTCCGTTGGTGTCGTGTAAAAAGGCAAGGTCGCCCGTTAGCAACACCGTCGGCACGCCGCCGTGGGCCAGGCCGAGCGCGGTCGAAAGGGTGCCGTCGATGCCATTAGCCCCGCGGTTGGCATAGACCGCCGGCCCGTCACCCCGCGCGGGCGCAAAAGATTCGAGATCACGCACCGGCATGCTGCTGGCGACAAAGAGCGCCTGCCCCCGGCGCAGCGTGCGCGCCAGCGCCCGGGTAAAGCCGCCCTCGAAACCGGTCAAATCCCCAGCGCCGGCCAACACCGCCTGGGCCGCCGCCTCCGCCCGCGTCCAGGCCGCGAGCCATTCGGGCTGGGGCGTCACGCCGTGGGGCAAAGTCCAGCGGTTAACCGTCGCCGCCCCCACCGCGATGCGCAGGGTGCGCCCGTGCCGGCCGTCGCGATTCTCCACCGTGCGGCCGATCTGGATGGTATCCGCATCGGCCTGCGTGAGCCAAGCGCGCAGGGGCTTGCTGGTCGGGATTTCCCCGAGGATGAGGACGGACTTTGGGCGCAAAGCCTGCGCGGCCCGCGGATCGCGCAGGATGGCATCGTAAGCCGCGATCACCGCCCGCCCGCCCGCACCGCGAAAACGCAGCGGCGAGAGCGCGTCGGCGAGGATGGGCCAGCCCAGCCGCTCCGCCCAGAAAACCGTCTCCACCTCCTCGCCCCAGCCCGCGCCACACACGATCACGCCCGGCGCGGCCGCAAAGTCGCGGTCAAACATCTGTTCGCGCGGATGGGCCTGCGGCGGGATCGGCGGCAGAGCAAAAAAGCGCGCCCAATCCACCGCCGCCGCCAAGCCCTGCGCGGTGCCATCCACCACTGGCACCAGCGGATCGCGGAAGGGCGCATTCAGGTGCACCGGACCACCGGACCGCGCCCGCTCGACCGCGTGCCGCAGCGTCTGGCGGAGGTATTGCAACAACTCCACTCGGGCCTCCGGCACCGCCAGTTCGTGAAAAAACCCGACATAGCCTCCAAAGAGCTTTTGCTGGTCCACCGTCTGGCCCGAGGCGCAGTCGCGCAGCTCGGGCGGCCGGTCGGCGGTGATGGCGATCAGGGGCACGCCGCTCTCCTTCGCCTCGATCAAGGCAGGCAGATAGTGCGCCCCCGCCGAACCACTGGTGCAGAGCAGAATGACCGGCACGCCGGTGCGCTTGGCCAAGCCCAGCCCGAAAAACCCCGCCGAGCGTTCGTCGAGCACCGGAATGGTCTCGATGTCCGGATGCGCCACCAGCGCTAGGGTGAGCGGAGTGTTGCGCGAACCCGGCGATATCACCGCATGCCGCACCCCCGCCCGCGCCAGCGTCTCCGCCGCCACCGAGCACCAGAGTGCATTCGTGTTTCGAAAATCGAGGTTCATTAAAAACGAAGGAATTAACCACGAAACACACGAAAGGTCCAAACCACGTTTTCCGTTTTCGTGTCTTTCGTGTTTTTCGTGGGCCAAAGGATCATCCCCGCAGCGCCGCTAGGAGCGCCGAGAACTTGAGCTCCGTTTCCGCCCATTCGCGTTCCGGGGCCGAGCCCGCCACGATGCCCGCGCCCGCATAGACCCGCGCGCGGGCGCCCTCGACCAGCGCCGAGCGCAGGCCAACAAAAAACTCGCCGCCACCGCGGGCGTTGAGCCAGCCGAGCGCGCCCGCGTAGAGCCCGCGCGGAAACCCCTCCAAGCCGGGAATGGCCGCCACCGCCGCTTCGCGCGGCGAGCCACCCACCGCCGGGGTCGGATGCAGCCGCGCCAGCAGATCGAGCAACCGCACGCCCTCCGGCAGCGGTCCGCTCATCGGGGTGTGCAGATGCTGGACGTTGGCCAGTTTGCGCACTCCGGGGGTATCGGAGAAATCGAGCCGCACCCCGAGCGGTTCCAAGCGGCGGATGATGGATTCGATGACGTGACGGTGTTCGCGCCGGTCTTTTTCGCTGCGCAACAAGGCCGCCGCCAGCGCCGCATCCTCGCTCGCGCCCGCCGCCCGCCGGACCGAGCCGGCAAGGGCCTCGGTTTCGAGGCGGCCTTTGCTCACCCGCAGCAAACGCTCCGGCGAGGCCCCGATGAAGCTCGGGCCGCCGCCATTCGCAGCCGAGAAGGCATAGCAATCCGGGAAACGCTGGCGCAGGCCGTTGAGCACGGTGAGCGGATGCAGCGGACGGTCGGCACTCAGGTCGATCGCCCGGGCCAGCACAATTTTCTCAAATTCTCCCGCCGCGATGCGCTCCAGCGCCCGCCCCACCGCTGCGCGGTAATCGCCCGCCTCGGATTGACGGAAAACCGCCGCCGTCTCGTCCCCGCCCGCCGCCGCCTCGCCGGGATCAAAGGCCGCGAAGCGCGCATGCGCCCGCCAGACCCGCGCGGTGAGGGCGTCGAGATCGCTATCCGCCGCCACCAGTAAATTCGCGACCGCCGTGGTGGCGTCGCCCGCCCGCGCTACCTGCCAGCGCGGCACGAAGACCTGCGCCGCCGCAAAGGGCTCGCCCGGCGTCACCTCGTCGTGAAAGGCAAAACTTGCGAAAAAATGCGGCCCGCCAAAGGGCGCGTTCACGTCCCCCACCGCCACGGTGCGCGCGAGGGTATCGTCCACGAAGCGCTGCACCGCCGCGAAGCGCTCCGGCCCATGCGCGACTAGGCGGGTGGCCACCTCAGCCCCGGCCAGCGCGCTGCCCTCGGTCGGGCGCTCGGTATAGAAATGCGGCTCGGCCGGCTCGAAGATTGCCTCCAAGACCGCCAATGGATCGAGGGCGGGCACGACCAGCGAAATGCTCGCCAAGATGGGCCGACCGTCGGCGGCCGCCTTGAGCTGGCACCCCGTCAGAAAGGCCCGCAAGGCCTCGGGCGAAGCGTCCTGGGCGGGATGGAGAGGCAGAATGGTCATCAGCGGAGAATGTCACGTTTCCGCCCCCGCGCAGCTCGTCGATGCGAAAATTTCACCAGCCCGGCCTCCGACCCGCCCCGCGCGACACACCTCGCCCGCGGTGCTTGCCTCGCGTGCAGTTGCCCATCACTGCTCGTTTACAACTCGGCCCCGCCCCTTTCCTTCAGTGTCGGACCACCCAAACACCCTTCATGCTCACCGGCGAAATCCGCAGTAAAGTCGATGCCCTCTGGAACGCCTTCTGGACCGGCGGCATTTCCAACCCCCTCGAGGTCATCGAGCAGATCACCTACCTGCTCTTCCTCAAGCGCCTCGACGACCTGCACACCCTGGAGGAAAACAAAGCCGCCCGGCTGAAGCTGCCCAAACTCGAGCGCCGCGTCTTCCCCGAGGGCAAGGACCCGAAGGGCCGCCCCTACGACGATCTCCGCTGGTCGCGCTTCAAGCACCTTGGCGACCCGAAGGAACTCTACACCGTCGTCAGCGAGCACGTCTTCCCCTTACTCCGCACCCTCGGCGGCGACGACTCCACCTACGCGCACCACATGAAGGATGCGCGCTTCACCATCCCCACGCCCGCCCTCCTCGCCAAGGTCGTGGACATGATCGACGCCGTGCCGATGGAGGACCGCGACACCAAGGGCGACCTCTACGAATACATGCTCGGGAAGATCGCCAGCGCCGGCGCCAACGGCCAGTTCCGCACCCCGCGCCACATCATCCAGCTCATGGTCGAGCTCACCGCGCCCACCCCGCGCGACGCCATCTGCGACCCCGCCTCCGGCACCTGCGGCTTTCTCGTCGCCGCCGGCGAATACCTCCGCGCCAGCCACCCCGAGGTGCTCCGCGATGCGAAGCTGAAAAAGCACTTCCACGAGGACGCCTTCCACGGCTTCGACTTCGACAACACCATGCTCCGCATCGGCAGCATGAACATGCTCCTCCACGGCGTGGAAAACCCCGACATCCGCTACCGCGACTCCCTCGGCCAGGACCACGCCGGTGAAGAGGAGAAATACACCCTCATCCTTGCCAACCCGCCCTTCGCTGGATCGCTCGACTACGAAAACTGCGCCAAAGACCTGCTCACCGTCGTCAAAACCAAGAAGACCGAGCTGCTCTTCCTCGCCCTCTTCCTCCGCCTGCTCAAGCCCGGCGGCCGCGCCGCCGTCATCGTGCCCGACGGCGTGCTCTTCGGCTCCTCCAAGGCCCACCGCGAGCTGCGCCAGAAACTCGTCGAGGAGCAGAAGCTCGACGCCGTCATTTCCCTGCCCGGCGGCGTGTTCAAGCCCTACGCCGGCGTCTCCACCGCGATTCTCCTCTTCACCAAGACCAACTCCGGCGGCACCGACCAAGTGTGGTTCTACGACGTGGACGCCGACGGCTGGAGCCTCGACGACAAACGCACGCCCCTCCTCGCCGAAGACAAGCTCGGCCCCGCGCCCGCCGCCGCCCTTACCGCCGCCGACCACGAGAAAAACAACCTCCCGGACATTCTCACCCGCTGGAAATCGTTGTCCGGTGTAGCCGGGGTCGCCGACCCCGGGTCCGTGTCCCGCGCCAAACCCGGCCTCAGCGAGGCCGGCTACAACGAGAAGAAGAATCCCCGCACCGCCCAATCCTTCTGCGTCCCCAAAGCCGATCTCGTCGCCCAGAACTACGACCTCTCGCTCAACCGTTACAAAGAAGTCGTCCATGCCGAAGTCGCCCACCGCCCGCCGGGCGAAATCCTGCAAGCCCTCGGCAAACTGGAGGCGGAGATCCAGCAGGGCATGAAGGAGCTGGAGGGGATGCTGAAGTGAAGCGCTCTCCGTCAATCGCTCTCAGCGAGATCATCGCCACGAAGTCAGGCTCGGTTGATCCCTCGAAGTTCACGGACGAAATTTTCGACCTCTACAGCATTCCGGCTTTCGACAAGGGCCAATCGGAGTTGGTTGCGGGGAGCGAAATTGGCTCGTCCAAGCAGGTCGTCGTTCCCGGCGACGTTTTACTCTCCAAGATCGTCCCGCACATTCGCCGCGCATGGATCGTTGGAAAAAATCGTGGTCAGCGAATTATCGCTTCGGGGGAATGGATCGTATTTCGCAGTGACCGCGCTGATCCCGGTTACCTCCGCCAAGTTTTGGTCGGCGACCCGTTTCACGCGCAGTTCATGAACACCGTGGCCGGAGTCGGCGGCTCGTTGGTGCGAGCGCGCCCGGCGCATGTGGCTAAGATTCAAATCCCCCTGCCGCCGCTGGCGGACCAGCGGCGGATAGCGGAGGTGCTGGACCGGGCGGAGGCGTTGCGGGCCAAGCGCCGCGCCGCCCTCGCCCAACTCGACTCCCTCACCCAATCCCTCTTCCTCGACCTCTTCGGCGACCCCGCCACCAACCCGAAAGGCTGGCCCGTCGGTCAAATTGGCGACCTCCTCGAATCGTCATCTTATGGGACCAGTGAAAAGTCCGGCAGCGAAGGCCAGTTCCCGGTCTTACGGATGAACAACATTACGCGAACCGGAGACATGGATTTTACTGAGCTCAAATTCATGGATCTCCCCGTCAGTCTTCACGACCGCTACTTGGTTCGGAGCGGAGACGTGTTGTTCAATCGCACGAACAGCGCCGAGCTCGTCGGCAAGACAGGTATCTACCGCGAAACGAAGCCAATGGCGTATGCGGGTTATTTAGTCCGTCTTCGCATGAACGAAGAGAACCATCCCGAGTTTCTAGCGAGATTCCTCAATCTTGATTACTCGAAGCGAATGCTGCGCGGGATGTGTAAAAGCATCATCGGCATGGCGAACATCAATGCATCGGAAATTCAGAAGATGAAGATTCCTCAACCGCCCGTCGCCCTGCAGCGCGAATTCGCCCGGCGAGTGACGGCGGTGGAGGCGCTGAAGACGGCGCAGCGCGCGTCGCTGGCGGAGCTGGACGCCCTCTTCGCCACCCTCCAACACCGCGCCTTCCGCGGCGAACTCTGAGCCGCCGTCGACCTCACCAAACGAGGAATTTGTCTTTACTTTCATCCAAGCTGGATAAATTCTCCTGCATCGTCCCTTTGCTTCGTGGCTCACCCCATGCGGCATAGGCCCCGGGGTCTTGTGGCCCCGGGTTTTTTTATGCCCGCCGAGCTTTCAACCAAGCCCAAGTCACGCGTCGTTTTTTTGGTGGATGGTTTCAACCTTTACCACGCCATCGACGATTGCCCGCAGTTTCACAGCTGCAAATGGCTTGATCTCCAAGCACTCGCCCGCGCCTTTGTAATGCCGTCGAAGGAGACGGTCGTGGCCGTGTTCTTCTTCACCGCCCTACCCACGTGGAATGAGGCCAAGCGCGCACGGCACCAGCAACTACTGGATATCTACCAAGATCAGGGCGTGATCGTAAAGCCCGGGCTCTTCAAGCGCACGACCGCCACCTGTCGTGTTTGCGGCAAGGATTACCCTACCTTCGCGGAAAAACTCACCGATATAAACATCTGCATCGAGCTCCTCCGCATGGGTTCGGATGACATCGCGGATAAGATTTTCCTCATAACAGGCGACAACGATCAAGCGGCCGCCATTACCCGATTTCGCGAACTCCACCCAACTAAAGAAGTCATCGCGATCTTGCCGCCATTTCGACAGGCGGCGGAGCTGCAACAAGCGGCGTCCTCCTCACGCACCATCACCAAAATTCAGCTGGGGCGGTCTATCCTCCCAAATCCCTATCGATTTCGAGACGGCGTCAGGAGCTACGCCAAGCCCTCAGCTTGGGTGGACAGCCCGCCGCCTGCCGGGTGGACTTTTCGCTGCGAACACCGTCCGACCTATTAACCTTGGCGACCGGCGCAGAAACTTGATCGAAGCCTATGGTCGCCACCAGCTGGGTGCGCAGCCCTTGGGGCCGCAATCCACGACAGGAGGAAAGAAGACTTGTCAGACAGTCTTTCGTGTAACAAATATCACCCCGTTTTTCTTACAAAATCACGTGGTCGCTTCATTTCAAAGTATCGAGAAATCAGTGCTTAGCCGTATTTATGGCCGTGGGCGGGGTTCCGTGTGCACTCCGACTGAATTTCTGGACTTGGGCAGCCGGGGTTCCATCGATCTCGCCCTGTCTCGTTTGGTCAAAAAGGGCGTTCTCCGGCGCGTGGATCGCGGCGTCTATGGCTTCCCCCAAAAGAGCCGTTTGATCGGTGAGCTCTCTCCCCAACCCGAGGTGGTCGCCAAGGCCTTGGCGCGTCGCGGTGCGCAAAAGCTGCTGCCCTCGGGTGCCTTCGCGGCCAATCTGCTGGGCCTCACCGAACAGGTGCCGGCGCGGATCGAATACCTGACCGACGGTCCGGCGCGCACCGCGATGATTCGCAAGCTGCCGGTCGTGTTGAAGCGGTCCACGCCGGCGCGGCTGGCCACGGCCGGGCGGGTATCGGGCACCGTCGCCCAGGCGCTGCGATTTCTGCGCAAGGATCAGGTGGGCGCCGACGTCGTCGAGAAACTCCGGCGACGGCTGAGCGATGCCGACAAGGCTCAACTGGTGCGCGACATCCCCTTGGTGCCGGCATGGGTCGGCGAGGTGTTTCGCAAGATCGCCGCCGAAACATGAACACCGTCGCCCTTCTGCCCGCCGAGGACCGGCTGGCCCTCTTCACGGAAACGGGCGCCGCGCAGGGTCTGCCACCCTTTCACGTAGAGAAGGATTTTTGGGTGTGCTGGGTGCTGGCGGCGTTGTTTGGCCACGAAGAAATCGGCCCAAACCTGACTTTTCGCGGCGGCACTTCGTTGTCCAAGGCGTGGGGGCTCATCGAGCGGTTTTCCGAGGACATCGACCTCGCCATGTCCCGTTCCTGGCTCGGCCCGGCCAAAGACCCGGGCGATCCCGGCATCACGGCGGCCGAAAAAACGCGTCGGCTCAAGGCGCTCCGCGACGAATGCCGCGAGGTGATCACCCATAAACTGGCCCCGGCTCTGCAAAGCGCGGCCGAGTCACTGCCGGAACCATTTCGCATCGAAATCGAACCGTTGGCGCAAGCGCGCGATCCGTTCTGCATCCACTTCGAATACCCCGGAACGGGCCTACGCCCTCCGGCCGACTACAATCAGGCGTTGGTGAAGATCGAACTGAGCGGTCGCGCCGACCGTTGGCCGATGGCGGACCGGAGCATCCGTCCGTATATCGCGGAATCTTTCCCGGCGGAAACAGGCGATCCCCGGATCACGCTTTCTTGCGTGCGCCCCGAACGCACGTTCTGGGAAAAGGCGGCGTTGATCCACGAGCAAAACATCCGCCCGGAAGAACGACGGCTGGCGGCCCGGCAAGCACGACACTTGTCGGATTTGGTGCGATTATGGGATGCCGACGTGGCGGCGGCCGATGGATTCCTGACGCTCTTCACCGGCGTGAAGAGCCACCGAAACACCTACTTTGACTACGCGTGGGTGGACTATGAGACACTGAAGCCGGGCACTCTGCGCTTGGTCCCGCCGGAGACGCGGCTGGCCGCCTGGAGGGCGGATTACCAGGCCATGCGCCCGATGTTTTTTAAAGAACCGACCGGCTTTGAAGGGCTTGTGCAACAGCTGCGAATCATCGAACAATCCCTGACGCGCCTGTGAAATCGAACTTCGCCTTTCTCGCACCCGAATGGACCGAGATCCATGAGGCGGCGACGCGTGCGGAGGCGGCGGCCCTGCCGGACCCACGCACGGCCTGTTTTCACGCGCGGCGTGGTCTGGAGCTGATCGTCCATTGGCTGTTCAAATACGAGGCGAAGCTGAATCTCCCATATGACGACAGTCTGAGCGCGCTCATCCACGAGCCGTCGTTCAAGCAACTCGTCGGCGAGGCGATCTTCGCCAAGGCCCGTGTCATCGTCACCCTCGGCAACCGCGCCGTCCACAACCGCCCCGTCGCACCCGCCGACGGCCCGGCCGCGGTGAAAGAGCTGTTCCACGTGGCCTACTGGCTCGCCCGCACCTACGCGCAGGGCGGCAAGCCGGCCGCCACCCTCGCCTTCGATCCCGGCGCCCTACCCAAGACAGCTCCCCTGCCCAAGCAGACGGTCGAGCAGCTCCAGAAACTCGAAGCCCAACTGCACGAGCGGGACGAAAAGCTCTCCGCCCTCCTGCGCGAAAAGGAAGAACTAGACGACGCGCTCAAACAGGCGCGCGAGGACGTGGCGGCGGCGAAGAAAGCCAATTCCGCCCAGCCCGACACCCACGACTACTCCGAGGCCGAGACGCGCGACACCTTCATCGACCTCCTGCTTAAGGAGACTGGCTGGGCGCTTGATCAGACGCGAGACCGCGAGTTCGAGGTCGCGGGCATGCCCAACACCAAGGGCGTGGGCTACGTCGACTACGTGCTCTGGGGCGACGACGGCAAACCGCTCGCGGTGGTCGAGGCTAAGCGCACCAAGCGCGATCCGCGCGTCGGCCAGCCCCAGGCCCAGCTCTACGCCGACTGCCTGGAAAAACAGTTCGGGCGGCGGCCGGTGATTTTCTACACCAACGGCTACGAGCACTGGCTCTGGGACGACGCGCTCTATCCGCCGCGCCCGGTGCAGGGTTTTTATAAGAAGGCCGAGCTGGAGCTGCTGATCCAACGGCGCGACACCCGCAAGGCGCTCGCCAACGCGAAGATCAACGAGGCCATCGTGGAGCGCTACTACCAGACGCGCGCCATCCGCCGCATCGGCGAAGCCTACGAGCAGGACAAGGACCGCAAGGCCCTCGTCGTCATGGCCACGGGCGCGGGCAAGACGCGCACCGTGATCGCGCTCTGCGATCTGCTCATGCGCTGCAACTGGGCCAAGCGCGTGCTCTTCCTCGCCGACCGCGTGGCGCTCGTGAACCAGGCGGTCAACGCCTTCAGAAAACACCTGCCCGAGGCCTCGCCGGTCAACCTCGTCACCGAGAAGGACGCGGAGGGCCGCGTCTTCGTCTCCACCTACCCCACGATGATGGGCCTGATCGACGAGACGCGCGACGGCCAGCGGCGCTTCGGCGTAGGCCACTTCGACCTCATCGTCGTCGACGAGGCGCACCGATCGATCTACCAGAAATACAAGGCGATCTTCGACTACTTCGACTCGCTGCTCGTCGGCCTCACCGCCACGCCTCGCGACGAACTCGACCGCGACACCTACAAACTCTTCGACCTCGAAAAGGGCGTTCCGACCGACGCATACGACCTGAAGGACGCGGTGGGCGACAAGTTTCTCGTTCCCTCCAAATCGATCTCGGTGCCGCTCAAGTTTCTCCGCCAAGGCGTGAGCTACGACGACCTGAGCGAGGAGGAAAAAGAGGAGTGGGACGCGAAGGAGTGGGACGAGGACGGCGCAAAGCCCGACCACGTCGAGGCCGAGGCGGTGAACAAGTGGCTCTTCAACGAAGACACGGTCGACAAGGTCCTCGCCCACCTGATGACACGCGGCCAGACGGTGGCTGGCGGAGACCGCCTCGGGAAGACGATCATCTTCGCGAAGAACCAGGCGCACGCGGACTTCATTCAAAAGCGTTTCGACCAAAACTATCCGCACCTTGCGGGGAAATTCGCACGCGTCATCACCTTTCAGACCGAATACGCGCAGAGCCTGATCGACGATTTTTCGCAGAAGGACAAAGCGCCGCACATCGCGATCTCGGTCGACATGCTCGACACGGGCATCGACGTGCCCGAGGTGCTGAATCTCGTCTTCTTCAAGCTGGTGCGCTCGAAGACCAAATTCTGGCAGATGGTCGGCCGAGGCACGCGCCTCTGCCCCGGCCTCTTCGGGCCCGGCAAGGACAAGGAGTTCTTCTATATCTTCGATTACTGCCAGAATCTGGAGTTTTTTAAGCAGAACCCGGCGACGGTGGATGGCTCGCTCGGCGAATCGCTCGGCAAGCGGCTGTTCAAAACCCGCGTCGAACTGGCCGGCGCGCTGGAGGACGCGAGCCGGGGCTCGCTCGCCGAGACGCTGCCGCACGATTTCGACCTCCGGCGCGATGTCGTGGAGATCCTCCGCCGCGAAGTCGTGGCGATGAACACCGAGAACTTCGTCGTGCGACCCAAGCGGCGCTTGGTGGAGAAATACACCCGGCCCGAGGCTTGGCTTTCGCTGGGCGCGGAAGAGCGAACGGAGCTGGCCGACGAGGTGGCGGGGCTGCCCGCGGAACTGGACGCGGAGGACGAGGAGGCCAAGCGCTTCGACCTCCTGATGCTTTATCTTCAGCTCGCGCAGCTGCGGGCAGAGGCCGGTTTCAAGCGCTTGAGCGAAAAGGTGAAAACTCTGGCGGGTCTGCTGGAGGAGAAGTCGGCGATCCCGATGGTCAACGCCCACATGGCCCTCATTCAGGACATCCAGACGTCGGAGTGGTGGCAGGACGTGACGCTCGCGATGCTGGAGTCGGCGCGCGTGAAGCTGCGCGGCCTGATGAAGCTGATCGAAAAGAAGGAGCGGAAGGTGATCTACACCGACTTCGAGGACGAATTGGGGGCGGAGACCGAGGTGGTATTGCAGGCTTTTGTTTCCGAAGAGGGCTTTGAACGTTTTCGCGAGAAGACGCGGGCTTTCCTGCGCGAGCATCTCGACCACCTCAGCGTGCAGAAGCTGCGTCTCAATCAACCGCTCACCGAGCTCGATCTCGCGGAACTGGAGCGGATGCTGGCCGGCAGCGGCGTGGGCGCGCAGGGGCTTCTGGAGAAGGCGAAAACCGAGAGCGAGGGCCTCGGACTATTCGTTCGCTCGCTGGTCGGTCTGGATCGCGAGGCCGCCAAGCAGGCGCTCAATCGCTTCACCGCAGGCAAGGCGCTTTCATCGAGCCAGATAGAGTTCGTGAACCTGGTGGTCGAACACCTTACCGAGAACGGGGCGATGAAGCCCGAGCTGCTTTACGAGAGCCCGTTCACCGATCTGACCCCTCAAGGTCCGGATGGACTTTTCGCCCCTATGCAGGTGGATGAGCTGGTCACCTTGCTCGGGGATATTCGCGCCCGAGCGGTCGTTTGAGTGCGGCGGTTGTGGCCTTAGCCAAGCCGCGCGTCCGGTCGAGCCTCAGGGCAGCCGGATGGTGCACACGCCGAAATCGAGCTGGCCCGGGGTCTGGCGGTATTTTTCAGGAATCCGGAAATACAGGAATCGCCGGTCCTCCCCAGGGAAATCCACCAGCAAGCCGCCCTCCCGCAGCAACCGCAGCTGCTTGCTCACCCCATCAAAATCACGCTGCAAGGCCGCCGCCAGGTCCGTCGCCGTGCGCGGCCGCCCATCCAGTAAAATCCGCAAAATCGCCAAACGCGTCTTGTTGCCCAAAAGGGCAAAGACCGCCCGCGCCTCCAAAGACGCGCCCCCCCCGTTCCCACCCAGCAAATCTGCACTCTCAGCCCTCATGGGGAACACTTGAACGCCTCCCCATCCACCCGGCCAGTCTTATATCGAACCAATTGGGCGGATAATTTCACCGTTGGAGTAGGACGTCGGAAAAAATACTCGGATAATCCCAGCCACCAGATGAAACGCCGGAGCAAACAGTCGGATAATCCCTGCGGCCCGCCGAAACGGTGAACCAAAAAGTCGGATAATAGCAGCCATCCGGTAAAATAGTGAACCGAAAAGTCGGATAAGTCATGCCGACTGCTCGGATGGTGAACCAAATAGTCGGATAATTGCGGTGAAGAGGTGGTCGGGAGCAGCGGCTCGGCGAAACGCCGAACAAAAAAGTCGGATAATTCCCACGAGCGGGCGGAAGCGCGGGTTTGGCAACCTCCGTTGCCGGACGGCTCAACCCTTGGCCGTGCCGGCCTCGGGGGCCTGCGGGCGGGGGAAGAGGATGGCCGTCTCGGCGACCTTCGCCCCAGTCAGGGTCTCGCTCCAGACGAGGCGCTCGCGCCAGGTCCCGGCGGGCGTGTAGCCGATCACCGCGTAGATCTTTTCCGTGGTCGTGGGCATGACCGCCGGCAGCAGGGTCGCGCCCAGACGCAGCGCCTCGGCCATGGTGGCGAGGGAGGTTTTTAAGAGGGCTTGATCGGCCGCTTCGGTCGACTTGCCCAGCTTCCACGGCGCGCGTTGCTCGACGTAGCGGTTGGTGGCGGTGATGAAACCGAAGGCCCGCTCCAGCGCGATGTGGAACTGGAAACCTTCGTTCAGCGTGAGAAATTCCTCGCGAGTCTTTTCCCAGAGCGCACGCAACTCCCGCTCCGGCGCGAGGGCTGCGTCCGCCGCGATCTCGGCCGCCGAGGCGCCCGAGGCCGGCACCACGCCGCCGCCGAAGCGGTTGGTCATGTTGAGGGTGCGGTTAACGAGGTTGCCGAGGTTGTTCGCGAGTTCGCTGTTGTAGCGGGCGAGGAACTGGTTGAGCGAAAAATCACTATCTTGGCCGATGCTCATCTCGCGGATCATGAAGAAACGCAGCGCGTCCACCCCGTATTGCTCGGCGAAGGCCATCGGCTCCATAAAGTTGCCGGTGCTCTTGGACATCTTCGCGCCGTTGATCGACCACCAGCCGTGGGCGAGGATGCTCTTAGGTGTGGGCAGGCCGCAGGCCTTGAGCATGATGGGCCAGTAAACCGCGTGGGGCGGCACGAGGATGTCCTTGCCGATGACGTGAAAGGCAGCCGGCCAGATGCCGGGCTTGTCCTCGACCGCCGAGAAGTAGTTCACCAGCGCGTCGAACCAGACGTAGGTGACGTAGCCCGGATCGAAGGGCAGCGGAATGCCCCATTCGAGACGCTCCTTTGGCCGCGAGATGCAGAGGTCGTTGAGCGGCTCGGCGAGGAATTCGAGGACCTGCTTCTGGCGGTAGCGCGGGAAGATGAAGTCATCGTTGTCCTTCAAAAACTGGATCAACCAGTCCTGGTATTTAGCCAGCTTGAAGAAGTAGTTGGACTCGGTGATCTCCGTGACCTCGCCAAAAATCTCGGGCCAAGAGCCGTCGGGCTGACGGTCTTTTTCCTGCAGAAACTGCTCCTGGCGGGTCGAATAGAAGCCCTTGTATTCGGCTTTGTAGATCTCGCCCTGGTCGAAGAGCTGCTGGAGCAGGCGGGAGACGACCGCCTTATGGCGCGGCTCGGTGGTGCGGATGAAGTCGTCGTTGGAGATATCGAGCTTCGCGCACATGGCGCGGAACTCCTGGCTCACTTCGTCGCAAAAAGCCTGCGGGTCGATGCCCCGCTTTTTCGCGCTCTGTTGCACCTTCTGCCCGTGTTCGTCTACGCCGGTGAGGAAATACACTTGATCGCCCATCAGGCGGCGGAACCTCGCAATAACGTCCGTCAGCACCTTTTCATAGGCGTGGCCCAGGTGCGGCGAACCGTTCACGTAGTCGATCGCGGTCGTGATGTAGAAGGTCTTCATGCGCGGGACCGATCAGCAAAAGCCCCCCGCTGCCGCTTGTCGAAGGTTTTGACGCCTCGGATGCACGCCGCCTTCACGCTCCCAGCCCCGCTTCCCCGGCCGCCGCCAGTGCAGCGGTGCCGAGGTGCGCGGCGCAAAAGCCCATCAGGTCCGGGGCCAACGGAGCCCGCCAAGTGCGGGCCCCCTCGCCCTGCGCCCCGCCCTCCAAGTCGATGCGCAGGCAGTGCAGCGCTTGCCGCTCGTGGAGTAGCCGCGCAGCCAGCGCGGGCGTCCAACCCCGGTCGATGAATTCCAGATAACAACGCGCGTCTGGCCCGTAGATTTTGTCACCGACCACCGGATACCCCAGCCAATGGGCGTGCGCCCGGATCTGGTGTTTGCGCCCGGTCTCGATCCGCACCTCCGCCAGAGTGAAGCCACCCGCCGCCGCGAGCGGTCGGAAAAAAGAACGCGCCTCGCGCCCGTCCGGACGCACCGTGGTTTTGACAAAAACCGGACTCGACTCGTCATCTCCCAGCGGTTGGTCCACCGCGACTGCCTGCGGTAGTTCCCCGACCAGCACGGCGAGGTAGGTTTTGCGAATGCGCCGCGCCTGCATGGCTTTTTGCAACCAGCCCGCCACGCGCTCGGTCTTGGCGAAGAGCACGATACCGCTGGTCTCACGAT
This sequence comes from bacterium, assembly GCA_010027235.1. Taxonomy (GTDB): domain Bacteria; phylum Verrucomicrobiota; class Verrucomicrobiia; order Opitutales; family Opitutaceae; genus IMCC26134_A. Next base: position 25,025 of record RGVP01000020.1, read on the forward strand.
CGAGGCGAAAAACGAGATGGGCCTTGGCCAGCCCGCGCCCCTCCTTCACCGCCCCGGCCAGACTCGACCACGGACCGGCCTTGGAAGGGTGGCAGACCACGTCGCCGGGTTTGTTCAGCGCCAGCACGTCATCATCCTCGGCTAAAACCCAGCCGCCCAATTCCTCCGGAGCGATCAAGCGGACACGGCTGAGATCCGGTGGACGCGGCGGCCACGCGCAGACCCGCAACCGGCCACCGTAGGTGCCATCCTCGCCCGCGCCGCCCGGGCTCTTGCCCGCGCTCAAACCGGGCCTCCCGGCCCATTGCCACCATCCGCGGCGGGCGATGCCACGCGGGACAGGCGGAACTTCGCCAACACCGCCGCGCCGATCCGCGCCGCGAGCGGCTTGGGTAAACGCGACGCCACCGCCGCGATTAAACGGTTTCGCCAGCCGGTAACCACTTGGCGCCGCCCTCGCGCGAGCGCCTGAAAAACCTCCGCGACCACCTGCTCGCTCGTCTGCCCCCACCGCTCGGTGACCGCGCCTTGTTTTAAACCGGCCCGCCGGAAAAACTCCGTCGAGGTCGGCCCTGGACATACCGCCAGCACGTCGACGCCAGAGCCGCGTAGATCCTCCCCGAGCGCCAGACTCCAATGCAGCACAAAGGCCTTGGTGGCGCCATAAGTCGCCATAAAGGGCGTCGGCTGAAAGGCCGCCGTCGAAGCGATATTCACCACCGTGCCGCCTTGCGCCTTGAGGGCCGGCAACAGCCGCGCCGTCAGATCCACCACTGCGCGGACATTGAGGTCGATCATCTCGACCTGATCCGCCCGCGCCAGCTCGTCGGTGCGCCCATAGCCGCCGAAGCCGCTATTGTTGATCAACATGATCTTACCCAGCGGTATGTCGTAATTTAGCAAACCTAATACCGTGGAAGCGGCGCCGGCCAGGGCCGCGGCATTCGTCAAATCGACGGGAACATGGCGCAAGTTAAGCTGACCAATAAATCCGTCCGGCTGACGCCGGGAAAGATTGCAAATGACCACCCTCGAATCCAGTTTCGTCACGTGTTCGATGAAAGCCTTTCCGATTCCGGAGGAGCCCCCCGTCACGATGATGACGGCATATTCGGACAACATTTCGCGAGTCGTGCGCATAACCACGATTTCGCACTCATTCTGGCCAAGGTAAATCCAGATCCCACCGATAACATGAACAACACCCACGACCTGATCGTATCCGGCATCCACCTAGAACTCACCCCGTCCCTGAAGCAGTTCGTCCACGACAAGACGGAACGCCTGTTTCGGCACGAGGAACGCATCATCCGCCTGCGGGTGGAGCTCGAGTGTGATCCCAAGCAGGATGTAGCCCACCGCTTCACCGCCAAGGGCCACATCGCCATCCACGGGCCCGACATGAATGCCTCCGTC
>RGVP01000191.1 GCA_010027235.1 bacterium
CCCGCCGACCACCCGCTTCTCGGCCTCCCAGGCACAGTGCTCACGCCCCACATCGGCAGCCGCACGCACGAAAGCGTGCAGCGCCAAGCCTCCTGCGCCGTAGAAAACCTCACCCGCTTCCTCGCCGGCAAAGAGCCTATCGCCCGCGCCGTCTGACCCAAACCCGCCAAACCGTCGCAAGTCAGAGGTCTAAAGCCGCACGTCACCATGGCGCCTCCGGCGCCGCAATCGACCTAAAGACCTTCGCGACCTTAGGCTGCATATTACTTCCTCCCCTCCTACCATGCCCGACACCTACCTCGTAGTTCCCGAATCCGCCCACAACGCCCTCGTGGCTGCAGCGTATCAACACCGCGGTTACCACGCCGACGAAGCCGCCGAGGGCGCACGCTTCTGCGCCGAAGCTTCCCGCCATGGCATCCGCACCCATAACGGTCTCAAGGCCCTCCACCTTGACCACCTCTTTGGCTCAGGCTCGAAGGGCTGCGTCCCCGGAGCGCAAATCGAGGAGCGGCCCTCCCGCTTCCCCTCCGCCAAGATCTGGAACGCCAACAAAAAACTAGGCCAAGCCACCGCTTACCGCGCCATCGACGAGGCCATCCGCTTAGCCGATATCTACGGCGTTGGCACCGTCTCGGTGGACAACGCCTTCCACTACCTCTGGGGCGCAGGCTACGTTATGGACGCCGCCCGCCGAGGCTACATCGCCTATACAAACTGCACCGCCGCCCTCGCCGAGGTCGTTCCCTTCGGAGGCAAGTTTCCCACCTTGGGCACTAACCCCCACTCCTGGGGCTTCCCCACGACCGAGGCCGTCGGCTTCCCGCTCGTGATCGACTGGGCCACCTCCGTGATCGCCATGGGTCGCGTCCAACAACTCAAACGCGAGGGCAAACAACTCCCCCCGATGGCGGCCGTGGATAAAAATGGCCAGCCCACCACCAACCCCGACGACGTCGCCGCACTCCTGCCCTTTGGAGCCCACAAGGGCTACGGCCTCTCCCTCCTGAATGAGGTCGTCGGCGCCTTCATCGGCGGCTCCCTGCCCACTATCCGTAACCGCTGGGACCAAGTCCCCGCAGACGAGAAGGGCACCTGCGCTTTCTTCTTCCAAGTCATCCACCCCGAAGCCCTGAACGGCGGCCTCTTCGCCAAGGGTCGCACCCAGACTGAGAACGTAAAAGCCGTGCTCGCCGACGTCCTTGGCCACGGCAACGACGGCGCCATCATCCCCGGCCAGATCGAGGCCACCTTCGCCAAGCACACCGCCGCCGCCGGCGGCCTCCTTTTCACCAAAGCCGAGGTCGACGCCTTCAACGAGGTCGCCCGCGAGTGCGGCCAACCCGAGTGGAACGTCGCCACCCTCAAAACCGCCACGGTCTGAGCAGCAAACGGTTTAAACACGGAGGGCACGGAGAGCACAGAGTCCGGGAAGAGTTCAGAACGCGGATTTCTCCGCCGTTTCCCCTTTCCGTGTCCTCCGTGTGCTCCGTGCTTAAAAATTTCGATCCGGCCGCTGCATCGGCCTGACCGACCGCGGCGGCACCACCCTCACCGGCACCGACTCCCCGACCGCGCGGGCCGCGACCTCGCGGATCTTGTCCTTTTTGCTCTTCCTCCGGCCTTTGATGCCGCCGCCATCAGGCGCTACCAACGGCGTAGCTACATCCGTCTCCCGAGGCTCGAAACCCGCGACCTGCTCCCGGTCCAAGGCCAGTCCGTGTAGTTTCTCGATAAGTTGAAAATGAGCATGGGTAGTCGCGCTCACGAAGCTGATCGCCACGCCCGCCTCGCCCGCGCGACCCGTCCGGCCAATGCGGTGGGTGTAGTCCACCGCCGAGCGCGGCAGGTCGTAGTTCACCACCGCCGGCAGCTTCGGGATGTCAATGCCCCGCGCCGCCAGATCAGTCGCGATCAAGACCTTCACCCGACCCGCTTTCAAATCCGCCAACGCCTGAGTGCGCGCCCCCTGACTAAGCTCGCCGTGCAGAGCCGCCGCCGCGATGCCCGCGCGCCCAAGCTTTTCCGCCACATGCTCGGTGGTGTATTTGGTCGCAACGAAGACCAACACACCGGTCCAACCGCTGGTCTCGACTAATTGTCGCAGGAGCTGCGTGCGGCGCGGGCCATCCACCTCGATCACGCGTTGCAAAATCTCCGGCGCATTTTCCGCCGTGTCCGGAGCCTCGATGCGCAGCGGATCACGCAACAAGGCCGCCGCCAGCGTCTGCACCTCCAGCGGAAAAGTGGCCGAAAACAACAGGCTCTGCCGCCGCGCTGGTAGCAGCACCACGATGCGGTCCAACTCCGCTTTGAAACCGAGATCGAGCAACCGATCCGCCTCATCCAGCACCAAAACCGACACCTCCTCCAGCGAAAGCGCGTTGTGGTCGATTAGGTCAAGGAGGCGCCCTGGCGTGGCCACCAGCAGATCCGCGCCTCCGCCAAGCGCCATCATCTGCGGGTTAATCGAGAGTCCGCCGACCGCGACGAGAGTCTTGAGGGGCTGCGGCAGGTAACGCGCATAGCGCCGAACCGCCTCCACTACTTGGGTCGCCAGTTCGCGGGTCGGCACGAGTATGAGTGCGCTGACATAACGGCCATGGGGGCGGCGCGCCGTCGCCAGTTTTTGCACGAGGGGCAAAGCGAAGGCGGCCGTTTTACCCGAGCCCGTTTGGGCCGAAGCCCAGACGTCCGCACCGCGCAGAATGGCCGGAATGACCGCCACCTGAATCGGCGTTGGCTTCTCGTAATGCCAAGCCGCCACGGCGCGTTGAAGCGGTTCAGAAAGGCCTAAAGATAAAAACGACATACGCGCCAAAGTGCCTCGGTTTCCGCGCAACGCCATGAAATGTTGCGCCGCTTCTCCTCCGGCTGTTTTGGCCCGCCTTGACACCCCCGCTAGCCGCACGGCTTCATGTTTAACGCATGTCCGCCGCCACGCCCCCCGCCCTCCAGGCCCACGAGGCCGCCCTCGCCGAGCTGATCGAGACCGGCCGTGATTTCCACGCCCGCGGTTGGTCCCTCGGCACCAGCAGCAACTACAGCGTGGTCGCCTCCCACAACCCGCTCGCCCTCGTATTAACCGGCAGCGGCTTCGATAAGGGCCGGCTCCAGCCCGCCCAGTTCACTCTCGTCGGCTCCGACGGACGCGCCCTTGATCCCGCCCTGCCCAAGCCCTCCGCGGAGACCATGCTGCACGTGGTGCTAGCCCGCGTAGTCGGCGCCGGTTCCATTCTCCACACCCACTCCGTGCGTGGCACCGTGTTGTCCGAACACTTCCTCGCCGAGGGCGCCCTCCCCCTCGCCGGCTACGAAATGCTCAAGGGCCTCGCCGGCATCACCACCCACGAGACCGCTATCCGCGTGCCCATTTTCGCCAACACCCAGGACATACCCACCCTCGCCGCCCAAGTGGAAACCTACCTGAGCACCGCGCTTGCCACCGCAACTCCCGCCACGCGCGTGCCGCCGGGCTTCCTCATCGCCGGCCACGGTCTCTACGCCTGGGGCGAGAACCTCGCCGCCGCCCGTCGCCACATCGAGGTTTTCGAGTTCCTGTTTGAGGTCTTTACCCAAAAACGCGACCTGTCCCGCTAAACACCCCCTACCATGGCAACCGTCCGCATCCCGGAACAAAACCGCACGCTCACCGAGAAGGCCGAGATCCGCGCCTTCCTCGCCCCGTTTGGGATAGAATACGACCGCTGGACCGTATCCGGCCGCATAGACCGCGACGCCAGCTCCGAGGAAATCCTCCGCGCCTACGACCCAGAGATCCAAGAACTCAATCGTCGCGGCGGCTACATCACCGCCGACGTGATCGACGTCACCCCCGACGTCCCCGGCCTCCAGGCCATGCTCGACCGCTTCAACAAGGAACACACCCACGCGGAGGATGAGGTTCGCTTCATCGTAAAGGGCCGCGGCCTGTTCTTCATCCACCCTGACACTCATCCC
>RGVP01000192.1 GCA_010027235.1 bacterium
GCACGCCCTCATCGCCCAGCCCAGCACCCTCGCGCCCGCCCCGCTGATCGACCCCGGCTTCGTGCCCACCCCGCGCGGTAATTTCACCCAATCCGCCTTCGAAGAGGCCGTCACCGCAGGCCAAGAATTTATCCGCTCCGGTGACATTATCCAGTTCGTCCCTTCCCAGCGTTTCTCGAAGGATTTCGACCGCACCCCGCTCGAGCTCTACCGCGCCCTGCGCACCGTCAATCCATCCCCCTACATGTTCATACTAGACGCCGGCGACTTCGCCATCGTCGGGGCCTCGCCCGAGGTCCACGTGCGCCTCACAGACGGTCTAGTCGAGATCCGCCCCATCGCCGGCACCCGCAAACGCGGCGCCACCTTGGCCGAGGACCTTGCCCTCGAAAAAGATCTCCTCGCCGACCATAAGGAACGCGCCGAACACCTCATGCTGGTCGACCTCGCCCGCAACGACATCGGCCGCGTCTGCCAGTTCGGCTCCGTGACCGTGCCCGAGAGCTTCGTGATCGAGCGTTACTCTCACGTCATGCACATCGTGTCGCAGGTTGAGGGTCAGATCGCTCCGGAAAAAACCGCCTTCGACCTGATGCGCGCCACCTTCCCCGCCGGCACGGTCAGCGGCGCGCCCAAAATCCGCGCCATGCAGATCATCGCCGCCACCGAGCCCGTGCAGCGCGGCTTCTACGCCGGCGCACTTGGCTACTTCGGCTACGACGGCAACAGCGACACTTGTATCATGCTGCGCACCGCTCTGTTAAAAGACGGCCGGATCCACATCCAGACCGGTGCTGGCGTAGTAGCCGATAGCGTGCCCGAAAGCGAATTTCAAGAGACGGTTAACAAGGGTTCGGCCCTGTTCAAAGCCGTCGCCATAGCGGAACGCCTCTGAATCGGCATAAATCACGCCCAAAGTTTTTCCCCGCCCCGCCAAATTGTCCTTGCACGGCCCGACAACAGACTCTGTTATCTCACCTTTATTTCCATGAAAGCGACCATCAAAACTCAGGGTCAGCAGTTCGCCGTCACCGAAGGCGACGTCCTTTTCGTAAACCGTTTCCCGAACACCGAGGCCGGTTCCATCGTCGAGATCACCGAAGTCCTTTCTTCCGGTGAAGGCGCCTCCTTCAAGGTCGGCACCCCCACCCTCGCCGGTGCTAAAGTCACCGCGAAAATCCTCGAAAATAAACGCGGCGATAAGGTCATCGTGTTCAAAAAGCGCAAGCGCAAGGGCTACCAGCGCAAGCGCGGTCACCGCCAGGAGCTTTCCGTGATCAAGATCCAGACCATCTCAGTCTGATCACTCCCTTTAACCAAATACCAACCGGAGATCCTAAGTCATGGCCCATAAAAAAGGTGCAGGCACAACCAGCAACGGTCGCGAGAGCCACAGCAAACGTCGCGGCGTCAAAAAGTTCGGCGGCCAGTCCGTCATCGCCGGCAACATCATCGTCCGCCAATGCGGCTCCAAGCTGCACGCCGGCGAAAACGTCGGCATCGGCCGCGATTGGACCCTCTTCGCCCTGAAGGATGGCGTTGTCCAGTTCGACAAGGCCCGCCGCAAGGTAGCCGTCGTCGAGCCCGTCGCCGCTACCACAGTCTGAGTCGGACCCAAGTCTCACCCCCTCTGCCCAAGCCGACCTCCGGGTCGGCTTTTTTGTGCCCACACGGATCATCGCCCTTTCGCGTTGCCCGGACCCTTCGCCGGACGTGTGCTCAAACCCTTCCCGAACACCATGGCAAAATCCTCTCAAGCCTCCTGGGGCGGCCGCTTCTCCTCCGGCCCCGCCGACCTGATGCTCCGCTTCAGCGAGTCCGTGTCCTTCGACCGCCGCCTCGCCCCCTTCGACATCGCCGGCAGCAAGGCCCACTCGGCCATGCTCGCCCACGTCGGCCTGATCACCGCCAAGGAACGCGACGCCATCCATGCGGGCCTCGACGCCATCCTTGGCGAGATCGCGGCGAATAAGTTCACTTGGAGCACCCAGCTTGAGGACGTTCACATGAACATCGAGCAGGCCCTGACTAAAAAAGTGCCCGCCGCCGCCAAGCTCCACACCGCCCGCTCCCGTAACGACCAGGTCGCCACCGACATGCGCCTGTGGTTCAAATGGGCCTGCACCGAACTTCAGGCCCGCGTCCGCGCCGCCCAGCACGCTCTCCTCGACCTCGCCACCCGTGAGGGCCACGTGCTCATCCCCGGCTATACCCACCTCCAGCGCGCCCAGCCCGTCTTCCTCGCCCACCACCTTTTCGCCTGGCTGGAGATGCTCGAACGCGACCACGCCCGCTTCGCCGCCGTCGCTAAACACGCTAACTGGTGCCCCCTCGGCGCCGGCGCCATCGCCGGCACCACCCTACCGATCGACCGCGAGTTCACCGCCGTCCAGCTCGGCTTCGTGGACAAAAAGGGCCGCCCCCGCGTCACCCAGAACTCGATGGACACCGTCGCCGACCGCGACCTGTTCCTCGAGTTCGCCGCCGCCGGCGCCATGTTCGGGCTGCACGCCTCCCGCATCGCCGAGGACCTCATCCTGTGGTCGTCCGCCGAGTTCAAATTCATCGAGCTACCCGACGCCTTCTGCACCGGTTCGTCCCTCATGCCGCAGAAGAAAAACCCCGATTCCTGCGAACTCCTGCGCGGCAAGTCCGGCCGCCTCGCAGGCAACCTCTCCGCCCTTGTGACCATGGTCAAGGGTCTGCCCCTAACCTATAACCGCGACCTGCAGGAAGACAAACCGCCCGTATTCGACACCTACGATACCGTCGCGATCTGCGCCGAGGTCCTCGCCGGCACCCTCGCCGGGATCTCCATTCACCCTGCCCGCTGCGCAGCCGCCGTAGCCGACCCCGCCCTCCTCGCCACTGATCTCGCTGATTACTTGGTCGAGCGCGGTGTCCCCTTCCGCGAAGCGCACCACGCTGTCGGCGCAGTCGTAAAACTCGCCGAGACCCAGGGCAAACCGCTCAACCAACTCGCCACCGCCGACGTGAAAAAATGCCACGCCGGCTACGGAGATGATTGGGCAACCGTATTTGACCTTAAACGCGCCATGGCCAAACGCCGGGGCACCGGCATGCCCGGCCCTGCCCAAATCAAAAAACAAACCGCCCGCTGGACCAAGCTGCTGAAAGAAGGAACTGGAAGCTAGGAACGAGAAGCCCGATCCCACCCTCGCTGCCGGTCTATATTTTTAGCTCCTAGATTCTAGCTCCTTTTCTGTGGCCAAGGTCCGCATCCTCCCCGCCCGGGTCGCCAACCAGATCGCTGCCGGCGAGGTGGTCGAACGCCCCGCTGCCGTGGTGAAAGAGCTACTGGAAAACGCCCTCGACGCCGGCGCCACCCGCATCGAGGTCGAGTTCGCCCACGGTGGTCGTGCACTGATGCGCGTCGAGGACAACGGCTCGGGCATGGATCGCGAAGATGCGCTCCTCGCCCTCGAACGCCACGCCACCAGCAAGATCAACGAGGCCGCTGACCTCGACCGTCTTGCGACCCTCGGCTTTCGCGGCGAGGCCCTGCCATCCATCGCCAGCGTCTCCCGCTTCACCCTCCAGACCGCCCCCGCTGAAGGCCTCGGCACCGAGGTTGTCGTGAACGGCGGCCGCCTCGTCCACGTGCGCGACCACGGCCGCCCGCGCGGCACCCGCATAGAGGTCGCCCAGTTGTTCAACTCCGTCCCTGCCCGCCGCAAGTTCCTAAAAACCGACGCCACTGAGGCCGCCCACATCGTCGCCGCCGTGCGCCTACACGCCCTCGCCGCCCCCCATTGCGGCTTCACCCTCATCGAGGACGGCCGCATCGTCTTCCGCTCCCCCAACTGCCCCGCCCTCGCCGACCGCGTGGCCGAGATCTTCGGCCACCAACTCGCCGATACCCTGATGCCGATCGACGCCCGGGAGGGCGGTCTCCACCTGCATGGACT
>RGVP01000193.1 GCA_010027235.1 bacterium
GCGGCCATCGCGCAGCACGGTGATGTGGTCGCACAGCTCGAAAAGTTCCGAGATGCGGTGCGAGACGTAGATCAGGGTAAGGCCGCGGGCTTTGAGTTGGCGAACGAGGGTGAACAAGGCGCGGGTCTCGCCGGCGGAGAGGGAGCTGGAGGGCTCGTCCATGACGATGACGCGGGCGCCGGTGCCGACAGCCGCGGCGATCTGGACGAGTTGTTCCTGGCCGGTGGAGAGGGTGCCGATGAGCGCGTCGGGGTCGATGGCGGCGTGGATGGAGGCGAGCATTTCGCGGGTGCGGGCGTGCAGGGCGGCGCGGTCCACGAAGCCGCCGGGGCGGAGGGGCAGGTCGCCGAGGCAGAGGTTCTCGGCCACGGAAAGGTTGGGGCAGAAGGCGAGTTCCTGGTGCACCATCGCGATGCCGAGCTGGCGTGCGGCCAGAGGGTCGGCGGGGGCGATGGGTTTGCCGTCGAGGCGGATCTCGCCGCCGTCGGCCGAGTAGACGCCGGCGAGGATCTTGCCGAGGGTGCTCTTGCCCGCGCCGTTCTCTCCGATCAGGGCGTGGCAGGTGCCGCGCGGGATGGCGAACGAGACCCCGTTGAGCGCGAGCACGCCGGGGAAACGTTTGCTGACGGACTGGAACTCGATCCTGGACACGGGCGACAGGCGAACGCGCGTTTAGCTCTTGGGCAGCCAAGTGGCCCAATTTTTGGCGAAAGCGTCCACGGTGTCTTTGGTGACGGGTATGAGGGCGCTGACGTCCACGACGGCGGCGGGGTCTTTTTTGAGGATGATCTTGTTAATGAGGTGCTCCACGGAGCGGTAGCCCCACTGGTAGCACTGCTGGGCGAGGAGGACGGGGACGTGGCCGGAGCGGATGTAGGCCAGCTGGGCGGGCAGGGCATCTACGGATACGCACTGGACGGTGCCGGGAGCCCACTTGAGGGCGTTCTCGGTGAAGAGGGGCCAGCCGCCGATCATGGCCCAGCCGGTGATGTCGGGGTTGGCCTGCATGACTTGCTCGACCTTGGCGGCGGCGTCCTGCGGGGTCTCCTTGTGGTAGTAGACGTCGCGGATGGTGATGCCGGGGTATTTCTTGGCCTCTTCCCGGGCGCCGAGGACGCGTTTCTGGAGATTGGGGGCGGTCTGGTTCCCGGCGAGGATGGCGACGATGCCCTGGCCATGCATCACCTTGGCGAGCTCGGCCATGGTCTGGCGGCCGCACTCGATGTCGTCCACGCCGTAGGTCACGAAGCGTTTGGAAGCGGGGGCGTCGGAATCGAAGGTGGCGACGGGCACGCCGTTCTCGACCGCGCGGTCGATGGTGGCGGTGAGTTTATTGGCGTCGGTGCAGGACACGGCGATGCCTTCGGCGCCGGCGAGGACGAGTTGCTCGATGGCCTCGGCCTGTTTCTGGGCGTCTTCCTCGTTCGGGGTGCGCCAGTCGATATTGATTTTCAGGCCGTGTGCTTTGCCGAGGGCCTTGGCGGCGTCCTCGGCGCCCACGCGGGCGGCTTGGAAGACGGGGTTGCCTTGGGATTTGGCAACGAGGCCCAGTGTGATCTCGCGCTCGGCGCGGGCGGGGAGGGCGAGGGCGGCGGCGGTGAGGAGGCCGGCCGCGAGGCGGAGGAGACGGGTGGTTTTCATGGGGATTTAGGGGACAGGGAAGGGGGCTCAGGCGCGGGTCTGGCGGCGTTGGGCGAGCCAAGTGTTCACGTTATCGAGGACGACGGCGGCGATGACGACGGCGCCGATGATGATCTGGCTGTAGTTTTGGTCGATGCCGAGGATCACGATACCGCTGGCGATCATCTGGATGATCAGCGCACCGAGCACGACGCCGAGGGCGGAGCCGCGACCGCCGGTGAGGCTACAACCACCCACGACGGAGGCGGCGATGACGTTGAGTTCGTAGCCCTGGCCGTCGCCCGAGGTGGCGGCGCCGTAGTAGCCCAAGGAAAGCACGGCGGAGATGCCCGCGGCGAGGCCGGCCAGGAGGTAGACGCCGAGCTTTACGCGGCCCACGCGGATGCCGCTGAAGCGGGCGGCCTGTTCGTTGCCGCCGATGGCATAGACGCGGCGGCCGGCGGCGAGGCGAGACAAGTAGACCCAGCCCAGCGCGGTCACGGCCACCATGACCAACAGGGGCACGACGCTCAGGCTGTTGCCCAGTTCGAAGCGGACAAAGTCCCGCAGGTCAGCGGGGAAGCCGCCAATCGACTGGCCCTTGGTGGCGACGAAGGCGATGCCGCGCAGGATGGCCATCGCGCCCAGCGTGATGATGAAGGGGTGCACGCCAAGGGCGACGATCAGGCCGCCGTTGGCCAAGCCGCAGAGCGCACCGGTGGCGAGGCAGGTGAGCACGCCGAGCATGCAGGCGGTGACCGGCACGAGGGCGGTGCCTTCGGGGCCGAAGTGGTGCAGCACCATTGCACCGAGCACGGAGGCGAGGGCATAGATCGAGCCGACGGATAGGTCGATCCCGCCGGAAATGATCACGATGGCCATGCCCACGGCCATGATGGCGATGAAGCTCGTGTCCTTGGCGAGTTGGGCGAGGTTCTGGGCGTTTAGGAATTTATTTTTCTGCTCGAAGGCGGGGGTGCGGTTGCCCTCGGCGTCGGTGGTGAAAATGCGCTGGCGGCCGCCGTCGGCGGTGCGCTCGAACTTCGGGGTGCGCACGGTGCCGGCAAAAGCGGTCAGCAAGACGCCAAGGACTAGAATCACCAAAAGAAGGCCGCTTTCTTGGAAGCGGAAGAGGTTGCGAAGAAAGGAGCGCATACGAACGAGGGCGGTTCAGCCGAAGGGGTCGGCTTGAGAAACGCAAAAAGTAGTTTTCCGTTTGGTGTGAGCCGAATCGTTTGGTTTTCGCCCTTTGGCGACACAAACCAGTCGCAGCTACTGCCGTGCTGATCAGCAAGCGACTCCTCGGGCGCGGCGGTTTTATCCGCAATAACCTCAGGCCCAGCCCTGCTATTGAACGGGTCTGGAGCTAGCGGCCTCAGGCCGGATTCACGCTGGCAGACGGGGTGGGGTGCTCGATCGGTTCGAGGTGCTCGGCGGCGTCACTCGATTCGTCTTCGAGGGGGTATTGTTTACGGAAGTCGGCGAAATCGATCAGCTCCATGCGGCCGTCGAAGTGCTCTACGATGGCGGTGAGGCTCTCGACCCAGTCGCCGCTGTTCAGGTAGTGCACGTCGCCCATCATGCGGTCGGCGGCGGTGTGGATGTGGCCGCACATCACGCCGGTGCAATCGCGGCTCTTGGCAAGGTCGGAGATGTGTTCCTCGAAATGCGACACGTGGCTGACGGCCTGTTTCACACGGGCTTTTACCGCCTTGGAAATGGAGTAGTATTCTTTGCCACGCCATGCCCGGTAATTGTTGTATAAACGGTTGATGCGCATCAGCACGCGGTAGCCCCAATCGCCGGCGTAGGCGAGGAAGACGAAGTTCTTGGTCACGGTGTCGAACACGTCGCCGTGGAGCACGAGGTAGCGGCGGCCATTGGCGCCTTCGTGGATGTGGTCCTCGGCGATTTCGAGGTTCTCGAAGGTGACGGGGATGAACTTGGACAAGATGTCGTCGTGGTTTCCGCGGAGGTAGATCACTTGGGTGCCGCGTTTCTCCAGCTTCTTCAGGACGAGGCGGATGAAGCGGCTGTGGGTCTTGGGCCAGAAGGTGGCCTGCTTTAGGCGCCAGCCGTCGATGATGTCGCCGTTCAGGATGAGCTTTTCGCAGCGTGTATATTTAAGGAAGTGATTAACTTCTATGGCTTTGCAATCATGAGTCCCCAGGTGGACGTCGGAGATTATCACGGTGCGGACCTTGAGCGTGCGTTTATCCATCTCGGGATGAGTTTAAGGGCGGGTTGGGGGTAGGTGGCTAGGGTCTAAATGGGGGCGTCACGTAAAAGTCACGCAACGGTAGCCGGGG
>RGVP01000194.1 GCA_010027235.1 bacterium
TGAGGTTGTCGCCGCCGCTCTCCACGAGCACGAGTTGTAGATCAGGGAACTGCTTCTCGAGGGCTTGGCAGGCCTGCTCATTCATTGTGGTATCGTCGCGAATGGCGGTGTGCGGGCAACCACCCGTTTCGACGCCGCGGATACGCTCGGCGGGCAGCGCGCTCTGGCGAATGAGAAACTCAGCGTCCTCGGAGCAATAGATGTCGTTGGTAACAACACCCATCGAATAGCGTTCGCGGAGCTTTTGGCAGAGCTTCAGGCAAAGCATAGTCTTACCGGAGCCAACTGGGCCGCCGATACCGATACGGGGAGGACGATTCATGAGAGTGAAAAAAGTCATAAGTAATTCCAAAATTAGGAGATAAACATCCTGGAATTGGCGGTTTCGTGGCGGGCGCTGGCGATGTCGAGCCAGGGGTTGAACCAGCCGATTTCAGCCGGCGGGATCGTGGTAGCGGTTGAGATCAGATCGGGAGCGTGGCCGAGCATCTCGGTGAGGAGGGTCTGCCCGGCGTTTTGTCCGAGGCGGAGGAGCTTAATAGCAGCGGCGAGGGTGGCGGAGAGAGTCGAGTAGATTATGCCGGCAAGCACGGCATCACGAGGGGCGCCGAGGACTCGACCCTCGAGCGCGGCGGAAACGGCGGCGGAGAAGGGCCAGCCAGCGGCGGCGGCGCGGGCGAGGTATTGGTTGGCAAGCGGATGGGAGTGGAGGCGGGTGGCGAGTTCAGCGCGTTGACGGCCGATGTTCTCGGTGGCGGCGCGGAGTTCGCGAGGGCTTTTGAGGGCGTGGGCGAGAATGCAAAGCTCGGCCACGCGGTCCCAGGCAGGCGCGTTAGGATCGAGCGCGGCGTAGGCGTGGGCGGCCAGCGGGAGTTCAGCTTGTCGCAGGGTCGGGAGCGCGGAGAGGAGGAAGAAAGCGCGGAGCGTGGCCCGGTCATGGACGACGCCGAGTTCGATCAGGCCTTCGAGGCCGAAGGAATGGGCGTAGCCGCCGGTCGGATAAAAGGAATCGCCGGCCTGCAGTAGACCGACGAGCCAACGGGCGTCAGTGCTGGTGACTGGGGCCGAACTCATCAACTAGGGGGGTGGTGACGCTGCGTTTAAAGCGACCGGGGCGAAAAACAGCCGTAGTCGGCGTGAAGGCGACTTGGATACGTGCCAGAAGCTGGCGTGCGGCCGGCTCATCGGGAGTCAACATGCGCAGCGCCTCGGAGCTGAATTCAAGATGGAGATTACCCACCGCCCAGCCGATACCGGCGGTAGCGGAGGCCGGAAGGCCGGAAAGCGAAATTTCGAGCACGGCTTCGGGCTCTTGATTAACGACGTAACGGGCAGTGGCTGTCTGATAGATTGTATCGCCTGAAGAAAGGGGCGTAGAAAGTTGGAAGCCAAATTCGGTGCCGTCTTCAGCAACGCCACGCCAAAGACGTTTGGCCATCATGCGACGCTGGGCACGAAGCGGAATTACCGGTAGTTCAAAGTCCTGGATCGGAACCGGAGCCTGAATTAAAATCATGCGCAGCCCCTAAAAAAGGAAGTAACGCTGAGCCAGAGGCAAAACTTTGGCAGGCTCGCAGGTGAGGTATTCTCCGTCAGCGGTCACGTGGTAGGTTTCGGGGTCAACTTTGATTACAGGCAGGGCATCGTTAAGAACCATGTCACGTTTAGAGACAGAACGGCAACTGGTGACGGCCTCCAGCCGGCGTCTTAAACCCAAGTTGCCCAGACCGCCATCGCGTAAAGATGCGGCGGAAACAAAGGTGAGCGCGGTCGAGGCGATGCCGCGAGAAGTTGCACCGAACATGGGTCGATACATCATAGGCTGGGGCGTGGGGATGGACGCGTTGGGGTCGCCCATGTTGGCCCAGTTAATGAAGCCGCCTTTAAGCACGAGTTCGGGTTTCACGCCGAAGAGCGCGGGTTTGAACAGCACGAGGTCGGCGAGTTTGCCCACCTCGACCGAGCCGATGATGTGGCCCATGCCGTGGGTGAGGGCGGGGTTGATGGTGTATTTGGCGACGTAGCGCAGGGCGCGAAAATTATCTGCAGCGGGATGCGAGGGGTGGGTGAGGCGGCCAAACTGAACCTTCATCTTGTGCGCGGTCTGCCAGGTGCGGCAGATAACTTCACCGATTCGTCCCATGGCCTGTGAATCGGAAGACATCATTGAAATAGCTCCCAAGTCGTGCAGGCGGTCCTCCGCGGCGATAGTCTCGGGGCGGATGCGAGATTCCGCAAAAGATACGTCCTCAGGGATCTTGGGGTCGAGGTGGTGGCAGACCATGAGCATGTCGAGATGCTCGTCGATGGTATTGACCGTGAAGGGACGGGTGGGGTTGGTGGAGGATGGGAGAACGTTGGCCTCGCCGCAGACGCGGATGATGTCGGGCGCGTGGCCGCCGCCGGCACCTTCGGAATGATAGGTGTGGATCGTTCGGCCCTTGAAGGCGGCGAGGGTATCGTCCACGAAGCCGGCCTCGTTAAGCGTGTCGGTGTGGATGGCAACCTGAACATCAAACTCATCAGCAACGCCTAGGCAGGTATCAATCGCGGCCGGCGTGGTGCCCCAGTCCTCGTGGAGTTTAAGGCCCAGAGCGCCAGCAAGGATTTGTTCACGGAGGGGACCGAGAGTGGAGCAGTTGCCCTTGCCAAGAAAGCCTAGATTAACCGGGTAGGCCTCGGCTGCCTCCAACATACGGTGAAGATTCCAGCGGCCGGGAGTGCAGGTGGTGGCGAGGGTGCCGTGGGCGGGGCCGGTGCCGCCGCCGAGCAGGGTGGTGACGCCGGAACTGATGGCCTCCTCGATCTGCTGCGGGCATATGAAATGAATATGAGTATCGATACCGCCGGCGGTAATGATGCAGCCCTCGCCGGCGAGGACCTCGGTGCAGGCGCCGACGATCATGGGGTTTTTCTTACCGGTCTTGGGATCGGGGAAAACGGAGCCGAGGCCGGACTGGATGCCGGGGTTGCCGGCGTGGCCGATGCCAACAATGAGGCCGTGTTTGATACCGATGTCGGCCTTGATGACGCCGAGCCGAGCATCGAGGATAACGGCGTTGGTTATAACGAGGTCGAGCGACTCGGCGTCGGACGCGGTGGACGACTGGCCCATGCCATCGCGAATGACCTTGCCGCCGCCGAATTTGATTTCGTTGCCGTAGCCTCCGCCTTCAGCGATGAGGTCGCGCTCGACTTGGATAAAGAGCTCGGTGTCGGCGAGACGGACCTGGTCGCCCACGGTGGGGCCGAACATTTCGGCGTATTGGCGGCGGGTTAGTTTGAGAGGCATGGCGCGGAGATTAGAGTTTTCCGTTAACGCGGGCGTTGAGGCCCCAGACCTCGCGAGTGCCGGCAAGGGCGACGAGCTCAACTTGTTTAGTATCGCCGGCCTCGAAGCGGACGGCGGTGCCGGCGGGGATGTTGAGGCGGAAACCGCGGGCGGCGGCACGGTCGAAGCACAGGGCGGAGTTGGTCTCGAAGAAATGGAAGTGAGAGCCGACCTGGATGGGGCGGTCGCCCGCGTTTTCCACCACGACCCAATCACCCGCTTTCACCCCGGCATCAACCTCGGCGATTCGCTTCCTGAAGACATTCGGCTGCCGCACCGGCGATCGCAGCGTGACGGCCGGCAACGCATCGCCAGGTTGCGGATAGAGCGCGGCCTGTGCCAGACTCGCGTTAAATTGCCGCGTGAGCTCCGCCCCCACAGCCGACGGTTCCGTTTCATTTCGACGCCGCGCCATCGCTGTGTGCCTGGTTAATCGAGGTTGCGGAACTTTTCTAGGTCGGTCGTTTTACCCAACAGCAAAATCGCATGGTCGTCGGTAAAGACGTAGCCGTCTAGATCAGATGGTCGATACTTTTCTA
>RGVP01000195.1 GCA_010027235.1 bacterium
CACCCCGTCAGAGGTGTTCGCCATCGGCCGCCTAACCCGCCCCAGCCTCGACGCCGAAGAACTCAATCAAGGCCTGACCCTCGCGCTGGACGGCATTCAGGACCCAGGCAACGTCGGCACCCTCCTGCGCATCGCCGACTGGTTCGGCTTCGCGCGACTGCTGTTGTCACCCGATAGCGCGGACCTGTTTTCCCAAAAAGTGATCAACGCGAGCATGGGCTCCTTTGCCCGCGTGCGCGTCGTCACCACCGCGCTAGCTCCGGCTCTGGCCGGCGCCGCCGCGGCCGGCGTGCCGGTGCTGGGCTGCGACCTCGCCGGAGAACCCGTTTACACTCTAGCGGCGCTAAAAACCGCAGTGGTGGTAATCGGCAGCGAAGGGCGCGGCCTCTCGCCCGGCGTGGCGGCGGCCCTGACCCGTCGCATCACCATCCCACGCCACGGCGGGGCCGAGAGTCTGAACGCCGCCGTGGCCGCCGGCATCGTGTGCGCCGCCCTCCGCGCGGGCTGAGCCGGACCCGGGCAGATTGCTTGGGCGGACCCTGCGCCTGCTAAGCGCACGCCCCTTAATGCGACGAAACCAACCTAGGGCAGGGTGAGCGCCGGCACGCGCGTGACGCCGAGGCGCAGGAACTGGGTGGCCGGAAGCGACCCCGCCGAGGCCAGCGGAGTCGGGGCGCGGGCGGTCCACCACTGGCCCGCCCCGTCCTGCACGGGCGTGCCGACGGTGAGCGCGTTATCCAACCAAGGACCGGCCGGCGTCGTCGCAGTAAAAACGCGATAATCGATCCCAGCGGCCGCGTTCGGGCGACGGTAAGTGAGCGCTAGGTAGGTATCGCCATTGAGGCCGAGCGGCTGGGCGGTGACCGCCGGCCGGTTGGCCGCCGAGCGGGGGTCGGCCGCGAGGGCGAGTTCGAGGAGATTCGGGGTGCCGTCGTCATCGGGGTCGGCGAGGTCTCCCGCGACTGCGGGATCGGCCATTTCCCGAGGGGTGAAACAAGGCGCGGCTAGCGCCGGCAATTCGGCAAACACCGTCTGGGCGGCGAGCGCGCGGCCGTTGTAGTCGAAGAGCGCCTGGTTTTCCCAATTGTTGCCGGAGGTGGAGTCGAGGTTGTTCCAGCCATTGCCGGTGCGGGCCGTCCAAGTGGCGTCCCAATAAATCACCCCGGCGCCGCGACCCGCCGGCACGCGGTCGAGGATGTCAAAAATCGCCCGGAGCATCGCGGCCTGCCCCGTCGCGGTGGCCGCATAGCCCGCGGTCAGCTGCGTGCTCAGGCCGATGACGTTGCCCTGGCTGTCGTTGGCATTGAGGGTAAACGGGTAGGCGGTTTCGCAGATGAGCACGGGCTTTTGGAAATAAGCCGCCGCCTGGGTGACGGTGCTTTCGAGTGCGGCAAGCGGGCCGTGCCAATAGGGATAATAAGAGAGCCCGATATAGTCCCACGAGACGCCGGCGCCCTTCACGCCGTCGAACCACCAGCGGACCGTATCCCAGTTGCCGCCTTGGGCGATGTGGAGCACGACGGCGGTCGCAGGGGATGCCGCGCGCACGGCGGCGATGCCGACTTGCAGATAGGGGGCGAGGGCGCTGAAGGCGTAGCCTTGGGTCGAGAGCCGACCCTCAGGCCAGAGCATGCCATCGTTGATTTCATTGCCCACCTGCACGTAGTCGGCCGGTGTGCCTTGGGCGGCGAGCGCGGCGCAGAGGGCGTAGGTGTGATCATAAACCGCCGTGCGCAGCTCCGCCGCCGACAGGTTGGCCCAGGCCGTGGGCTTGGTTTGTTGCCCGGGATCGGCCCAGGTATCCGAGTAATGAAAGGTCAGCAGCAGGCGCAGGCCGAGGGCCTTCGCGCGGCGGGCCATGGGCAAAATATCCGTGGAGTTGTGGAAGCCATCGGGTGAGCTCACCCAGACCCGCAGTCGGATGAGATTCATACCGTTGCCCGCGAGGATGGCGAGAGCATCGCCGCGCGTGCCGGTGGCCGTGCGATAAACCGCGCCCAAGGCTTCGCCCTTGGCAAGCGAGGAGACATCCCCGCCCTTGATCCACACGGCCGCATTGAGGCAGCAGGAAAAACCCGCCCCTAGGATGAATACCCACCCGCACCGCCCTCGGACCGAGAGTTTGAAGCAAAAGAGCAACGCGCTCATACCCCTACCCAACCTCGCCCTAAGCCAGAGGCAATAGCCAGCTGCACCCGAAGCTCATGGCGCTCCCAAAAGCGCAAAAGTAAAATTAAACCCAAGCAGATTTCTACTTAAAATACTGTGGAATATAAATTTAAACAAAATAATCTAACTCCATAAGCCCGCAGATCGACGCACCCAGCCTACTTCGGGCCACCCACAAATTTCGCCTCGGAGCGCTCACAGGATTGGACAGCGCCTTAGACATGGTGAAACGTGAGAAATCAGTTGCTTTGCTTGGCCTAAGGGCCCGGCCATCAAACTTAATCGCATTCCCCCCAGACTACTTTCGCTTTGGGCTCCAGCCCGCCAAAACCTTTACCATGAACAAAGATCGCCTCCTCTCCCGCGACGTCGTCGTCACCCAGATACCCAGCGGAGATAAACACACGCTCTTCGCCGGCGCCAAGGTCTTCATCCATCAAGTGCTGGGCGGCACCTACACCGTGCAGGGAGATACCGGACTCTACCGCATCGACGCCAAGGATGCCGACGCCATCGGCGAACAAGCGACCGACCAATCCGTGGAGGCCGCCACCCTGGCCGACGGCGCACCCGACCCCGAGGCCCTGTGGAACCAGTTGCGCAAGGTCTACGACCCCGAGATCCCCGTAAACATCGTCGATCTGGGCCTCGTATATTCCTTGGATGTCACCTCGGCCGAAGCCGGCTACCACGCCGATGTCGCGATGACGCTGACCGCACCGGGCTGCGGCATGGGCCCGGCCATCGCCGAAGATGCCAAAGGTAAACTCCTGCTGGTCCCCGGCCTCGCCTCGGCCGAAGTGCGCATCGTTTGGGAACCCACGTGGAACCAGTCGATGATCTCCGAAGAAGGTAAAATGAAGCTGGGCCTGATCTGAGCCGGGTTCGTTCACCCTTCCCGGGAGTTATCCCGGCAGCTTAGTAGCGCAGCGCGGATGCCCGAAATCCGGGCCCTACCCGACCACGACCCACGGCGTCGGCAAGCGTTTCGCGTAGTTGCCCATAACGCCCCGCCCGGCCCCCCAGGCCGACGGAGTCCACCCGCGCGCTCCCCCAATGCCGTCGCCAAGCAGGCCGGCTATCCCGGGCTAATTTTTAATGCTTATTGGCTAGGTTTTTAGGGGATTAAAAACGCTCTGCCCCGCGCCTGCCAAGCACACGCCGCGCATGCCTGCCAATCCGACCGCACCTGTGCCCAGTTACCGCCAATCACTGGAGTGTAAGGTTTTTCTGGGGGAATGCTTGACGAGAATGGAGCAAAATGGGAGAAAGTGGGGCGTTGTGGAGGACAATTCCACGACAACCCATGTCTCTTCCTGGCAAACCATTCTATACCGGCACTTTCCGGCATACTTTGGACGACAAGAATCGTCTCACGATTCCGTCGGCCTGGCGTTCTGCGCACTCGGAAGACGAAACTTTCCTCGTAGTGCCCCTCGAGGGCTTCCTGAGCATCCTGCCTCCGCTGCAGGCCCAGAGTCTCTACGATCGGGTCGCGGAAAAATCCCTCTCCGACGCTGAGGCCCAAGAGGCCGCCGCCGAGTTTTTCGGCAAGACCCTATCATTCAGCTTCGATAAATCCGGCCGCGTCATGCTCACCCCCGAGCTCTGCACGCACGCCGGCATCGCCCGAGACGTCGTTCTGGTGGGCTCGATGACCAAGTTTAATC
>RGVP01000196.1 GCA_010027235.1 bacterium
GATCTCGCACGGGCCAATGCGGCGGCGTTTGAGGCGGCGGCGACCGATGTGGCGGTGAACACCTCCGGCCCCGCCCCGATCTCCACGCTGGAATTGGTGCGCCTGGTGACCGAGATTGCCGGTGGCGGCCCCGAGCCGGAATTCATTGGCGAGACGCCCGGCAAGGTGCGGCTGACCTCTGGCGGTGCCTTCGATATTGTACACGGCGAAGCCAAGCGGGTGCTGAACTGGGAGCCGCAGATGCAAATGCGAGAAGGCCTAACCCGCCTCATGGCCTGGCTAGAGCAAGACCGAGCAAAAAACGGATAAAAAGAAAAGAAGGGGGCCTGGGGGAATTCATTCCCCCAGTGTCCTAGGGAGCGACATGAAAAGAAGAGCACTACCAGCCCTCCTGGCCACCCCGGCCCTGGCCCAACCCTGGCGCCCTGAACGCCCAATAGAAATCCTGGTAGGCTTCGCCCCCGGCGGCGGCACCGACCTGGACGCCAGAAGCTATGGCGCCGCCATGGAGCGCGTGTTGGGCGTGCCCTTCGTGGTGACCAACCGCGCCGGCGCCGGCGGTGAGGTGGCGCTGGCCGCAGTGGCCCGGGCCAGGCCCGATGGCCTGACCTTGGGCACCACCAATATGCCCGGGCTGCTGACCATCCCCATCGAG
This sequence comes from bacterium, assembly GCA_010027235.1. GTDB lineage: Bacteria > Verrucomicrobiota > Verrucomicrobiia > Opitutales > Opitutaceae > IMCC26134_A. The sequence goes on from RGVP01000196.1 coordinate 656, forward strand.
CGCGCGGCGCAGTTCAAGCTGGCCGATTTCGCCCCCATTGCCAGCCTGGTGACCGACCCTTCCGCCATGACGGTGCATGCCCAGAGCCCGCTGCGCAGCGTGGCCGATATCATCGCCCGTGCCCGGGCCAACCCCGATACGCTCACCTTCGCCAGCCCCGGCGTGGGCACCGATGATCATTTGCAGCTGGTGCTGTTCATGGCGCTCACCGGCACCAGGATCACCAATGTGGTCTATGCCGGCGATGCGCCGATGCGCACGGCGCTGCTCTCGCGCCAGGTGGATATCAGCGGGTTGAACCTCGGCGCCTCTGCCGCCAATGCCGAGAATACCCGTATTCTGGCGCATGCAGGTGCGGCGCGCAGCCGTTTCGCGCCCGATGTGCCCACCTTCAAGGAACTCGGCCTGGATATCCAAATGGCCTCCGAGCGCGGCATTGTGGCGCCCGCAGCCACGCCCGCGCCCATCCTGGCCCGGTTGCGTGAGGCCACGGCAGTGGTGGCGCAGGACCCGCAATTCCGCCAGCAATTGGAGCAGCGTTATTCCGAACTGGCCTATGAGCCGCATGATGCCTGGTTCGCCCGCCTTGCCCATCGTGAGGCCGAGTATCGCAGATTGTGGCAAACCACGCCTTGGAACCGTTGAGCGCAGCCTCCCGCCTGGAGCCGTTTCGCCGAGAGTGAAGACGGTGAAACGGTTCTAGCCTTTGTTGGTCGTGCATCATCCGCTCAAACCATTCCGTTTGAGCGAATGATGCTCTGGGAGAAGACCCGACCATGCCTGCAGCGGCCCTGGCCCATCCGCCAGGGCAGGAGACTGCATGGGCTTGTTCGTAAATCTAACAAAAATTTTAACATTTTTCAGTCTGCCGGCATTGCGTCCTCGCCCAGGTAGCGCCGGCTTGGCCGCCACCTGGCAGCGAATTCCCGTTGCTTCGCGGCAAAAAACCGCCATAATGCAGTCTACGCATGGAATCTGGGCTAAATTGGTACGGCTCCCCGTGCTTTGCCCGGATGGCAGCTTGGTTATGACGCAGGGCAAAAATTAACAAAAAATCAATTTTTATCCAGATTGCATTTCCACATGCGTCCCAGCACGCTAAGGGGACGATATCAGCGCATTTTCAAACCATAAGCGCCGCGTGAAAACGGCCATCTGGGAAACGAGGGACGAAAATTAATGGCATCTCCATCCACAGCCACCGGCATGGCGGCGGATAACCGCCCCATGACCAAGGAAGAGAAGAAGGTCATTCTCGCCTCCTCTCTCGGCACCGTTTTCGAGTGGTATGATTTTTATCTCTACGGCTCGCTGGCAGCGATCATCGGCGCGCAGTTCTTCAGCCAGTATCCTGAGGCAACGCGCAACATCTTCGCCTTGCTGGCCTTCGCCGCAGGCTTCCTGGTGCGCCCCTTCGGCGCCCTGGTGTTTGGCCGCCTGGGTGACCTGGTGGGCCGCAAATACACCTTCCTCGTCACCATCGTGATCATGGGCGCCTCCACCTTCGCGGTTGGCCTGCTGCCCAGCAGCGAGACCATTGGCATTTCGGCCGCCATCATCCTGATCGTGCTGCGCTGCCTACAGGGCTTGGCGCTGGGCGGTGAGTATGGCGGTGCGGCGACCTACGTGGCCGAGCACGCGCCGCAGGGCCGCCGCGGCTTTTACACCAGTTTCATCCAGATCACCGCGACCGCCGGCCTCTTCCTGTCGCTGATCGTGATCCTGAGCGTGCGCAGCATTGTGGGCGAACAGGAATTCGCCGCCTGGGGCTGGCGCGTTCCCTTCCTGCTCTCGGCCTTCCTGCTCGCCATCTCAGTCTATATCCGCCTCTCGATGAACGAGAGCCCTGCCTTCCAGAAGATGAAGGACGAGGGCACTCGCTCAAAGGCGCCACTGGGCGAGGCCTTCGGCCAGTGGAAGAACGCGAAGATCGCGCTGCTCGCATTGCTCGGCCTTGTCATGGGCCAGGCAGTGGTCTGGTACACTGGCCAGTTCTACGCGCTGTTCTTCCTCGGCTCGGTGTTGAAGGTGGATGGCTTCACCACCAATATGCTCATCGCCTGGAGCTTGGTGCTGGGCTCGGGTGGCTTCGTGCTCTTCGGCTGGCTGTCGGACAAGATCGGCCGCAAGCCGATCATCATCGGCGGCATGCTGCTCGCTGCCGTCACCTATTTCCCGCTCTTCAAGCTGATGAGCGCGGAGGCCAATCCGGCGCTCTCCGCCGCCCATGCCAATATTTCGGTGGTGGTGCGCGCTGATACGGCCGGTTGCTCCTTCCAGTTCAACCCGACCAATACCGTCTCCTTCACCCAGCCATGCGACGTGACCAAGGCGGCACTCGCCCGCGCCTCAGTCAACTACCGCGTCGAAAATACGCCGGGTGACGCGGTGACGGTGACGGTCGGCAACCAGCCGCCTGTCAACGCCACTAACAACCCGAACTTCCGGCGCGACCTGGCGGCGGCGCTCACCGCGGTGGGCTACCCCGTCGCGGCCAACCCCACAGTGGTGAAGATGTCCGGCCCATTTGATATCTTCCGCGAACAGCCCGCCGTGTTGATCGGCATCCTGACCCTGTTGGTGATCTACGTGACCATGGTCTACGCCGCATTCGCTACACCTCGATGTCGCTGCCCTATCACATCGGCAATGGCTGGTTCGGCGGGCTGATGCCGGCCACCGCCTTCGCCATGATCGCGCAGACCGGTGATGTGTATTACGGCCTGTGGTACCCCATCGTCATCGCCGTGGCCTGCGCGGTGATCGGCATCCTGTTTGTGCGGGAAAGCAAGGACAACGACATCAACGCGGAAGAAGTCTCGCGCTGATCCTTTCCTTGTCCTGATATCCGGCCGCGGAGGGTAACCTCCGCGGCCTTTTCTATCCCTGGCGCATCGCGATCCGCGCCCTGACCAGACCATCCCATGACAGTTTCCCCGCCGGGTGGGGTTGCGCCGTCATCGGCAAAAAGCTAGTCGAAACTCCATGGTGCGCTGCCGTAGCTCAGTGGTAGAGCACTCCCTTGGTAAGGGAGAGGTCGAGAGTTCAATCCTCTCTGGCAGCACCATTTTTCTCCCCTGAAATCACTAGAGCGGTGCCGGCAAGGGTAGAATCGCGAATAGAGCTTCCGGCACGGCCCTGATCTGTGATTCATA
>RGVP01000197.1 GCA_010027235.1 bacterium
CCTCCACTTTCCCTCCGCCCGCCACCTGAACCAACTCTACGCCGGTCGGCCGGAAAATCTCGCGGCCGCCGAGCGCCTGCTGGGCGTTACCCTGATTTCCCGTGACGACTGGCTGCGCCTCGACGGAGAGGCCGAACGCCTGGTCGCCGCTGAAACCCTCTTCGCTCTATTAAATGAGGCCCGCACCCAAGGCCTAGCCATCCGCACCCCCGATTTCCTGCGCTTTGCCGAGGGCATCGCCCGCGGGGAGGCCGCCGATCTGCGCGCCTTGTTCACCAACCCCTTGGTCGTAGCCACCCAGCGAAAGACGATCATACCCAAAACCCTTGGCCAAAAACTCTATCTCCAAGCCATACTCCGCCACCCGCTAGTATTCGGTATCGGTCCCGCCGGAACCGGCAAAACCTACCTCGCCATGGCCGCCGCTGTGAACGCCCTGCTGAAAAATCAGGTCGAGCGTATCATCCTCACCCGCCCAGCCGTCGAGGCCGGCGAAGCCCTCGGCTTCCTGCCCGGCGACCTAAACGAAAAAATCCTCCCCTACCTGCGTCCCCTTTACGACGCCATGGGCGATATGATCGACGCTGGCGACGTCACCAAACTCACGGAGAGGGGCGTGATCGAGGTCGCCCCGCTAGCCTACATGCGCGGTCGCACCCTGAGCCGCAGTTTCATCATCCTCGACGAGGCTCAAAACACCACGCCGGAGCAGATGATGATGTTCCTCACCCGTCTCGGCGAAGACTCTCGCATGGTCGTGACCGGCGACATCACCCAGATCGACCTGCCCCGCGCCAAACAGTCCGGCCTGCTCGAGGTCCAGCGTATCCTACACGATATCGAAGGCATCGAGTTTCATCACTTCAGCGCCGCCGACGTCGTGCGCCACCCCTTGGTGTTGCGGATCATTGACGCCTATGAGCGTTACCAAAATCCCATGAACCCCGCCAGGCCGGCCAAAGCGTAACGCACGCCCCTTTCCACCCTTGTCCTCCCTCGCCACTTTTCTCGCCCGCCTGCGCGCCGCATTCGCCGCCGCGACACCCCTAGCGCCCGCCCCGCTGCGCCGCCGCAAAGCCCCTGCGCCCGCCGGCCTCGGCCTCGCCGCCGGCCTCGACACCTCCCGTGTAGTCGCGGTGGCACTATTCATGGCCACTGTGGCCGCCATCGTGCTCGTGTCCTTCGCCGGGGTGACCAACCGCACCCTGACCGTCCTGCCCAACCAGATTGCGCCCGTCCGCATCACCGCTGCCATCTCCTTCTCCTATGAGAGTGAGGAAAAAACTCTCGCCGCCCAAGAACGTCTGCGCGAACGAATTCCCCCGGTCTACCGCATAGACCCCGAACCCCTACACCGCTTCGAGTCACACCTGAACCAACTGCTCGAAGCCCTCGAACCCTACGCCGCCCTCGAAAGTGCTCAGCGCGCTACTTTCCTCGCCGAGTCCGTCGCCGTGTTCAACGCCCGCGGGCCCTATCGCATCCGCCCCGAGGACATCGCCCTACTCGACCCTACCCGCAATTCCACCGCCCGCGGCCAATTGCTCGAGACCGGTCTCGGCATCCTCCGTGCCATCCACACCCAAGGCATCGCCAACCCCGAAGATCTGGGCGGCGATGAAGCCCTCGGTCGCATGCGTATGTTTCAGGTAGTCCGCGCCGACGGCAGCGTCGCCACCCGCCCAGTTGATACCCTCGAGGACGCCCTCACCTACCTCCGCGTGAACCTCGCCGCCGAGGAAGCCGATCGCGCTCGTGGCTCCGCGCTCTATCGCATCCTGCGCGACGGCGTCGTGCCTAACCTCGCCTTCGACCGCGAAGCCTCCCTCGCCCGCGAGGTCGAGGCCGTTCGCAATTTGCACCCCATCGTAGTAAACGTGGAACGAGGGCAATCGATCATCGAGCCCGACACCCGTGTGACGACCGACCGCTTCGAAATGCTCGAGGCTCATCGCCGCGCCCTCGCCGCCACCACCTCGCCGATCGACGAGAGCCTGCGTCTCTCCGGCCGCATCTTGCTGGTCCTCGCCATGCTTGCCGCCTCACTGATCTATATCCGCCTCGAGGACCCCGAGACCCTTCAATCAAATTCCCGCCTGGCTCTGCTCGCGCTCGTCGTCCTAATCAATCTCGCCCTTGTGCGGGCCACCTACTCTCTCGGCGCACTCGACGTCTTTCTGGAGCACACCACCGCCGCGACCCTCCTCCCCTACCTGGCGCCCGTCTTGATCGCGCCCCTGATCGTCGCCTTGTTGATCGACGCCGGCTCAGCAATTTTTATGGCGCTGTTTCTTTCGATCTTCACCTCAGTGATCTGGGGGGGGCGCCTCGACCTGCTGGTGCTCGAGTTCCTCGCCTCCCTGGTCGCCATCCAGGGCGTCCAGCAAACCCGCCACCGCAACCGTATCCTCCGCGCCACCCTGAACGCCGGCGTCACCCTCGCCGCCGGCGTCGCCCTGCTCGGCTTGGCCGATCGACTGCCCCTCCTCGCCGTCGCCAAGCAGATGCTGGCCGGCCTCGCCGCCGCCCTGCTTTGCGGCGTGCTCGTCGTCGGCCTATTACCTTTCCTTGAGAATGTCTTCAAACGCACCACCGACATCACTCTGCTGGAGTTAACCGACTTTAACCATCCCCTCCTGCGCCTGATGCAGCTGGAAGCCCCCGGCACCTACCACCACTCGCTAGTCGTCGCCCAACTTTCGGAAAACGCCGCCGCTGCGATCGGTGCTAATCCCCTCCTCGCCCGGGTGTGCGCCCTTTTCCACGACATCGGGAAAACCGCCAAACCGCATTATTTCACCGAAAACCAGTCGGATGGTCAGAACCCTCACGACGACGCCAGCCCGTCCCTCTCCGCCCTGATCATCAAAGCCCACGTGAAGGATGGCGTGGACCTCGCCCTGCGCCACAAGTTGCCGCGCCCTGTGATCGACGTGATCCAACAGCACCACGGCACCACCCTGATCCGCTATTTCTACCACCGCGCCCTTCAGGCCCTGCGCAGCCCAGGCACCGCGACACTCCCTCCCCTGCTCGGCGTTTCCACCGCACCTGCATCGGATAGCGTCGCCGCCCACCTACCCGAGCAAACCTACCGCTACGACGGCCCTCTGCCCCGTTTCAAGGAGAGCGCCATTATTCACCTCGCCGACGGCATTGAGGCCGCCGCCCGCAGCCTCGCGAAGGCCACCCCTCAGCACCTTGGCGAAGTGATCGAGAAAATCGTGCGCGACCGCTTAGCCGACGGCCAACTCGACGAGTCACCCCTGACCTTCGCCGAGTTAACCAAGATCAAAGATAGCTTCGCCCACACTCTTCTGAGCATGCTTCACGGCCGCGTCGCCTACCCTGCCGCCATCCCCGGCCACGGCAAGTAAGGGGCCTCACAACTCGTCATACTTGGCGCTGCGCCCCTTGGCCTTGGCCACCGGGTATTTTTCAGCGTTGTGCGCCATCTTGCGCTGGATAGCCGCCGCCACGTCGATCCCGGTCATGTTGGCGAACTCCAGCGCGTAGATGACTACGTCGGCCAACTCTTCCTCGATCTTCGCCCGCCGAACTGGATCATCCACGGCTTTGGTGCGTGACGTCGCGGGCGTATCCCATAGGAAATGTTCCATGAGCTCCCCCGCCTCAGCCGCGAGCGCCATGCTGAGGTTTTTAGGCGCGTGAAACTGCTCCCAGTCCCGCTCCCGAGCAAAGGCAAGCACCCTAGCCTTGATCTCGCCTACCGTCGTCGTCGCGTCGTTCAAACTCGGTTGTTCCATGCCGCCAGCAAA
>RGVP01000198.1 GCA_010027235.1 bacterium
TGCGATTGGCGCCCCTAACCATCTGTGGAGAATCGCTTTTTAGATGCTCCGAGTCTGAGCGCTCACTACCGGTGCGGATTCCCTGACGGGCACGGCCAACAACGACACCTTCATCGCTGCCGAAGCCGCGGCTGCAACACTCACGGTCGGCGATTCGATCAATGGTGGTGCGGGCACCGACACGCTGAACATCACTCAGACCGTTGCTTTCGCCGGTGTGCCCGTGGGTGTGACCGTGAGCAGCGTTGAGAATGTGAACGTGACCAGCGGCGTTGGCGTCACAATCAACACCGTCACCGGCGGTGCTGGCTTCTCCGGCCTGACGGCCCTGAAGACGACTGGCGTTGGTGCAGCCAACGTGACTGCCGCTGCGACCACATCGGTCAACGTGATCACCTCCGAGCATGCCGCAACAGCGGTCGCCGTGAATGGTGGCCAGAACGTGTCCGTGGTCGCCACCGGCACAACGACCGGAACGATTGCGGTTGGTGGGACGACTGCTCCCGTCGGCACTGTGACCGTTGCAGAGACGATCTCTGGCGCTGGTAACCTTACTGGCGGCGCGATTGATATCAAGGGCGGCACTGTCGTTTCGTCGACCACGACTGCAACGAATAGTGATCTCTTCGGGACGACTGTGACCCAGGGCACCGTCAACATTGTGGGCACCACGACGACAACGGCCGCTACCGTGAAGCAGTCGGCAACTGTCGCTGCGACAGGCCTCACTAACGTTACTGAGACCGCTCTTGTCCAGTGGCAAAATTTCGTTTCCCCCGGCTCTCAGACGGTTGGCGGTGTCACGGTTACTTCTACCGGTCCGGCTGCTGCCGCAGACGTTGCGGCCGTTGCGGCCGGTGGCACCGTGACCGGCTTGACCCGCACGAGCGTGCCGACACCACTCTGGACCGTGGGTACCGCCTCCTCAACTGGGCAAACGAAGTTTACCAGCACGACGGCGAATTCGAATGTCACCGATATTGTGGTTGGTGTAACCGTGACGGATCCTGCTACTGCCCCCACAGCGGTTATTACCCCAGGCACAAGCTCTGCTGCTGAGACCGCTATCGTCACCTGGCGGGCATTCACGCAAGCTGGAACTCAAACGGCTGGTGGTTTCACGGTTACTTCTACCGGTCCGGCTACTGCCGCGCAAGTTGCGAGTGTTGCTGGCGGTGGCACAGTGACCGGCTTGACCCGGACGGTCCCGGGGACCGCACTCTGGACTGTGTCTACTGCGACTGGCTCAACGAACACTTTTACCTCCGTGAGCGCCACTAGCAATGTCGACGATATCGTCCTCTCTGCAGCTTTTCCCACTAACGTAGATCCCGCGGCAGCGACCTTAGTCCAGGGCCAGGCCCAAACGGCCGGCGATGCCGGCGTGACCGCTGGCGACGTGAACATCACCGACGTGAACGCGGCCTCCACCACCGCAGCGGGCACGATCACGACAGCCACGCTGGAAAACTTCGGCGCGGCCACCGTGAACTCTGGCGCGCTGACCACCTTGAACCTCGCGGGCACTGGCACCTCGGTCAATGCCGGCACTCTCGGCGCGCTGACCACCGCCGCCAATACGGCGCTGGCAGTCAACCTCAACGGCGTGACCACCTCGGGCGCTGTCACCATCGACAACGACATCGTGACGCTGAACATTGCCGGCAACACGGCCGCCTCGAAGGTCGCTTCGTTGGTGGCTGGCGGCGCTAAGACGCTGAACGTCTCGGGCAGTTCTGCAGTTGAGGTGACGGCGGCGACCGTTGGCGTGCTGGAAGCGATCAACGTTACCAACACCGCAGGTGCAACCTTTGGTAGCGCCCTCGCGACTGGCGTGACCTTCACCGGCGGCGCTGGTGCTGACACCATCACCCTCACGACTGGCTTCAAGAAGGCCATCACCATGGGCGGTGGTAATGACACCGTGAACTATGGCGGCGCGGCGGCCACCGGCGGCTCGGTTGTGGCCGGCGACGGCAACGACACGATCGTGATGTCGGGTGGTGATGCCGCGACTGCGAGCGGTACCATCGCTTTCAACAACACCTTCAGCGGCTTCGAGGTGTTGAAGCTCTCCGCTCTGGCGGGCAATACCATCAACCTCGCTGGCATCAACGGCGTGAACTCGGTTTCGGCTGGCGGCGCTACGGGTGCGGGCGTGATCAACGGCTACACCTCTGGTGGCACGCTGACGCTGACTGCCAACGCGAACGGCGGCAGCTACGCTGCTAACATCCTCAACGCAGCGCTCTCCGGCTCGGACGTGTTCAACATCAATCTGAGCAAGTCCACCCTGCTGGCCGCGGGCACGGTCACTGTTGCAGATGTGGAGACGATCAACATCTCTGCGGCTGATGCTGCCTCGAAGGGTAGCGCCGCTGCGATCAACACCCTGACCTTGGCGGCCACTGCCGCGAAGACCATCAATGTGTCGGGCAATAATGGTCTGAACCTGACCAACAGCAACACCGCCGTCACCAAGTTCGACGCGAGCGGCGTGATTGCCAATGGTACGGCTGACACGACGGCCAACCTGGCGGTGACCTTTACCTCCGCGAACACGACTGCCGCGGCGGCTGTGTCGATCACCGGCGGTGCGGGTGACGACGTGCTGACCGGTAACGACGCGATCGACACGATCGTTGGTGGTGCAGGTGCCGATAAACTCGCGGGCGGGGCTGGCAACGACGTCATCTCCGGCGATGCCGGTAACGATGCCATCACTGGTAACGCTGGCCGCGACGTCCTCACCGGTGGTGCAGGTGTGGACAGCTTCCGTTACGGCCTGAAGGCGGAAAACGTTTCGGCGACTGCGGCCAATGTGGACCAGATCACCGATTTTGTGGCCGGTACTGATAAGATCACCTTCGTCGTGACGGGCAACGCCGGCGCTGGTGCCATCCTTGATGGTATTACCTTCGCGTCCGGCGCTAACCTGGGTACCAACGCCGTTGTACTGGGCACGGCTATCTCCTCTGCAACGACTGTCAACTCGATCGAAGATGTTTATGTGGCCATGGGCGTCTCCCTGGCCGCCCTGACTGGATCGAACGGGGGCGGTACAGCCACCGTCGCCCAGGTCATCAACTTTGCTAACGGCGCCGCCGCTGGCAGCTACCTGGTCATCAACGACGCCGATATTGGCTTCCAGGGCCTCGATGATCTGGTGATCAACATCACCGGCATCACCGGTACCCTGGCGTCTTCGGACTTCTCCTTCATCTAAACAAACCACCCCTCCCCAGTAGGGAGAGACGAACCGGAGCCGGCCCCGCAAGGGCCGGCTCTTTTCGTTTGTAGGCCCGCATCACCCAGCAGCCTGTAACCACCCCAGCAAAAACCGCTCCGCCGCAAAACATATCTATCAACAGCATCTGAGCAGCCGTTGAAGCCTCAAATCAAATAGACGCTATCATGAATCAAACCCGGCCCTTATTCGATCATGTAAAATACATTAATCTCCTAAACATATTGATGGCTCCCACCCCCTTCGATGCCGACCGCCCCAAAGGGCTTAAAATCGGCGTATAAATTATTCCTTGACCCGTTAGGAATTCACTGGACACCCCCATAAACCAGCCATACATTGCGAATTAGCGAACCCCTCTAAGCGGATACAAAAAAAATGTACGCCCACCCCCAGCATAATGGCGGAGAAAGTGTAAGGCGCCTCCGTCAGGAAGCCGGCCTATGGCTGAAGCAACTGCGCGAAGCCCGCGGC
>RGVP01000199.1 GCA_010027235.1 bacterium
CCCCTTTCATACCGCCGCCCTTGCCCAGCCTGTCCCGCCGGGAATAGGCGCGCCGGACGAGTATGCTTTTCTGGCGGAGGCGCACGGCGGAAAAATACCGCCGGAGCGGTTAGCGGCCTGTGTGGCGGCGGTGGAGGCAGGGCGGCCGGCCCCGCTGGATGCGGACGAGTTGCGCTGGGCGGGCCGGGTGGCCTGGCGGAACCATGCGCGCTGCATCGGCCGACTGCATTGGCGCAGTCTGGAGGTCCGCGATCGGCGGGAGGTCACCGAGGCGGCGCGGATCGCGGAGGCTTTGCGCGAACATCTTTTGGCGGCGCAGGGGGACGGCACGGTGCGCTCTCTGCTGACGCTACCGGGGCGCGGGCGGGGCAATTCTCGGTGATCCGAAGAATGTCGTTTTAACCGATCACGCGCTCGAGCTGGGTTGGCGGCCTCCCGCAGTGCGCGGGCGGTTCGATCTGTTACCTTGGATCATCGCGGGGCTGGACGGACGGCCGCAGCTTTTCCCGCTGGAGGAAGGTTTGGTCCGCGAGGTCGTATTGAGTCACCCTGAATTCCCATGGTTCGAGCAACTCGGGCTGCGTTGGTATGCGGTGCCGGTGATCGCCGACATGTGTTTTCATGCGGCGGCCACGGATTATCCGGCGGCACCCTTTAATGGTTGGTATATGGGCACGGAGATTGGCGCGCGGAATCTGGCCGATGCCGACCGTTACAACCTGCTGCCGGTGGTGGCGGAGCGGATGGGGCTGGACCGGCGCTCGGCGCGGACTCTCTGGCAGGACCGGGCGCTGCTCACGCTCAATGAGGCAGTTTTGCACTCCTACGCGGCCGCCGGGGTGAAGCTGGTCGATCACCATGCGGCCTCGGCCGAGTTCATGAAATTTTGCGAGCGCGAACAAACGGCAGGGCGCGACGTCTCGGCGCGGTGGGACTGGATCGTGCCGCCCATGTCGCCCGCGACCACGCCGGTTTTTCACCTGCCCATGCAGGAATTCGCGACCACCCCGGATTTTCATTACCAACCGCCAGCCTGGGCGCGGGCGGGGTGAGGCGGGCTGGGCCCTAGAAGCGGAAGCTGCTGCTGACTTTGAACACCGCGCTCACGATCGCGTAGGCGATAAAAGCCACGAAGCTGAAGGCGGCCACGAGCACGCCGGCGCTGATCGAGGTGGTGAAGGTGTTGAGGAACTTGTCCAGCTGGGCGCGGCAGGTGCGGGCGATGTCGCGCAGGCCGGGTGCGAGGCTGCCGGTTTGTTCGGAGACGGATAGGCGGTCGAGCAGGAGTGGCTCGAAAATGCCGGTGCGACCGAGCGCGGTGGAAAGGGCCTCGCCCTCCAGGACACGATTGGTTGCCTCCTGGAAGCGGGCGCGGAGCGCCTCGTTGGCCACGGTGCGCTCGGCGAGGCGCAGGGCCTCGGCGGTGGTGATGCCGTTTTCGAGCAGGACGGCGAGGGTATGGGCAAAGTTAAGCACGGTGCCGCGGATGGCGAAGCCGCTGAGGACCGGCAGGCGCAGCGCGAGAGCGTCCGTCGCGAGACGGCCAGCGGCGGTGCGACGCGACTGGGTGAGGAAAATAACGCCCACGACCAAGGCGATGATGGCGATAATGCCGTAGCGGAGCAGGAACTCCGAACTATTCACCAGCAGCTTGGTCGCCCAGGGCAACTCACCGCCGAGCGAGGTGAGCAGGCCCTTTAGGCGCGGCAGGAGGAAAAAGAGGAAAAACAGGATGACGCCACCGGCCAGGAAGCAGACGAAGACAGGGTAGGCCAAGGCGGCGGCGAGTTTGGAGCGCAGCTCTTTTTGCTCGGTGAAGTGAGTGATCAGGCGATCGAGGACATCGCGAAGATTACCGGTGGCCTCACCCGCGGCGACGAGGTTGATGGTCTGGCCGTCAAAGACCTGTGGAAACTGGCCGAGGGCGGCGGAGAGGGTTTGGCCTTCGCTTAGGCTCGACCAGAGCGAGGCGCAAAGGGAGCGCAGGCGGGGCTGGGAGACGCGCACGGAGAGCAAGCGGACGGCTTCGCCAGCGGACAGGCCGCCGCGGATCAGGTCGGCCAAGGACTCCATGAAGGGCAGGCGCTCCTTCGCGGTGGGCGTGGTTTTGGAGGCGGGGAGAGCCTTGGCGGGGGCACTGGCGGCACTGTGGCCCGCGGTGCCCGATCGGCTGGCGCGGGCGGGTTTGGCTCCGGTGGACTCGGTCAACTGCGTAGGCTGAAGACCCCGCGTCTGCAGGCGGCGGAGCGCGTCGCGACGGCTGGGGGCATCTAGGACGCCACTGGAGGTAGCGCCAGACTTGTCGCGGGCAGTGTAGGTGAAGGAGGGCATCGGTCATTCCGCTTGAGCGAAGCTCAATCGGTCGTGCTCAGGGCGCGGAGGAGTTCGTCGAAGGTGGTCTGGCCGCCGCGGACGCGGTCCCAGCCGGATTCTGACAGGGTGGTCATGCCGTTGGCGATGGCCTGATCGGTGAGGGCGCGACCGGACTCGCGTTTCACGATAAGGTCGTGGAGCGGCTTCGGGTGTAGGATCTCGAAGATGCCGACGCGGCCGCGGTAGCCGGTGCCACGGCAGGCACGGCAGCCTACAGGTGCATTGAGCTGGGTGACGCCGTCGGCGAGGGCGGCAGGGAGGTGGAGGGCGACGAGGTCGGCCTGGAGGCGCTCGCGCTCGACCGGATGCGGCTTGGTGCAGGCGGGGCAGAGGCGGCGGACGAGGCGCTGGGCGATGACCAGCTCCACGGCGGAGGCGACGAGGAAGGGCTCCACGCCCATGTCGATAAGGCGCGTGATGGCGCCGGGGGCGTCGTTGGTGTGGAGGGTGGAGAACACCAAGTGACCGGTGAGGGATGCGCGGATCGCGATCTCGGCGGTTTCGAGGTCGCGGATTTCACCCACCATGATGACGTCAGGGTCTTGGCGGAGGACGGAGCGGAGGGCGGAGGCGAAGGTAAGGCCGATCTCGGCGCGGGTCTGCATCTGGTTGGCGCCGGGCACCTCGTATTCTACGGGGTCCTCGATGGTCACGATGCGGAGATCGGGGGAGTTGATCTTGCGCAGGAAGGCGTTCAACGAGGTCGACTTACCGGAGCCGGTGGGACCGGTGACCAGAATGATACCGTGGGGGTAATCGAGGACCTTCGTGATCACTTTTTGCTCCTCGGGCGACATGCCGAGGCGATCCATGGTGTAGGCCTCTTTTTTCTGATTCAGGAGGCGGAGGGAGATGGATTCGCCGTAGAGGGTGGGGAAGGTGGAGACGCGGATATCCAGCGCGGTGGTGCCGGACTTGAAGTTGATACGGCCGTCCTGCGGCAGGCGCTTTTCGGAGATGTTGAGCCGCGCCATGATTTTGAGGCGCGAGATGATGGCGTCCTGAAAGCGGCGGAGGTTATCGGGGACGGGCACGGGGACGAGCAGACCGTCGATGCGGTAACGAATGCGAAGGGCCTCCTCTTGGGGCTCGAAATGGATGTCGGTGCCTTGGTCGGCGATGCCCTGGGCAATGACATCGGTCACGAAGCGCACCACGGCCGCGTCCTCGTCGGCTTCGGCTTCGGTGGGGTTGACGGTGACATCGAGGGCCTCGAGTTCGTCCTCGAGCGAGCCGCCGCCGACGCCGTAGTTGGCGACGATCAGATCCTTTACCCGGTCGGCGCCGGATAAACGCCAGACCAAGGGGCGGGCGGTGAAAGTAGCGAGCCAGTCGCTAATCTCGAT
>RGVP01000200.1 GCA_010027235.1 bacterium
GGGAGGATTGCACCGGTTCCGTGGTGATTTTTTTTGGTGGTGCTGAGCGTTGTTTTCAGGCCCAAAAGCGACCGTTGTGGGCCTCGAAGTCAGGTCCGGTGTGGGTGCCTGAGGCGATGCGGCGTTCCTCCTCGTCACACCAAGCCGCCTGCAGGCGGACCATCGTGTCGTCCCAGTCCCGAGAGGGGGTGAGGTTGAGGATGTCCTGGATGAACCAGAACTGTTGGTTGGTGTAGTTCCCCGAACGGAGAAGCTCGAGGAGCTGGGTGGCTTTGGAAGAGGTGCTCTTCATGGTCCTAGTATATCCTTTCAGCGGGAGGATTGCACCAGGATTTGGTCGATTTTTGACCAGATGGCGATGATGATCCGGCGGCCACCCGACAGCGGTTCCCACACGGTCTTGAGCAAACCGAGGTCCATCAGCGTTCGGACGGTGGCCTGTTCCTCGGCCTTGAGCTCGGTGAAACACCAACCGGTGTAGCTTTCGGCGAGGGCGGCCTGTTCGGGAGTGGCTTCCATGGATACAGTATATCCTTTCAGCTTCAGCTTCTCGGTGGGCACGTGGGTGGTGCACTGGGGGTTGCCAGGCAGCGCCAGCTTTGCGGCAAAGGCCTTCCGGAGCGTGTTCTTGTAGACCTCGACGACGAGCCACGTGCCGCTGTCGGTCCCAACCTCCTCGACCAGGTCTCCAACCTTGATGGCTTCCATGGTTCTACCTTATCACCTCGGGTTGAGGTTGTCACGAGGAAAGCATCAGTGAATGATGAGGTGGATGACGTAGCCGATGGCGGCCACCTTGGCGACGAACAGGAGCACGTTGAAGGCGTCGACCGCGGCGACCAGGGCGAGGTAGCGGTTGAAGTTGGCGTCGTTCTTCATGTGCTTCACCTTATCCTTTCAGCCGCGACTTTTCACGGGGTCAGATGGGTTCGTAGAAGACGCCGCAGTGGCAGGCCATCACCCAGGCCTCCGAGCCGTTGGGCGCGATCACCTTGTACCACGTGTCGTCTCGGTGGAAGCGGGGCTCCGAGCGTTCGACCACCGTGAAGGTGTCCCCCGGGCATGCTTTGGCGTTGAATGCGTTGAAGAGCATGTCGTCGAAGTCCAGCTTGGACTCGGCGCGCCTCGGGTAGAGGTCCATGAGCTCGAGCACGCAGAGCATCTGGCCTGGGGAGATGTCGAGCTTCTTCAGATTCGCGATGCCGATCTCGAACGCCCGGATGTCGAGAGGATCCGTGGCGGTACGCAGGGACTCCGTCATGCTGTCGAGCAGCGTTCGACGGTATTCCACTGACAGATTGGCGAGGTCGAGCTTCTCGACTTCGGATTGGTTGGCTTCCATGTAAGCGATCTCGTAGATGGATTCGTTCTTCATGTTCTTCACCCTATCCTTTCAGCGAGAGTTTTGCACGAGGGACTTGATCTTTTGCCAGGCGAGGTCCATGCCGGGCACGATGACGAAGATGATGAAGATGAGGGGAATCATCTCCCCGGCGACATCGGTGAGTGCGTCCATGTGTCCACCTTATCACTCGTGTGTCGACTTGTCACGGGCTGGGGGACCCTTTTGGGGTCCCCCTTTTTTCCGTGAACTTTGGACCCTCAGGTGATATCCTGGGTCCTTGCAAAGACGATTTGACATCCGAAGTGGTTGATGGAAGCAATCGTGAGGTGTCCATCGAGGGTTCCGAGGTAGAAGGTCCCTCCTTCTCCCTCGGGGAGGGAGATCCTGTCCATGTCGAAGTCATCCTCGGATTCCGAGGGACAGGAAACTTTGAGGTCGGTGGTTCCGAGGAGTTCGGAGGCTCGGGCGAGGTGGGTTTCCTCGCAGAGGTCGAGGGTTGCGGTTTCGAAGTGGGGGAGGTTGTTTCCGTCCATGTGTTTACCCTATCACGGGGCATGAAAGTTTTCATGAGGAAACTTAACTTTTTTCGATGGGACCCGGTGACCGTCTGTGACCGTCTGTCTGACCGAATGGATTGTCCTATGGATGGATTCCGAAAGGTCACCAGACGGTCACCGGGTGGTCGGAAGGAGGGCTTTTGGGTCAGGGCGAGAGGTAGTCCAGCGGGTCGCCGCCGGTGAGCCACGATTCTGTGGTGGCGTCGCGGGCCAGCTGGAAGCCGTGGTGGTCGCAGGACTTGCAGGAGGCGAAGTAGCCGGCGTCGTGGCCGAGGTATTCGTAGACCACGGGCACACCCTTGGAGCCGCAGTCGTCGCAGTCGTCGATGGCGATCTTGTACTTTTTCATTTCGAAGAGTTGCATGTGTAAGTGCCTTCCTCGTGTGGTTCAGCGGTCGATGAGGTCAGTGGTGTCAGAGAGGTCCGTGGGTGGCTGGTTGTGAGCGTCGCCGAAGAGGCCCGCGATGATGAACAGTGCACCGGATGCGAATACTGCCTGGAGGGTGAGGAACAGCATGCGGGTCTCCTTTCAGGTCTTCTCGAGCCAGTCGAAGAAGTTGAGTGTGATGAGGAGGAGGATGAGGTTCAGCGTCACCATGTGACCACCCTATCCCGTCAGCCGCGGCTTTTCACGCGCTTCTTTGCGTCCTTCTTCGCTGCCCTCTCGGCGGCCACCACGTCGGAAGGACGGTTCTTGGAGCCCTTGGGTCGACCCCTCTTCTTGGGGGCCGTGGGCTCACCGGAAGTCGCCGCCGCGGGAGGAGGATCGGCGAGGGTGACCACCTTCTTCGGTCGACCCCGCTTGCGCTTGCTGGTGAGGTCGGGCATCCGCGCGGTGGGAAGCTTGAAACGGTGGCCGTACTTCAGGGCGGTGGGGATGTTCGTCATGGACTGGCGGCACAGCTCGATGTCGTGGAGGTAGATGTTGCCCGTGGCACCGTCGATGCTGTCGACCACGAAGGTCTTGGTGTCCATCCACGGGGATCCGTCGAGGATGCTGCTGAAGCGCTCGATGATCACCTTCTCGCCGGGCCGGGCGAGGAGCTGCCACACGCCCATCTCGTCCTTCGCGATGGCGTCGGGGAGGTGGTCGATGTTGGGCCGCGAAGCCAACCGCGCCGCCTCGCGGGCGGCAGCCGCTGCCGCGAAGGCGCTGGGGCTGTCGGATTCGTCGACCTCGGGGAGCGTGATGTTCTCTTCCATGACCTCAGTATATCCTTTCAGGCGGAGGTTTGCACGACGTCTGTCGCCGCGGCCCACTCGACCTCGGCCTTGGCATTGCGGACCCCGATGCGGGCGGAGTTGACCCCGCGGTAGGCCTTGATGCCGCACCAGAAGAGGGTGCCCTGGAAGCCCGACTTGAGGGTCACAACCTTGCCCTTGAGGTGTTGCACCTTGGTCAGCTCCACCTCGGCCGCCACGGCGGTGGCGTTGAGCTTGGCTTGCTTCTTGGCTTCCTTCGCGGCCTTGGCGGCTGCGGCCTTCTTGGTTTCCTCCGCGATGCGGTGGAGCTCCGCCAGCGCGGCCACTCGCGCGGCTTCCTTGCGGGCCGCCTCGAAGGACTCCCAGGTGAGGAGGGCCACCTCGGCTCGGGGGTCGATGTCGGTGTCGACCTCGGCGGTGACGGTGGAGGAGTCCATCCAACCGAAGAGGTTGGTGCAGTCGATGACGGCGATTTGCTCGTGGATGTCGAGGTCGCGAGCGGTACCGTGACGTCCATAGATGAGCTCCTGCGAAGGCAGGCGAAGGCCCGGGATG
>RGVP01000003.1 GCA_010027235.1 bacterium
GGGGTGGGGAAACGAGCGAGGTCCGAACGGCGGAAGCGGTGGCGGTGGTCGGCTATGTGACGCCGGCCCACCTGAGCCGACTCTTTATGCGCTTTTTGGCCAGCCGCCGTAACAAGTCTTGATGCGCTTTATAATGAACCAATCGGCTGCTTGGCTCGAGGGAAGCTGCCGGCTGGTGCGTGAAATCGGCGACGAATTCGGCATGGACGCTTACCATTCCCTCGGGTGTTAAAAAGCGTCCACCGCATCTCGCTGAACAAGTTTCTTAAAACACGCCTTGGCTGAATGAGCCAAGATCGGTTGCACTCGGTTGGCGGATTAGAATCGCACGATGCTGTATTAAGACAGAGGAGGATTTTTCCTGTAACGAATTGCTTTTAAGTTTTCCGCGAATCGGAGCGCTGGGTCGATTAGCGCGATACAGAAACTGCTGACGGAGAATCCGCTGCGGAGCCCCGTCGCGCGGTGGCAAGGCTAGCTTGAAGCAGGCGGGCGGCATCGAGCTGAAGGAGTTTCTGCAGCTTCAGCCAGATAGAACGGAGCAGAAGATAAGGCGGCGGAAAGAGTTTTCAACGACGCTCCCAAGTTAGCGGATTTAAGGAGCGGACGCTTCCATCGAAATAACTGGCATTCATCGTGCCGCTGCCATGCACCTCTCCCTCGGCAATGTATTCAAAGTCCACGGCGAGCAGCGCCGTCGAAGGGGTGGCTGGCTTACCAATCATGGATGGGGGAACCGATTGTGTAGTATTCTGCGTCGTTCTAAATGTAAGGGTCGATATCTTGGAAATCGTCATCACCGGCTTGGGAGTTGCCGGGCCGTAATTGCCCCAAGGCATCGACACACCGTTGACGTTGTTAAAAGGTGAGTTTGTGCCGTTTAGAATCATATAGCTGGAATTCGGAGCTGGGACAGTGTTGGAGGGATCGCCTTTCGCGGCCATATGGGACGGGCATTCAAGCGTGCGGATAAATGCGGGGGCAATTACCTTGGCCCCGTTGCCTAGGTAGGGCCCGATGTAACTCACTAAGGCACCTTGGTCCAAGCCCGTGTAGGTGCTACCGATGCCTTTATAGAGGTTGGTTGGGATGCGGTCTTTGTTATCGCCCGCATACAATATTACCCCCATGGCAAGTTGGCGCAGATTTGACTTGCACGTGGAGTTATTGGCAGAAGAGCGAACTTTACCCACGGTAGGAATTATGATAGCGGCCAGAATCCCGATGATCGCGATCACGGTGAGCAGTTCGATCAGAGTAAAGGCTTTGCGGTCCGTGCTGGGATGGAGGGTAAAAATGGAGGTAAGTTTCATAGTTATGGGGATTGCACTGCCGTGATCAGAAATTAACCAAGGATTGGGTTCGTATCTATCATGAATGGGCAGGTTTATATCCGATTCTGCGCTTCTCAGGCATGCGTTTATGCGCATGTTGGATATGATTTTTATCGGCGGCCAGTTCTAGCGTAACTGCGGTGTTCGCATATGCCTAATGCTTTGGTTCGCGGCGGGTCATAACATTTTCGCCCAAGAAAAGAGACGGTTCATCGAAAGAATCTGCCTTCGCCAAAGAGATTCCGGCGCCGCCGCCGGTGACTAAAAGCTCATGCCGTATGCGCAGAACTACATGGGCGCGGTCACGTCCGCTGCCTATGCTCACGGCCTCGAATCGCCCGCCATGCGAGGCTGTATCGGTCGCAGTTCAAACTTCACCGCCCTATGTTTTTAGAAGAAAGTCCCGCTTCCGCTCCGTCTAAAAGACAGCCATTGGCTCTTGATGGCACGTGGTTGTTTCGCACTCATGGTGCTCTGCGCTCCCATGAGGCGACCCTCGCGCTTAGATTGCGCCTTGGTGCTACGCCGACCGGCGGCGACGCAGGCTTACTGGACGGGGATATCGAGCGCCCGGGAGTGCCCGCCATCCGAGTCAACACTCAGGCACGGGTCGTAGCCACGCTCCGCGATGGAGCGGGCGATCTGATTACGCCCGCCCTACCGCTCCACGAGTGGTGCTGGGTTATGCTTACCTACAGCCGCGACAAAGGCCACTGGACGCTGCGCCTAGTGATTGAAAGGGCGGGTGAAGAAATAGCCGCTCCTTCTTCGGCTTTGGCGATTTGCGAAAGTGGAATTGATCTAGACACTCTCACGATCGGTGGCCCGCGCCTCGCCGGTTGCACAGCGGCTTTTTGTGGTGACCTAGGTCGCGTGGTCGTCGTTCCCCGAGCTTGGAGTATTCAGGATTTGCAGCGTTTTTTCTCAGGCTACGAGCCGGTCTGGGAAGATATTCTGGCTTGGAGCCCCGGTCCCGCGCCCACTCTGGGGCATGAACGCCGCGTAGACGGCGACGCCCAGCGCCTGCAAGGTCGGGAGATGCGCAAGGACTCGGTGGTTGGCGACGGCGGCAGCCGCGGTGCCGACGGTGCCCGCCTCTATCGCGCCGATCTCGTGCAGCCTTTGCCGCCCGCGCTCATCACGGACGCACACTTTGCCGAACTCGGCATCTCGGATGTGACGCGCGGCATGGTGAGCGAGACTCCTTCCTGGTCTTGGGAAACCGCTCTCACTTGCGGCAATGGCGAGCACGGCGCACTTGTGCTGGGCCGACCGCTGGACGAGATCATCGTCGTTAATCGCGCAGGGCTCTTTCTCCCCCTGAACCCACCGATTTCGCCTCCAAACCAGTCCGCTAGCCTAAGCGAACTCCGAGCCCTCCTCGCAGCAGGGCAATTTCAGGCTGCCGCCGATCGGCTTCTTGCCGCCTCCGCCGACGATGGTTATGGCGCGGAAAAACGCTGGACCGATCCCTTCGTGCCCGCCGGTTTTCTCCGTCTTCGGCACGAGGATAACGGTCTTTGCCACGACTACCTGCGCGGACTCGACTTCTTAACCGGGAAAGCCAATACGATTTGGACAGATCAGGCTGGCAGGCATCGTCGCGAGGTCTTCGTCTCGCGCGCCGACGACGTCGTGGTCATCCGAATCACCGGACCCGTCGGCAAGGTCGGCGTCGCGCTCGAACTGGCGCCGCACGATGCACTAGCCCAGCTCGCGGGTCCTAATCCGCCGAATAGTATCGCCAGTGTGGCCTCGCACGCGATGCCCGGCTGGATCGAGTGCCGGCAGACCTACACCCCGCAATGGCCAGGTAGCGTCCGGAGTTGCCGAACGCTGGGTCGCGTAGTCGTTCGCGGCGGCTCCGTTCGCGTTGATCAAAACACGATTCACGTCACCGACGCCGACGAGGTATTGGTCCTAGTGCGCACCGAAATCAGCCGAGATTCCGCGGAAATATCACGCCTTCGCGACGACCTTTCCGCCCTCGAGCCGAATTTTTCGTCCCTTCTGGCTCGGCACCGCTCTGCCCACCAAATTCTTTTCGATCGCGTGCAACTCCGGCTTGGCGGCTTGGCTGCCGACCATCGGCTGCCGACGGAGCGGCTTTTCCAGAAATCGCACGTCGGCGCGATGAATCCAGCGCTGATGGAAAAAGTGTTCTACGCCTGCCGTCACCTCGCGCTCTGCTCCAGCGGCAAACATTTTCCGCCTACCCTGCAGGGAGTGTGGAGCGGCACTTGGGAGCCATCGTGGTCCAGTGACTACACTCAAAATGGAAACCTCCAGTGCGCGATCGACGGGCACCTCGCGGGCAATTTGCCGGAGGCGATGGAGGGGTTCTTCGCCTACCTAGAATCCCAGCTCCCCGACTATCGCGAGAACGCGCGCCGGCTTTACGGGGCGCGGGGTATTCTGATTCCTTCCCGCACGAGCTCGCACGGATTGCTTAATCATTTTTGCCAGATCTGGCCGATGCCCTTTTGGACCGCGGGGGCCGCCTGGAACGCCCGTTACTTCCACGACTATTGGTTGCACACCGGAGACCGTGATTTTCTACTGCACCGTTGCCTGCCCTTCCTGCTCGAGGCCGCTGCGTTCCACGAAGATTTCCTGCAACCCGGCCCCGACGGACTACTACACTTCTCGCCCTCCTACTCGCCGGAGAACGACTCGCCTTCCACCGGCTCGCAAGCCTGCACGGACGCCACGATGGACCACGCTGCGGTGCGAGAGCTGTTCACCAATCTCCTTGAGTGCTGCCGCGCTGAAAACCTACATCGCGAACGCTGGAGCGCTTGGGAGTCTATTCTTTCGCGTCTGCCCGACTACCGGATCAACGCTGACGGCGCCGTCGCCGAATGGGGTGATCCGCGCCTCGAAGATCGCTACGAACACAGGCACGCCTCTCACCTTTACGCGCTCTACCACGGTTTACCCGAGGACATCGCCTGCCGCCCCGCGCTGATGCGCGCCTTTGCGGTGGCGATTGAAAAACGTATGGAGCCACGCCGCCGGGCGGCTGGCGGAGTAATGGCTTTCGGCATGGTCCAACTCGGTGCCGCCGCCGCCAGCCTGCGCCTGCGCGAGGCGACCTTTGAGACCATCGACTGGCTGGCTCACGGATTCTGGATCCCGCAATCCATGGTCTCCACCCATAACCCGCGCTCGGTCTTTAATACCGACATCACCGGCGGTCTGATCCGCGTGGTCACGCTCGCGCTGGTGGATAGTCGTCCCGGCTGGATAGAGGTCCTCCCCGCACTACCTGGCGCCTGGAAGGAAGGCGAGGTTACGGGCCTGCTTTGCCGGGGTGCGATCACGCTGGAGCGCCTTTCGTGGCAACTGGGCCGCGCGACTGTGGTCCTCCGCGCCCGGACTGAACAAACCATTGAGTTGCGCGCGCCCGGCCTGCGTGCCCTTCGCCAAGGTCGGGGCACGCCTCTGCCGGTCGCTCATGGGCGCATCACGATCCTTTTGCCGGCGGAGATCGCCGTCTCCTTCGAACTGGAACTAGCCGTTCAGGCTTAAAATGCCCCTCATCGACCTTCCCCTGACGGAGTTGCCTCGCTACACTGGACGCAACCCTCGCCCCGCCGACTTCGACGCTTTCTGGGATGCTTCGCTCGCCGAACTCGCCCAAGTGGACCCGCGGGTGGAACTCATCCCTGCGGACTTTGCCAGTCCGGTAGCGGAATGTTTCGACCTCTGGTTCACAGGCACCGCCGGTGCTCGTGTCCATGCCAAATATCTCCGCCCGCGGGGTGCCGAGTCAGGGCGCCGCCCCTGCGTGCTTCAATTTCACGGTTTCAATCATCACAGCGGTGAGTGGCACGAGAAGCTCGGCTTAGTCGCTGAAGGATTCTGCGTAGCTGCGCTCGACTGTCGCGGCCAAGGCGGGCTCAGCCAAGATCACGGCACGCTGCACACCTCCCCGCCAAACGGCCATCTGACCCGCGGCCTGCTCGACCCCGATCCACGTAACCTGCTCTATCGGCACCATTATCTGGACACCGCGCTGCTCGCCCGGATCGTTTCGACGTTCGCCGAAGTGGACTCCGAGAAGCTGGTGGCCGCAGGTAACAGCCAGGGCGGCGGCCTCACCCTTGCCTGCGCGGCACTTTCGCCGGGTATCCGCCGCATCGCGCTCAAGTTTCCCTTTTTGTGCGACTGGCGGCGAGTATGGGAGCTCGACCTCGCCAAAGACGCTTACGCGGAACTGCGTGATTTTTTCCGCAAGCACGACCCGGAGCACAGGCGCGCCGAGGAGTTTTGGCTGAAGCTTGGATATGTGGACGTCGCCCACCTTGCTCCCCGCATCCGCGCCTCTGTGCTAATGGGTGTCGGACTTATGGACACGATCTGTCCGCCCTCTACCCAGTTCGCCGCCTACAACCGCATCACCTCACCCAAGGAGCTCGCGATCTATCCGGACTACGGCCACGAGGCGCTGCCTGGTTTTATGGATCGAGCCCATCGTTTTCTAAGCGCCGTGAAGCCCGATGCGCCTTGCCCAGCCCCAATCTAGTTACCCACTGATGCAACCCGCCCCTCTCTTTTCGCCCTCCTCCGAGCCCTTCGAGCCTGAGTGGTCCTCGCTGCTGCGCTATCAAGTGCCCACTTGGTATGAAGACGCCAAATTCGGCATCTTCATCCATTGGGGAGTCTATTCCGTCCCGGCCTTTAAAAGTGAATGGTATCCGAGGATGATGTATCAACAGGGCTCAGACGAATTTGCGCATCATGTCGCGACCTACGGGTCGCATACGGAGTTTGGCTACAAAGACTTTATCCCCTCCTTCACCGGCGAATATTTCAACGCCGCCGAGTGGGCGCGACTCTTTCAGCGCTCCGGCGCTCGCTACGTCATGCCGGTGGCGGAGCACCACGACGGGTTTGCGCTGTATGACTCCTCTTTCACCCGTTGGAAATCCACCACGATGGGGCCGAAGCGCGACGTCATCGCGGAACTCGCCGAGGCCATCCGCGCCGAGGGGATGGTCTTCTCGCTGTCCAGCCACCGCGCGGAAAACTGGTTTTATTTTAATGGCGGGCGCGCCTTCGACTCCGATGTCCAAAATCCTGCGTTCGCCGATTTATACGGGGCCGCAGCGCCTCTTACCGAGCACGGCATCATCCCCGGAGAACACGGCCACGACCGGCTCAGTGAACCCTATCCGGACGCAAGCTTTTTGGAGGGTTGGCTCGGGCGCTCGTGCGAGCTGGTGGATAAATATCGACCGCAAATCGTGTGGTTTGACTGGTGGGTCCATCACGTCGCCTTCGAGCCTTATCTTCGGCGTTTTTCGGCTTATTACTACAACCGGGGCCGCGAGTGGGGGCTAGGCGTGGCCATCAACTATAAATATAACGCCTTCCCTGAGGGTTCCGCCGTATTTGACGTGGAACGCGGTCAACTCGATGGCATACGCCCCCTGTTTTGGCAGACCGACACCGCAGTATCGAATTCCTCTTGGGGTTATACCAAGGATCAGGATTATAAGACGGTGCCCGCATTAATCGCCGACTTGGTGGATATTGTGAGCAAAAACGGCAGCCTGCTCCTCAACGTCGGCCCGCGGGCCGACGGCATCATTCCGAAGGAAGATGAAGAGATTCTGCTGGGCATCGGCGCCTGGTTGAAAATCAATGGAGAGGCTATCTACGGCACGCGACCGTGGAAGATTTACGGCGAAGGCCCGACGTCTATTCCCGCCGGCGCTCACACCGATAAAAAACGGCCTGCCTTTACCGGAGAGGATATCCGTTTCACGACCCAGAGAGACGTGCTTTATGCCACGGTTCTCGGACCGCTGAAGGACCGATTGGTGAGGATCGCGTCGCTATCAGGAAAGGCGGTGACCTCAATCGAGTTACTCGGCAGTAATTATACGCCCACCTGCGAACAGAAAGAGGGATTATTGGAAATCCGGATTCCGGACGAGGTGACGCCACAGGCTGGTTTGGTTTTCAAATTTAAGTTAATAAAATAGCAGCTTCACGGCGATGGTCATGCACTTCTTCTCTTCCTGGGGCATGCCCGCTTAGAAGGCCGAGCAGTTGAACGCGTTGCCCACGCTTAAGGAGGTCTTCTATGCCATCGGGCTAAAATCGCCTAATCCTTCCTTTGTATTAACTCAGTTACCCCTTTCCCCATGAACTACAGAAAACTTGGCAGCTCCGGCCTGCTCGTCAGCGAACTCTCCTTAGGAAGTTGGATCACCTTTGGTGCCCAGATTGAAAATGATACCTCAAAACAATTGCTCCACTACGCTTACGACTCGGGGGTTAACTTTTTCGACAACGCCGAGACTTACGCCAAAGGCCGCTCCGAGGAGGTAATGGGGCATATACTCGCTGACTCCGGCTGGACACGCGACACCTATATCATCTCCAGCAAAGCCTACTTTGGTGCTGTGGATAATCCCCGCCCCAACCAGACCGGCCTCAGCCGCAAACACTTGGTCGAAGCCTGTCACGCCGCACTCCGCCGCCTGCGCCTCGACTACCTAGATCTTTACTACTGCCACCGCCCCGACGCGTCGGTGCCGATGTTCGAGATCGTGCGCACAATGAACGACCTCGTCGCGCAGGGGAAAGTGCTCTATTGGGGCACCAGCGAATGGCCTGCCGACCTGATCATCGCCGCCCACGAGTGCGCCGAACGTCACCACCTCATACCTCCCGTGATGGAGCAGCCGCAATATAGTCTCGTCGTGCGCGACCGCGTGGAGCGTGAATACGCCCCGCTCTATTCGCGCTACGGCATGGGCACCACTACCTGGTCTCCGCTTGCCGCCGGATTACTCTCGGGCAAATACACCGACGGCATCCCCGCCGATTCCCGCCTCGCCCAGACCACCTGGCTGCGCGCCCTCATGGAAGGCCAGTCCGCCAACGGCATCCCCGGCACCGCGCTCAAAGCCTTCGCACCCATCGCCCGAGTCGCCGCCGCCGCCGGCCTCCCGCCCGCCCGCTTCGCCATCGCCTGGTGTCTGCGCAATCCGAAGGTCAGCACCGTGATCCTTGGGGCCAGTCGAGTTGAACAACTCACCGAAAACCTCCTCGCCGCCGGCGACGTCGCTAAACTCACCCCCGACGTGCTCGCCGCCGTCGATCAAGCCACCGCCGGGCTCCATGCCTGATTCCCATACCATGAATAATCGCTCCTTCCTTCTACCTACCGTCTTCATCGCGAGCCTATGCCTCGCCTCTTTGCACGCCCAAGGCGAACCCACCAACGCCAAGGAGGCGACGGCGCAAAACTCCAAGCCCAACTCCATTACGCCCGAGCAAAAAGCCGCCTATGACGCGCTTGTTGCCACGCTCTCTCCCGAAGAGCAGGCGTGGGAGCGCACCCTCGCCGAAAACCTCGGCGGCTTCTATTTCCCCATCCACCAGAAGGACCGCATCGCCGGCAAAGTCACCGCTTGGAACTACGTGAAGGACGACCCCGCGCTGCCGCGTATGTTGATCATCGGCGACTCGATCTCCCGCGGCTACACCCTCAACGTGCGCTCCGCCCTTGCCGGCCAAGTCAACGTCCACCGCGCCCCGGCCAACTGCGGCCCCACCGCTACCGGCCTGGCCAAACTCGACGTTTGGCTCGGCTCCGGCGCCTGGAACATTATCACGTTCAACTTCGGCATCCACGACCGCGCAACCTCGCCCGATGTTTATCGCGCCAATGTCATCGCTTTGATCACGCGCCTGCGCAAAACTGGTGCGAAACTTTACTGGGTGCGCACTACCCCCGCACCCGCCGGTCCTAATAAAGAAAACTTTACCGCCGCACAGTGCGAGCAGGTAAACCGCATCGCCGACGAACTCATGGTTGCGGAAAAAATTCCGTCCATCGATCTCTATCGCGCGGTCGAGCCTCAGCTCGCCGAGCTTCAACTCCCCAACAACGTTCACTTCAGCAACAAGGGCTACGCGGTCATGGGCACCGAAGTCGCCCGCGCGATCAGCGCCGGTCTGGTCGGCACAAAATGAATATGACCTTCGCCGACTCGGCCGGGCGCGATGCTTATCTGCTTCATCCGGCCCACCAGACGTTCTGTTGGGCCCACCTCGATCCCAGCCTCGACCAAGTTTGTGTGATAGATTTCAGCGTGAATAAATGATTTATGCCTAGATCCCTTCATTCATTCGCCAGGTCTGCGTCCATCCCGTCGGTCGCCGGAGCGCTGTGTAAACGGCTCACCTCCGTTGCGCTCAGCTTGGCCCTCGCCAGCCTTGCCTTGGGACCGCGCGTCCTGGCGCAACCGGTCACCCGCGTCCACGCGAAGAACTATTTCGCGGAGTTTTACGATCAAGGTTACTTCCTCGATACCGACCGCAACACTCCGGTGAGCGGTCGCGTGATCGGCCACGCTCCGGACGACGTCGCCCTGCGCTATAAGTTAAAACATCCGCCGGAAAATGGCACCGCAGTGGTCGCCGCCGAAGGCACCGTGTCCTACATCCCAGCGGCCGGTTTCGCGGGCCTTGACTCCCTGCTGGTCGAAGTGGTGGGCTCTTCCGGCGAAACTGCGGAGGCCGTCGTGCGCGTCTCGGTAGGCCCGAGCGCCCCTGAATACGTTGCCGCGCTTGCAGCACGCTTCCCTGAACGCACTCACCCGCGCTTGCTCTTTACGGCAGAGGAACTCACCGCGCGATTTGAAGCGGCCAAAACTGACGCCTTTCTCGCGCGCACGCTTCGTAACATCGTAGCCGAAGCAGGCCGGGTGTTAAAGACCGAGCCCGAAACCACGTTTTCCCAAGGGCCCTACCGCGGGCTTATCGAGCGCCGCTACCTCAACCTTACCTTCGCATTCAAATACACGCGCGACACGCGCTATTTAGAACGTTTGGTCCGCGAGCTTCGTGCGAGCTGCGACCCGGCCATTTTCCCTCATTGGGGCGAGGCCGATAAGGGAGGCGAGATCACCTTCGGCCAGATCCTCTGCGCAACCTCGATTGCCTACGACCTTGTCTACCAAGATCTTGATGCCGACACCCGCACCCTGATCGAACGCGCGGTTGTCCGCAACGCCTACGCTCCCGCACTGAAGCAGCTCATGGCCAACGAGGGCATTTACGGCCGCTTTAACAACTATAACGGCATCGGCAGCTCGGGGCTCGCGTTCAGCGCGATGGCATTCATCGACGCCGATTTCGGAGGCGACGCAGCCTCTCGTGAGTTGACGCAAAAAATCCTTCCGAAGGCGCTCCGCGCACTGCAACGCTGCATGGTTTCGTTTCAGCCCGACGGTGCCTACTACGAGGGCCTCGGCTACGGGCTCTGGACGCTGCGTCACCTCGCGCTGTCCTGCATCGCCGCCGAAAAAGTGTTCGGTCTGCCGCCGCCAGCGAAACTCACGTCCGCCGTTTATCGCAGCCCCGAATGGTTCAACGCCGTCCGCGCAGGTCGAGGCGCCTTCGGCAGCGCCGAGGATAAAAGCGTCGATGAGGCGGGCACCTTTCCCGTCTCGATGTTTTTTGCTACCAAAGCCGGTAGGCCCGACTACGCGTGGCCACACCACAACGCGATCGCGGAGTCCGGTGGAGACTGGCAGGACTTCATTTACTACGACGCCGACACGTGGGCGCGTGCGGCCAACGCCAAGCCGCAGATCACCGATGTCCACCTACGCGGCTACGAGATGGCCATTCTGCGGTCCGATTACGGCAATCCCATGGAAAACGCCGTCTCCCTTTATAACGGCACCAACGTCGAGTGGCATATGGCGCTCGAAGCCGGCACGCTCCAGCTCACCGCGCTCGGCACGCCTTGGTTTATAAGTCTCGGCGGGGATGAATACTCGATCCCTGGCTACGGCAAGAAATCCAATGTTTACCGCAAACGCGCCGAAGGCCGAAACACCCTCGTGCTCAATCCGCGCAATGGCCCCGACCAACTTTGGTCACGAGGGAAGATCGACCGCTTCGAACGCTCAAACGGTGATGCCTTCGCCATCGCCGACCTCACGGGTGCCTACGCCAACTCCGCCGAACGCGTGACGCGTGGCGTGCGGCTCTTCCACGGCAAGAGCCAGTTCCTCGTCCAAGACGAAATTCGTTCGGTGAATCCCACCGAGGCCTACGCTTTTTTCCACACCGGCCAGGCACTAGCCATCGCTGCCGATGGCCGGTCTGCCACGTTCACCGACTCTCGGGGTAACCGCCTGCTCGCTCGGCTTCTCTCGCCTAAGGGTGCCACGTTGTTGTCCATGCCGGCTCGGATGTTGCCCAGTTCGCCAAACACGGCCGGCCAGAACCCCAACGCTGGCATCCACAAGCTCGCGGTGCATGTGCCGGACGCGCGCCGGGCGACCATCACCCTCTGGCTCGTGCCGGTGGCTTCGGGTCAGGTTGAGCCCGCGCAGGAGACCGCGCCCGCGCACAGCCCGCTCGCAGACTGGAAACTATGACTCCCACCGTGACTCGTGCCCAACATTTAGACCGGCGCCTCCCTTGGGCGCAGCGAAGCTCGATTCGTCATTTAACTCACCGGGCACCTCGATTCCCCCTTCGGTAAGCCTGCACTTTCACCCAAAGTAAAACGCACCATGCTCACTCCCCGAACACGCCTTCTTCTCCCGATCGCCGCGCTCCTTGCCGGCCTGAACTCCATCGCGGCGGTTGCGGATACGCATCCCAATTTTCAACCGACTTGGGAATCCCTCGAAACCTACCAAACCCCCGATTGGTTTCGCGACGCCAAGTTTGGCATCTGGGCCCACTGGGGTCCGCAGTGCGAGCCCGAGAGTGGCGACTGGTATGCGCGCAATATGTATCTGCCGGACAAGGGGCATTATAATGAACACCTTGAACGTTATGGCCATCCTTCGGAGGTCGGCTTCAAAGATATCATTCACGCATGGAAAGCCGAGCGCTTCGATCCGGATGCCTTGGTGGAGTTTTATCGGAAAAGCGGGGCCCGCTACTTTGTCGCGTTGGCCAACCACCACGACAATTTCGATCTCTGGAACTCGACTTACCAGCCATGGAACTCGGTCGCGGTCGGACCCAAGCGCGACCTCATTGCCGGGTGGGCAAGCGCCGCACAAAGGGCAGGCCTTCGCTTCGGCGTCAGCGTGCACGCGGCACGCACCTGGCGTTGGTGGGAGGTGACCCGCAACGCCGACAAAGACGGCCCGCAGGGCGGGAAACCTTACGACGGGCGGCTGACCAAGGCCGACGGGGCCGGGCAGTGGTGGGAGGGGCTCGATCCCCAGGATCTCTACGAGCAGCGGCATGTGATCGGCGGATCTCCCGGGCCGGCCTACGTCGAGCGCTTTTTCAAACGCGTGGACCAGTTGGTCACCGATTACCGCCCCGACCTTCTCTACTTCGACGACGCCGTGTTGCCGCTTTACAAAGATGCCCCGGCGGAGGCGCTCGGCATGGCGGCGAAGTTCTACAACGCCAACGTCCAGCGTCACGGGCGCAACGAGGCCGTGCTCGCCACCAAAGCGCTCAATGAGCAGCAGCGCAAAGCGCTCCTCTATGATATCGAGCGCGGCAAAGCCTCCACCATCCTGCCCGAACCTTGGCAAACCGATACCTGCATCGGGCAGTGGCACTACAACCGGGCTTTGTATGACAAGAATGAATACAAGGACGCCCGCACCGTCATCGCGATGCTGGCCGACATCGTGAGCAAAAACGGCAACCTCCTGCTCAGCATCCCGCTCCGGCGGGATGGCCAGCCCGACGAAAAGGAAATCGCCATCGTGCGCGACATCGGGTCCTGGCTGGAACGCTACGGCGAGGCGATCTACGCGACCCGGCCTTGGCAGGTCTTCGGCGAGGGGCCCGCGATGAAAGTCCGCGAGGCCGGTAAACACGGCGGCGACAAAGATGTCATTTCAGTTCCCCTGACCTCGGAAGACATCCGCTTCACCCAATCGAAGGACGGTTCGCGGCTCTACGCGATAGTCATGGCCCCGCCGTCCAACGGTGAACTGGTCATCCGGTCGCTAGGGACCACCGCCGCAGGGGCGCCGCCGGCCATCGCCTCGGTGCGCCTGCTGGGCACGGAGCAGGATCTGCCGATCACGCGCGATGAGGCGGGGCTGAAGCTTGCGCTGCCGGCGGACCAGTTGCCCGGCTTGGGGATTTTCGCGCTTCGCATCACCACGGCACCATGAGCACCAGCCGGTCAAAACGACCTATATCATCAACCCTGCCCGCTCGACCCAGAGCGAGCCAGGGTCGTCGTTAACGGGGCTGATTCTCTGATTCACATCCTGCATCACTATGAAATGGACACTCCCGGCGTGCTTGCTGGTGGCCGTAGTTTCCGGTTCTGGCGCGCTGCGTGCCACTGAGCCGCCACTCACCCCGGTCACGGCGCAACTTTCCACCTGGCTGAACGCAAAGGCAGAAGGCCCCGTGCGGGTGTGGGATCCCGGCTCCGAGCCAACCCTCGCCCTCACTGCGGAAAGCGACCGTTGGCGGCTTTTGCCGAAACCCGGCCTTGTGCAACTCCTCGTCCACGCTGCGGACGCAGAGGCCGGTGGCAGGCTACAAATCACTCTTGGAAAAAGCGGTCGGCCGCCGACTCCCGTTTCATTGCGGATACCCGGTTGGCAACGCATCACCATCGCGGTGCCCCTAGAAGACTGGAAGGACGGAGACCCCGGCGTTATCCAGGTTTCGGCAAGCGGGAAGACTGGGCCCATCCAATTTGCCGGCCCATCACATCCGGCCTGGCCGGTCGGCCCCGGCCTGAGCGATGCCCAGCTCCTCGCGATGCTCGACCTAGAACGCCCCGAATTGAGCGGTGTTCGCGCGGCGGTGCTGCGGGGCGACATCACGGAGGCCCGGCGCGAACTCATCCGGCATTTTCGCGGTCGGACCCAGCCCACGTGGCAGTCCCCTCCCCGGGAGATGACGCTCAACGAAAAGGAGGACTTGGCGGCACTCGCAGCCATGAATTTGGCCGGCGAATTCGCCATGCTGGGCCATCGCCATACCTACCCCGAGGGGGCCATCGACTGGCACTTGGATCCCACGGAAGGCACGAACGCCCAGACCAACGAGTGGGTCTGGAGCATCAGTCGGCACGAGTTTGCCTCCCGCTGGAAGTATGGCTTGGAGGCGAGTGGCGATGCGCGTTATCCGGCGGCTTGGGGCCGCACGATCCTCGGCTGGACCGAGGCCATGCCGGTGCCTGCCTCAAACTGGAGCTGGCCCGGCTCGGGTTGGAGGGTGCTCGAGGCGGGCATTCGCACGGGGGAATTCTGGCCGGATGCCTGGGCCGCGTTTCATGCGCACCCGGCCTTCTCGGACGACGCGCTTCTCGCGATGGTGAAATCGTTTTGGGAACACGCTGATTTCCTCGCGGCGAAGCCTCCCTTTACAGGCAATTTCTACGTGCTGGCCAACTGCGGGCTCCACACCACCGCGACCCTTTTCCCAGAGTTCAGGGACTCCCCGTCATGGCGCAAAACCGCCGTCCTCAATCTGGAGAAATGCGTCGTGCCTAACACTGGTAGCGACGGTGGGTGGTTTGAGGCTTCGCCCTCCTACCACCAGTGGGTTGTGGACAAACTCGCGCTCGTTCTGAGCTGCGCGGAACGAAACGGATGCGCGAGCGATTTTTCCCCGTCCTTCCGGTCCTTGCTCAGTCGGATGGCCGAGTGGAATGTGCGGGTCTCCACGCCCGACCGCCGTGTGACGGCGCTCAACGACTCGAGCCGCCTGACGCTCGCCTCCGTCACCACCCCCTTCTTGCGGGAGGTCTATCCGGGCAGCAACATCTTGCCCTGGGCCGCTGCCCTTGCCAGCGGAGCCGCGCCCGGCCCGAACCCACCCCTGCCGGCCAGCGAGTATCTCGAGCCGAGCGGCTACATGGTCATGCGCACCTCATGGGAAAAAGATGCGAGCTATCTGCTCTTCGACGTCGGCCCGATGGGCGGAGGCCACGGCCATTTTGATGCGCTCAATCTGGTGTATTCGCCGGATGGACGCCGCGGCTTGTTCGACGGCACCGGCGGGACCTACGACAAAACGCCCTTTCGTTGGTGGTCGATGTCCACCTTGTCGCACAACACGATCACCATCGACCGCCTGAACCAGTTTCGCCCGAAACCGACCAAGGATGATCCCATCGGCGCGCTTCCGGCGGATACTCCCGCTCCCGTTTATTCCGAGTCGCTAGCCTACATCTACGCCAGCGGCTGGCACGTGGGTGGCTACGGCCGGGAGCCGCAACTCAGCGTCCGGCACCGGCGGGAGATCGTGTTCCTCAAAGAAACCGGGATCGTCCTGGTGCTCGATACCCTCACTCCCGCCGACGACCTACCCCACGCCTACGACCTGCGCTGGCACGCCGCCACCACGCAGGCAAAACACACCGCCGACGGTGTCGCGCTGTGTGGCGAGGAGGGGAGTCCGCTCCTCGCCATCCTGCCCCTGACTGGACTGGATTCGTTTCATGCCGACTCCGGCGTCACCAAGCCAGAAATCCTCGGCTGGGATGTGATTAAAGGGGGCACCTGGGACAAAACCAAGAGCGGCCCTCCGGTGCCCGCGCTTACGGTGAGACATCTGCGCAAAACATCCGGCCCCACGACCTTTGCCACCCTCCTGGTTCCGCCTTCGCAGTTTATCGAGTCCGGGGCGGAGCATCGTATTACTCACACCACTACGGGATCCGCTTCGGTTACGCTCGGCGGCAAACGCTGGGAGGTATCGTGGGGAACCAGTCCGAATGCCCCGATTATGCTTAGCGGTTTTTCGCCGTTAGGGACGCTCGAAGTGCCCAGAAACAAAACGCGCTAATCAACGCCAGCCCGCTTCCTGGCCGCATGAACACGCCAATCCCGTTTATGTTACCCATGCGCTTTGGGCATAACCTTCTCCTCGGCATGCTGCTGGCCGCCTCGGCCTTGGCAGCCAAGAGCGAAGCACCCGACCCGGCGCTGACCCGCATTTTGGACAACACGCTCTCTTGGACAACGACGGGGCCGTTGCCGTTTCCCGTCTTGCCGGAAGTCGGGGCCCTTCATCTCGCTTACAAAAATCCGGCGGTGGTCAGAGCGAAGGGCGGCTGGCACATCTACGCCTCCCGCAAGTGCTTCGTGGGCGGAAAAGTCCGTCACAGCATGGCCTATCTCGGCCTTTCGGACTGGAATCATCCCGAGCAGGCCAAAGTGGTGCCCTTGTTTACGGATGAAGCCTACACTTCTGCCCCCGCTGTATTTTATTATACGCCACACCAGAAATGGTATCTTTTTTATGGCCGAAAAGACCCCGCGATTAACGCAGAAGGTCCGGCGTTCAGCACCTTAGATGATATTGACCGGCCTGGAACCATCACCCCGCCGATGATGTGTTTCCCGTCCGTGCCGGACTCTCTACCCAAAAAGAAGGGCGTGCGCTGGCTCGACTTCACCGTGATCGGTGACGGCAAAAAGATGTATCTTTTTTTCACGGACGACAGCGGACACTTTCTGCGCAGTTCCACCAGTCTGGATAATTTTCCGCTGGGCTGGGAGCCGCCCGTGGTGGTCATGAAGCACCCTACGTCGGTGATCTTCGAGGCCAGTTGCACGTTTCGGCTTAAAAACTCGCCGCTCTACTTAACCATAGTCGAAGCCATCGAACCCAAAACCGGTTTGCGTTTTTTCACTTCGTTCGTGGCCGATCGCCTGGATGGAGAATGGCGTTTAATAAATGGCGACGCCCGCCAACCCTTCGCCGGTCTTAATAATGTAAGAGCCGCCGACGGAACCAAGCCTTGGAGTCCCCATATCAGCCACGGCGAGATACTTTGCGCCACCCAAGACGAGTCCATGATATTGGATCCCGAGAATATGACTTTTCTCTATCAAGGTTGGGACGGGAAAACCCGTGTTCCCGGCGTGCCCTTGGGCAATTTTAACGGCTACCACGAAATCCCCTGGCAACTCGCTCTGCTGCGCTCGCGGTAAAGCTGCTCCGGACACCCGCTGCTCACGCCCGCACGGAAGGCGGCGGCGCATCCGTTTCGCCGAGGGTTCGCAGGGCGCGGCTCAGGTCGTTGGCGTGTTTGTAGCCCAGATGATGGGCCGCCGCTTTGACCTGCCAGCCGTCTTGTTCAATCAGCCGCCGGGCCTCGTCCAGTTTGAGTTGGCGGAAGTATTTGCCCGGCGTCGTTCCGGCCTGATCGAGAAAAAAGCGGCTCAAAGTGCTGGGGGCCATCCCGAGGTAATCACAGAGCGCGGGGACGGTTGCGCGAAGGGCGAGATTTTTGCCCAGCCACGACTGGGTGAGCGCCCAGCGGATATCACCCGCCGCAGGGGTGGCACGGCTGGCCCGCAGCAGCTCCACTTCCATCAAGGTCCGCAGCGCGGCAAGCGTCGCAGGCACCGAGGCATCGGCGAGGGAAACTTCCTTCCGGCATTGCACGTGAACCTGGGCTAAAAAATCCAGGGGACTGTGCGTGAGGGGCAGAAGGGAAAAGCCCTCGTTCGTTGACCGCAGTTCAGGCACTTCCGGCCGGCCCCGCCATACCCAGACCAGAATCTCCACCGGCTTGGTGGCGTTCTGACGGATGCCAAACGGGAATCCCGGCTCAATCACCAGGGCGGCCGGAGCGCGCAGCGTCCGCACCCCTTCGTCGCTCACCATGCCCACGGAACCGCGCAGCAACACAAAGTAGTTCGTGCCTGGATCGACATGCCGGGGCAGCGGATCGCTGGCGAAATCCCGTTGCCCCCAGCCGAGGTAGATCAAGGGCAGATCGCCGCGCCCGGCCCAGTTGGGCCGCCCGGGCGGAGGGCTCAGCGTGCCGTTGGTGGAGGGAAAATCGCGCCTAGCATTTTCAGTCATTGTGCCTGTGAAGGCTACCTCATTGCGCTTCAGATTCCAGCCCATACCGGGCAATGTTGGGCCGTAGGTTACCCCCGTCGCACCGCCTTTGCCCAAGGGCTTTGCGCCGCTCGCCCCGCCACTCCCGCCACCCCACCCGCAATTCTCATCAATCATGAAAACCCTTTCCCTCCAACAACCCGGTTCACTCGTCTGGAATGAGGTTCCCGCGCCGCAAGCGACCGAAGGCGAAGCGCTCGTCCGCGTCCGGCGTTGCGGTGTGTGCGGCACTGACATCCACGCGCTGGCGGGCAAACAACCATTTTTTAGTTATCCTCGCCGCCTGGGTCATGAGTTGTGCGTCGAGGTCGTGGGCGCCCCGGCGGAGAGCGGGCTGGCCGCGGGCGACGTCTGCGCGGTCGAGGCCTACTATTTTTGCGGCGCGTGCCCGGCTTGCCGCGCGGGCAAAACCAATTGCTGCAAAAACCTCAAAGTCCTCGGGGTTCACATCGATGGCGGCCACACCCCGTTCATGACCGTGCCGGCGGAAAAACTCCACCCGGCCAAAGGACTGAACCCGGATCAAATCGCGCTGGTCGAGCCCCTCGTGATCGGCGCGCACGGTGTCGAGCGCGCGGCGATCAAGGCGGGGGAACCAACCGTTATCCTCGGCATGGGGCCGATCGGCCTCGCCGCCGCGATTTTTGCAAAAGCGGCGGGCGCGAATCTGGTCTGTGTGGACCTGCAACCCGATCGCCTGAAGTTCGCGTGCGAGACCATGCAGCTCGGCACCGCCCTGCCGGCCGATACCCACCTGACGGAAAATTTACAGGCTCATTTTGGCCAGTTGCCGTCCGTGGTGATCGACGCCACCGGCAGTCCGGCCTCAATGCGCGGCACCTTCCAACTCACCGAGCACGGCGGGCGGATTGTTTTCCTCGGCTTGTTCGTAGGCGAGATGACCTTCGACGATCCAAATTTCCATCGGCGTGAGCTCACGCTGATGGCCAGCCGAGCCGGGCTGAGCGGCACCTTCGGCGAAGTGATTCGGCTGATGCAGACCAATCAAGTGGATGTGCTGCCGCTCATCACCCACCGCTTTGACTTCGCCGATACCGCCGAACGTCTGCCCGGCATCCACCGCGAGGCCGGCTTGGTTAAAGCCATGATCGATTTCGATAAAGCCCCCTAAATTACAGAAAGATACTATGAAAATCACCAAACTGGAACCGATCATTCTGCACGCCCCGGTTACTCGCGGCGGCATCGCCGACAGCACACACAAACTCACGCACTGGGGCGCACCTGGCGTGGCGATCCACACCGACACCGGCCACATCGGTTACGGCTTTTCCGGCACCCACGCGCACCTGCCTACCGACCGTTTGATCGTGGATTGTATTGTCCACAGCTTCGGCCCGCTCCTAGTCGGCGAAGATCCCCAAGAGGTGGTGGCGCTCTGGGAGAAACTGCACAAAAAGTCGGAAATCTACTGGGTGGGCCGCGCCGGCATCACTCACCTGGCGCTCGGGGCGATTGATATAGCGCTGTGGGATCTGAAGGCGAAAGCCGTCGGCCAGCCGCTGTGGAAACTCCTTGGCGGCTCGGCGACCAAAAAAGTCGAGGCCTACAACACCGACGGCGGGTGGTTGAACTGGTCGCTCGAAACGATGGTGAGCGATTGCAAACGCCTGGTCGAGGAGGAGGGCTATCGCGCGGTCAAACTCAAGGTCGGCGGGCCCAATCCGCGGGAAGACCTCCGCCGCGTCGAGGCCGTGCGCCAGGCCCTCGGCCCCGATATCCGCATCATGACCGACGCCAACGGCCGCTGGACTTTGCCCCAAGCGATCCAAACCGCCGGACGCCTGGTGGACTTCGACATCGCCTGGATCGAGGAGCCGATCTACTTCGACGACGTCGAGGGGCATCGCCGCCTGGCCGAGACCATCTCCACTCCAATCGCCCTCGGGGAGCAACTTTACCTGACCTCGCAATTCCGCGATTTCATCCACGCGGGGGCCGTGCACTACGTCCAGCCGGATGTGGTGCGCCTCGCCGGCATCACGGAGTTTTGGCAGGTCGCCGACCTGGCGCGTTGTTACAGCCTGCCGGTCGTGCCGCACGTCGGCGATATGTGTCAGGTGCACCAGCATGTCTGCTTCGCGCATCCGGCATGTTCGTTACTCGAGTATATTCCGTG
The DNA here is from genome assembly GCA_010027235.1 of bacterium. GTDB lineage: Bacteria > Verrucomicrobiota > Verrucomicrobiia > Opitutales > Opitutaceae > IMCC26134_A. The sequence continues at coordinate 20,320 of RGVP01000003.1, forward strand.
GCTGCGCGACTGGATGGATAAGCCGGCGCAAATCGTGGACGGTTTTTACGTCGCGCCGGAAACACCCGGCGCGGGCATGACACCCAGCCGCAAGGCTCTCGCGGAAATCAACAAAATCTAACCATGACCACCGCCTCAATAAACCCCTTTCGCCTCGATGGAGAAACCGCGCTGATCACGGGTGGAGGTTCCGGCATTGGGCTGGGCATCGTCCGATGCATGGTTCAGGCCGGCGCAAAAGTCGTCTTGGTGGGTCGCCGCGAAGATCAATTGATCCAGGCCTGCGCCGAGCTGGGGGCGCTGGCTTCCTACGTTGCCCACGATGTCACGCGGCTCGACGCGGCGGGCGAACTGGTGGCCGCCGCCCAAAAGGTCGCGCAAGGCCCCGTGACGATTCTGGTCAATAATGCCGGCACACATCTCAAGAAGCCCGCCACCGAGACGAGCCCGGAGGATTTCCAAAGTGTGCTCAACACCCATGTGCTCGCCGCGCACTCGCTGACGCGGGCGCTCATTCCCGGCATGGTGGCGCAAGGCAAAGGCTCCATCCTCTTCACCTCGTCCATGGCTGCCTTCATGGGCGTGCCGCTGGTGTTGGCCTATGCGGCGGCCAAGAGCGCTTACTTTGGCATGGTCTCCACGCTTTCCGCCGAGCTCAGCGCCAAGGGCGTGCGGGTAAATGCCATCGCGCCCGGCTGGATTTTTAGCGAGATGTCGCGCAAGGCACTCGAAAGCGATCCGGCACGCAAGGCCAAGGTGTTGTCCCGCATCCAAATGGGCCGCATGGGTGAGCCGGCCGACATCGGCCATGCGGCGGTCTATCTCAGTTCAGCGGCGGCCGGCTATGTGACAGGCGTCACTCTGCCGGTCGATGGCGGAGCCTCCGTGGGCTTTTGAGATTTCTGGGACTTGAAGTTGCAGGTCGTGGTGGTTGGGTTTGCCGATTTTCGGCTGTGAATGCGCCTGCACGCTCTCAATCTTGCAGACTTGCCGCGATGCCGCCGTGAAGGGCTTGGAGAATAAGAAAACTGGAAACGGCGCCGGCATCCAAGACACCTCGCGAGCGTTCTCCGAGTCGGGCTGAGCGCCCGATTTTCGCCACCAGGGCGCGGGTCGATTCCTTGCCCGCCTCGGCTGCAGCGGTGCTCCTTTGCAGCGCCTGCGTAAAGTCCGCTTTGTCCGCCAAGGCGCATTGAAATGCCTGGTAGGCCGGCACTAGCGTATCGATCAGTGACTTGTCCCCGACTTTGGCCCCGCCAATCTCCATGACCGCTTCGGTGGCGGCCTGGAGCATCGTGCCGTAATTTTCGGCGCTGATATTCTCCAGGCTTTTCGAGTGGCGCCACAGCGCCTTGAAAAACGAGCCGTAAAGCGGCCCCATGGAGCCGCCGATGTCCTCCATTAGGGCTTGCGCGACGACGCGGCAGGCTTCTGAGAAGGTGTGCCCGTCCTCCAACCGCTCGCCTGCCATGGTGAAGCCCTTGTTCATATTCACACCATGGTCGCCGTCGCCGATTTCACCGTCCACACTGCCAAGGTAGTCTTTATTGGCCTGGATGGTCCTTACGATGCAGCGCACAATAGCGGCACCCTCTTTGTTTTTGAAATAGTTCACAGGATTATGTTTTGGGGTATATGCTACCGTCGTCTGCACGATCAGAACTGTTTTAAGGCGACCGCATTGCACTTTATATCCAGCAATTGCTTCAGTTCGTCATCGAGTTTCATCAGCGTGAGGGTCACGCCCATCATGTCTAGGGAAGAGAAATAATTCCCAACATAGGACTTATGAATGTTGATATTTTGGCTCTGTAGAATCTCTGCGACCTTGCGAAAAAAAACATACAACTCGTTGACGGGAGTGGCGCCTAAACCAGATACTAGGATGGCAACCTCGCAACCCGGCGCAAAGGGCAGGTCGGGGAGGATGTGCTCCAGCGCCAGCGAAGCCATCTCATCGGCGGTCTTCAGCTCGGTAATAGCAAGGCCCGGTTCGCCGTGGTGGCCGATACCGAACTCCATCGTGCCGGGTTTAATAAAGAAGTTCGGCTTGCCCACGGCGGGAATGGTGCAGGAACTTAGGCCGATGCCTACGCTTCGCGTATGGTCGATGGCTTTCTGGGCCGAGGCGATGACTTCGTCGAGACTGCCGCCCAAGGCCGCTCTCGCCCCGCCTATTTTCCACATAAAAATCTCGCCCGCCACTCCGCGACGTTTGTGGGGTTCCGATTTAGGGGCCGATACCACGTCGTCGTTGGCGACCACGCTTTTCACGGCGATGCCGTCATCATCCGCGTCGATCTTGGCCATTTTCACATTCATATTGTCGCCCGAGTAATTGCCGTAAAGCACGGCGACACCCCGGCCGGAATCCGCCGCCTTGATGGCATCGGTGAAGGATTTTGCGGTGGGGGACGAAAAGATCTCCCCCACGGCCACGGCATCCAGCATATTCTCTCCGATATAGCCGATGAAGGCCGGCTCATGGCCGGAGCCACCACCTGTGATCACGCCCACTTTGCCGGGGACGGGGGACTGCTTGTATTTGAGGACACGATGATTGTTTGGAACTCGGGCCACGAGGTCGGCGTGCGTGGCAGCAAAGCCGTCCAGCATCTCATTCACTACGTCGTCAGGGTTATTGATTATACGTTGCATGGGTGTGGTTTTATGGGGAACGGGGGAGGTGGAACTAGTCCGGAAAAACCACCTCTTCATGGAGGAGGTAATCGGCAAAAGTTGCGGCGGGCGTAAAGAAGCAGGCGACCTTCATATCCTCGTCGGACGAATTTCGGAGCATATGGATACAGCCTGCGGTAAAAAGGATGGCGGAGCCTTGACGGACCTCCGAAACCACGCCGTCGATATAAACCTTCCCGCTGCCGCTCAACAAATAGACCACCTCGTCGTGTTTGGGATGCGAGTGGGCGGGCTTTACAGTATTGCCGGCCCTGATGTTGACCACGTTCATGGAGAAGCCCTTCGACTCCACCAAGTCTGGCGTGTAGAGCCATTTCAAAGAGCGTCCCGGGAGTTCTTGAAAGGGTATTTCGTCTTCTTGTATTATTTTACTCATGGTGAGGGATGTGCTTTGTGGGCTTTAGAAAGAATTGGGGCGGGTGGGGTATCAGGAATAGAGAGCGACCTCGTTTTTTACCTGGTTGGCGCTAAGGATGTAGTCCGTGCCCTTGTGCGTGAAGAGGCGCGTTTGCGTCGGTCCAACCCCGGTCTCAAGAATGATGCGTTCTATGGCCCCGTTCGCGAAATCCACCACCTTGTGCAGCTCAAGCGCCAAGGTATCACGGCGGCTCCCTACTACGATTACAAGTTCCCCCTTGAACGTGCCGGCGCAGAGTCCGTGGCCGAAGCTCAAAGGTGACGTGTAACGACGCTCCCAAGTCTGATCTTTCTTCTTATAGATATTGAGGGTGTTGCCGTGAAATAGCTCGATAGTAACGAGCTCGTCCACGCCGTCATGATCGAGGTCGATGAAGACAAATTCGCTCACTTCCGTATCAAAAAGGCGGGTAACCGCATACGAGCCCGTCGCTTGGGGTCGGATCGCAAAGATGCCTTCGGTGCCCGAGACGCAAAGGCAGTCCTCGCCGTCTATGGCGGATTTAGTCATGCCGTGGTTGCGGTAAAGGTTATCCATGATGAGCGTCGGTTTCCAGTCGCAGGAATCCGGATCGCCCACCTTTACCCCGTAAACCTCGCCGGCTTGTTTCCAGTCCTCTGGGTTGGCCTTATGTTTGCTACAAGTTCCTATTAAAAGGTGGCTTGCACCCTCCACGGTGAGGAATTCGCAGCGGTGGGAAAAGGGGAGCGCAATGACCATACGTGAGGACCAGGCTCCATCCTTTTTTGTATGAAGAAAGATTCCCGCCTCCAGCCCGATGAAGGGCGGGAAGAGTCCCATCACCGAGACGAGGTGGTGATCGCTTCCGGGCACCGGCACCAAACTCATGGTGCCGCCGGGAGCCGGAGCAATCTCAACGGGTTCTCGATTTTCGAAATCAAGCAGATAGGAGGGATGCGGTCGCTCCGATCCGGCGCCGACACACAGTCGGTCGCCGACGGAGAAAACGTTGGCTGTATAGACATAAGGCAGTTCGAGAATCTTTTGTTTGGTGAGCATAAATTATAATGAAGTTGAGGTGGTGTAGGAGCTTTCGATTTCATGTATACGGTCGATCTTGGCCTGGGAGCGTCCGCCGACTTCGTAGGTTGAGTTCATCCAGATGGTAAGGAGGGCCTTGGCTTGTTCCGGGCCCATGACCTGAGCGCCAAAAGTGAGGATGTTGATATTGTTGCTTTTAATAGAGCGCTCGACCGAGTAGGCATCCGCCGCCACCGCCGCATACGCCCCGGGGACTTTATTTGCGGTCAATGCCACGCCTATACCCGTGCCGCACAGTAATATGCCGCGCGGGTGTTTGCCGGCAGCGACGGCGCGGGCCACATCCAATGCGGTGTTGGCGTAGATGGGATCATCACTTCCGTAGTCACTCGTTTCGTAACCGATGGTGTGCAGATGTTTTACCAGTAACGTTTTTAACTCCGCAGCGTTCGGGTCGCACCCGATGGCGATGGTGGTATTCATGGTATTTGGGGGGCGTTTACGCGTTACTCCATAGCTTCCAGCATTTCGCGGATCTTGGTGAAGCCGGTGCGCCCGCTGTTAAAAATGGGGACTTTGCAGTCCCCCAGCATGGGTTCGAGAGCGCTCATGGAGAGCTGCGCCAGCACGATGGTATCCACCGTTTTGGCCAGGCTAGCGATTTCCCGCAGAAGCAATTCGTTGTGCCGGGCGACGTTGCCCTTTTTGATTTCGGCGAAGGCTTCGCTACAAAGGACGGTGGTGACGTCGATATCTTTTCCCGCTTCGGCGGAGGCCAGATGCAAGAGGCGCTCCGAGGCCGGCACGGTGGTGGGGACGGTGGCGAGCAGTCCAATCTTCCTACCCTGTTGGACCGCCAGATCCATCATGGGGCGATCAATTTGTAGCATTGGGGTCGTGATCATCGGCCTTGCTACTTCGACGGCGCGATTAAAGGTCGAACAGGCGAGAAGGATGACATCCACCCCCGCGCCTTGCAGCATATGCGCGTAGGTTGTGAACTTATAGAAGTTTTCCTTGGGAATGATGCCCGGCGCGCAGGCGAAATTTGAGTTTTGCACCGTATCATCCACATGATGGACGATTTTTACCTCCGGTAGGATCGAATCTATAAACGGTTGAACGGCTCGGCTGGTGAGTAGAGCGGCGTGGATGATTCCGACGGTTCTTTGGCTGATATCTTTCATGGTAGGGAGTGGTTATAATGGAGGGGATTGGCGGTCTTGTTCTGGGAAAGTGGGTTAAGCAGTAGCTAAGGCACCCGCGGCGCGCTGGGAGAGGGGAAAGGGTATTAAAGATGAAGCGAAGGGGGGTTTAGCAGAAGATATCGAGGTAAGTAGCCTCCTCGGTGAGCGCCTCCACTCCGTGCTCTTCCGAGGCGTCGAAGTAGAGACTGTCACCGGCGTGCAGGGTATAGCGGACGTTGCCTACGTGGAAGCAGATGGAGCCGTTCAAGACGTAGAGAAATTCTTCGCCTTGATGCGTGACCGAGTGTCGGCGCAAGGTGCCTTTTTTGATTTGGAAAAAGACGGGTTGGATGCGTTTGGCACCGCGGTTGGCGGCAAAGGCAAAGGTCTCATAGCCGAGTTCGGTAGCTTTGACGGAGGATTTCACCTCCTGTGCAGTGGTAAGAATGGTGCCGATACTGTCGTCCGTTTCCAGAAGGGCGGCCAAGGTTACATTGAGGGCATCGGCGATCTTAACCAACGTGGCGACGGGCGGGTTGACATCACCCGTCTCGATGCGGGAGAGCAGACTTTTTGTGAAGCCGCAGACTTTCGCGATGTCATCCTGCGTGCGGCCCTGCTGCCTGCGGATACGCCGTATCATTTGCCCTAGCCTGCTGTTAATATCTTGCTCTGCGGCCTCAATGGACTCGACTGCGGTTAGTGCGGATGACAGGGGGGAGGCTCCCGCGAGTGTAATGTTTTGGCTCATGGATTGGGTCAGTTTTGCGGGAGACAGAGGTGCTGCGTTTGGAATTTATAAACTCCGCCAATTTCAGCTAGGAAACTTAGCAAGTTGCCGTCTTCCCTCACTAAAACAAATGGGGGATGGGTGGCGGCAGGCACGAGGAGGTCGGGAGCGCGAAGGCGGCAGCGGCTGGTCTGGGTGGCGGCCACCGTGGCCGAGACCAGTTTTCCGCGCGCCCACGTCATCGAAACTACAAAGCCGCCTCGCGCCCGGAGTCCTCGCACCGCACCGTCCGCCCATGTAGAGGGAAGCGCCGGGAGTAGCGCGACCTCGCCTGCGTGGGATTGGATTAGCATTTCCGTGATCGCGGCGGTCGAGCCGAAGTTTCCGTCGATTTGGAAGGGCGGATGGGTGCAAAAGAGATTGGGCAAGGTGGACTGGGTGAAAAACTCGCGCAGGTTAGTCCAAGCCGCTTCCCCATCGCCCAAGCGCGCGAAGCAATTGATGATCCATGCCTTGCTCCAGCCGGTGTGGCGCCCCTGCACATGTTTCAACCGGTGGTCGATGGACTTACGGGCGGCGGCAGCCAGCTCGGGCGTGTCACGTGGCGTAATCTCCGTGCCGGGATGCAGCGCGAAGAGGTGAGAGATATGTCGATGCCCTGGCTCGGCTTCCTGATAGTCGCCCAGCCACTCCAGCAGGCGCCCGTCGGCACCGGCGGCCGAGGGGGGCAACTGCTTTGCCAAGGCGGCCAATTCAGCACAAAAGTCCTCATCTATGCCCAAAACCTTGCCGGCCTTGTCGCAGGCTTGAAAAAGCTCGCGGATGATTTGGTGGTCCATCGCAGGCCCCATACAGAGCGCCCCTTCTTCGCCACTGGGCAGGCGATACCAATTCTCCGGCGAGAGCGAAGGCCCGCTCACCAATTGCCCGGCAGGATTACGGACGAGAAAATCGACAAAAAACAGCGCAGCTTCCTTCATCACGGGAAAAGCCCGATCCCGCAGAAATGCGACATTGACTGAAAAGAGATAATGCTCCCAGAAGTGCAGGCTTAACCACGCGCCACCCAGCGGCCAAATGGCGGCCATCATAGAGATGCCTTCGGGCGCGGTTTCGGCCCACAGGCCGGTATTGTGATGAGCCACGAAGCCCCGGCAGCCATAAAGGGTCTGCGCGGTTTTGCGTCCATTTACGACCAAGCGTTCTACAAAATCAAACAGGGCTTCGTGACACTCGCCCAGACCGTTCACCTCGGCGGGCCAGTAATTCATCTGGGCATTGATATTGATGGTATATTTTGACTCCCAGGAAGGAGTGTAACTCTCGTTCCAAATACCCTGCAAATTCGCGGGCAGGGTGCCCGGGCGGGATGAAGAGAGCAGCAGATATTTACCAAAATTATGATACAAGGAAACGAAGCCGTTATCCTGCGCTCCCTCCGCCAACCGACGCAGACGCACGTCGGTGGGAAGGTCGGTCGGATGAGGCGTCTGCGCGTTTGCCTCTTGCGGGGCGGCTAGCGAGAGCAGGCAGCGTTCGAAAAGTTGGGCGTGTTCACGAACGTGCCTTTCCCGTAGCTGCGCATAGGGAAGTGCCATCGCCTGATTAAGTTGTTCCAAGCACTTTTCCAGCGGATGCTCACACCGGAAACTGGTATTCGCGGCGATATATACAACAGCCGAATCGGCGTCTTCCACGGAGACGAAATCGCCGATTACCTTGGTGCGTCCGCCCTGGGCGGCCACTTTGACCGCGCAGACATAATGCACCCCGCCTGCGCCGCACTGGCCGGATAGGGCCAAACCATCGGTGCCAAGCGCAACGGAACCGGGGTCAAAGGGACGGCGGAACAAATGGCCGGCAAAGCGTAGCTTACCCAGTGTATTGGACGTCAGGCGCAGCGCGATCACCTGGTCGACGTTGCTGGAGAACATTTCCCGGCTAAACAAAACTCCGCCCAAGCGGAAACTCACGCCCGCCACCGCCTGCCCCAAGTCCAGAAAGCGGCGGTAATCGGTCGCACGGCCGAGGGGAGCCTTCATAAATACCGGCACGCCGGTGGAATCGGGCTGCACCGAATAGGCCGCCGCTCCTCCCTCTTCGTGGAAGTAGAGATTGAAGTCGCACAGGGATTGATAGGGACCCAGATGCTTGGGCCGCGAGGTCATGGCGATACGGGTGAGCGCAGCGGCTTCGTTTAATTTCCCGGCAAAAAGCAGCTCCCGCAAATGTGGAAGATGCGCCAGCGTATCGGGGTTATTTCGCTCCAGAAAGCCACCGAACCAGACGGAATCTTCATTGAGCTGAATGCGTTCGTCGAAGGTTTTACCAAAGATCATTGCCCCTAAACGCCCGTTGCCGATTGGCAGCGCATGATTCCAATCAATGGCGGGTTGGTCATACCAAAGCACCGTCTCGGACCTAAACTCCGAGCTTTCAGGTGTGCCATCGGGCGTATCTTCATTAACCATAAAATGAGCATGGCTCAACTTTGTTGAGCCGTCAAGACTAAACAGCACTTTAGGCGCATGCTCCTGAATCTAGGTATTTTGCTAATTAACAGGGGGAACCAAAGGAGACACGGCCGGCGCAGCAGAATTTAACCCAAATACTCATAGGCTAAAACCGGAATTGCGGCCAGGGAGCTTGATTCGAGGCCGCTATTTCAGCCCGGTGAATTTTAGCTCTACGGTGTTTTCAAGTTTATCGGAGATGATCTTAAACCGCAGGCGGGCGAGCTTTTTTCCCCAGGATACTTCCACCGTCTTGTCGTTGACATCAAAGGGTTCAAACGATGCCTCCACTACTGCGGGATCATACTGCACCTCAATCGCCGAGTCCTCATTTCGCAGCTCCACGACGCCGGGGCTCTTTTGTGTCATTTCGCAACCGGTTAGAAAATTAAGATACGAAGTGGTTTTGAACTCGGTTAAGACGTAGGTATCGCGCAAGAGCAGATACTTCCCGCGCTCGAGAATTATCGTGCGCTGCCACGACGCGACCGACGCAGTCGCCGGATACGCCCCCGCTATATCCAAGGAAAACCGCACCCGCTGGTCATCGCCTTGCAGTTGGGTTTGCTTCGCCCGAAACTGTTCGCCCGGGGCCTGCTCCACGCCATTGATATTTGGAACATTGTGATAATCCGAGCGCGTTGGCCAGAACGTATACCTCAAATTGCCGAAGGAGTGCTTGGTGTAGTATAACTTACCCGCATCGATTAGAAACGGCTTGTTATCTCGGAAAAGCAAAAAGTTACCTATGTCATTATGATTATGGCTCTCGTTATTATGGCCGCCTTTGGCGACAAAATAGAGGCCGCGAGAGGTTTCGGCGCTGTCCCGTCCGCCGCCTATCTGATTATCCGCAAACCAGAAATGGCTCTGTAAAGGCTCCCACGGGGTAAATGCTGTAATCTTTTCGTTGCCTACATAGGAACTTCTCCGGGCCAGAAAAGAAGCGAAGCCCATCATTTTTTTATCTCCGGCGACCTCGCCCCAGCGAAATATCAATTCGGGGTCAAAGTAGTTCTTCGCGGCCGCATCCGCGAAATTGACGTAATAATCATCCCCGATATATGCGTTATAGGAATATTTACCAAGGTTCTTGATCAACTCGTTCTGAAACACATTCACTTTGCCATCGGTCGCCAGGTATAGGTTATCCAGTAAGGAAAAAACCTTGGCACCTGCCACTTTCCAGTAACTCGGCCCCTCGTCGCACCAGCCGTCCGATTTTACATAGTTAAGATATTTATCAATGGAACGCATCGCCTTGTGGGCAATCTTCGCCCGCCGCCCGCCATCCTTCTCCATAAGGAGCGCGGCTTGCAGCACATTGCAGTTGATCCACGGGTTCCAGTTATTAACGAATTTGTCGTCAAAGCCAAACCACCAGAAATCGTTCCGCTCGAGGTAGGGCACAAACACCCTGCGATTCATCTCTACTTCGATTCTTTCTGCGATGATGGGATTCAAGGCATCGAACTTAGCCTTGAAAAGAAAGTATATCCGGGATAGTTTCATCGCTTTCTCGGAAACGAATAAGTCAATAATCGGTTCGTTGATGTCCGGAAGCGAGCCCTTGCGTTTTTGCACGTAAACATGAGCGGAGATCCCCCAGAAGGAGTTTTCACACAGCGACCAAACCCCGTTCAGAATCTGGGGGATGAAGCGTCCCTTGTTTTCGATCAACTCCGCTTCGACCAATTGGTCGAGCGCCCGGACTCTCTCGAAAGCAATGTCTTCCATGGCATTTCGGTCGCCGACGGCATCAAACGCCAGGTAGCCGCTCGCAGGCTCCGCCGGCCAGGTATAGTCCAACTGTTTCTCTGCCTTGGCAATAATACTGGCAATCTGCTTCTCGGTATAGCGTTGGGCATACGCCGGCGATGGATAGATCGGATCCGGATACCAAGTAGCGGGCGGTTGCAGGTGTTCCTTCAAAAACGCTTCGGAATAGCTTGGAGCAATGATATTGCGCATAGTCGCACGTGAGGCAGTGGGATTTGTAGGAGTATGTTCAGTGGAATCTGTCGTCTTACCCTTTCCTCCCATCGGCAAGCCGCAAGCGGCAAGGGTGGCCAGCAAGGTGATGATTCGTAGACGGGATTTTGTTGGGGGGGAGTATAACATAATTTCAGGATGATTTCTTATATCTACGATGTGACTTTGAACCAGTCGAAATCGACTTGGCCGCGTCTCGCATACGCGTTATAGGTGTTCGAACCATTCGGTGCGAAAAACGATATCGGCCATGAGTTGCACGAAACTTTCCCCTTCAAAGCTGTAATACAGCGCGCCAATGCCGTGCTTGGCGGTTCCCCTCAGATAGAGGTGTTTTTGGCCGCTTACCTCGGGTCCTGCACGCTTTACCAGTTTCCCTCCTGATTTAGCGTAAACCGCCAGCGAACGTATACCGTTCTCTTGGATCACACCGATCCAAGCATAACTTTTATTAAAATAACAGAGTCCGGCGCGCTGGCCATCTTCCATTTTGCTAATATCAACTAGCGTCGTTCCGGTGCATGAATTGCCCAGAATGAGCTGACTCAATACATTTCTAGCAAACAGTATGGAGTCATCCTCGGCGGGAACTTTTTGATGCAGCCCATCTTCTCCGGCGCCCTTCTCCAAGGTATCCGCTTTTAGACGCAAATAGCCTGGACGATCGGTAAGCGACCAGAGGGCCGAAGCGGGGTTATGGTTCCACCGCCACGCCAAGTTCAGGGAAACGCTGTTGAAGTCGTCGAGCTCATTTAATACTGGGGTTCGGGGCGTAGATCGTGCAAAGGGCACGGCACAGCGGCCAACTACGGCTCCCGGCTCATTTTCCGCATCCACTTTTCCAATCCAAGGCCACGCATTACTCCAACCTGCTGGTTCCAAGAAGGGAACTCTGCCATAACCAGCAAAACCCACGTGGTGGATAAACCAGCAGCTCCCGTCCGGGAGCTCCGCCCAGCCGCCTCCCCCCGGCGAACAGCCTTCGCCACCGGCAGTTAATATTCTTCGTTCTTCAAAGGGCCCGTAAATGCTTTTTGAGCGGTAAACGTATTCGCCTCTAATGTCGTGCTGGCCATGCCCCATGCCAAAAATGTAATAATATCCATATCGTTTTAATATGAAGGGATTGTGGACACTTGGATAGGTTTCCCTGATGGTAAAGCCTTCATCGAGGATATGCATCCCGTTGGAACTCATCTTGTGGATCACCAAGGGAGAAGGGCCGAATCCGCTGTGTATCAGGTAAGCCTGGCCATCATCGTCCCAAAATGGGCAGGGATCTTCCCAGTGGTTAGCTTTATGGATCAATCGCACCGGTTCCCATGGGCCTTTTATGTCCGATGCAGTGCTGGCAAAAAGCCCATCGACGGAATTCCCGCAGTGCACGATGAATTTACCATCGTGGTAGGCTAGGGAAGGTGCCCAGCTTCCCTGTTGATAGCCTTGTCCGGGATGGTTATATTTTGCATCATAATCGAGGGATGAATAGATGCGGGCGATGATTTTCCAATTCACCAGGTCCCGTGAGTGGAGCACGGGCATGCCCATGAAGTGATGGGATGCGGAGACCATGTAGAAATCGTCCTCGTGCTGAAGGAAAAACGGATTGTTGTAGTCTGACCAGAGCACGGGATTCAAATACGTGCCATCCGCTTGGGCACCCCAATCCTTCGAAGGTAGATGGGTGAAGAGATTCATGTTTTGGCTGACGAACTGATGTTGCCGGGCATGATAAAGGTTGGGATACGGCTTAGCGGTGGCGGTTGGCGCCTCCAAACTCGGTTTGATAGAAGGGCGAGATGTGTTCGCCGGGCGCTACGATACGGTCGATGTCTGCGTTGTCTTGGGCGGTGATTTCCACATTGAGGCAGGCGAGGTAGGCCTCCAGTTGCTCCAAGGTGCGCGGGCCGATAATGGGGCTGGTCACGCCGGGCTGATTAACCACCCAGGCAGTTGCGTAGGCGGTGGGCGCAACCCCCTTCGCCGCGGCGAGGGCGGTGACTTCGGCCGCTTTGGCGACGATGGGATCCGTGAGGCGCAGCTTGTTGCGCCAGTTGGAGGTATCAGCGAGGCGCGTGCCGGCGGGCGCGGTTTGGCCGGAAGTGTATTTGCCGGACAACATACCGCCGGCGGCCGGGGCAAAGGGCATTAGCGCGATGCTGTAGGTCTGCGCCATGGGAACGAGTTCCCGCTCAACGCGACGATCCAGGATATTGTAGGGCGGTTGTTCGCTCACGAAGCGGTTAAGCCCCAATTCCTTAGATGCCCAAAGCGCCTCGATGATCTTCCAAGAGGCGAAAAAACTGGAGCCGATGTAACGCACTTTCCCGGCTCGCACGAGGTCGTCGAGCGCGCGCAGGGATTCGTCGATGGCACACTCAGTGCTAGGCCGGTGGAGTTGATAAAGGTCGATGTGATCGGTCTGCAAGCGGCGCAGGCTTGCTTCGCACTCGGCGATGATGTGGCGGCGGGAAATGCCTTGGGCGTTGGGATCGTTGTCATCCATGGTGCCTTGCACTTTGGTCGCCAGCACGATGCGCGCGCGGCGGCCGTTGCGTTTCAGTGCCTCGCCCACCAGTTCCTCGCTGCGGCCGCGAGAATAGACATTGGCGGTGTCTATAAAATTGATGCCGGCATCGATCGCGCGGTCGATGATCGCGAAACTGGTGTTGAGATCGGTCTGTTTGCCAAAGTTCATCGTCCCGAGGCAAAGCGGGGAAACGAGGATGCCGGTGCGGCCAAAATTACGGTAGGTCATGCGAGGGTGTTTAGTCTGGTTGGTTTGAAAAACGGCGTGGGATCTAGCGTAGATTTTTTACCGCATGAGCACGGGTTGCGGCAAAACGGGAAACGCCGTCGGGACACGGAAACGGTATTCGTTTGCGCTGTTATCGGGGTGCGAGGGGAGGTTGAAATCCACCGCCCAGCTGAGGGTGGTCGCGTTGAATCGGCTCTGCCAGCCGCCTTGTTGGGCATCGGGGCCGGGCAGCACGGGCTCCCAGCGACCATCTCGCAAATGCTCCAAAGTCGGGTTCAAGTAGCCCGGCAGATTCTCGATCGTAAAAGGCACGAGACCCAGCCCGCCGGAAAGCCGGAAACGCAACATCCCGGTGTCGGCGTGACGGCGCAGACGCACCGGATAACGGTCTAGAACATCAGCACCTTCCACGCTCAGTTTGAGGTCGTTTCCGCGGGCTTCGCGGTGCACCGGTTTCCAGGTGTCGGCGGTCGCCTCGAGCGCATCCGCGAAGGCGCGATCGGGCCCGTGGTAGCGGAGTTTTTTGGAAGGAAACAACACCCACTCGAGGTCCGCCTCTTGATAATCTCCCGCCAGAAGTTCGTCTAGGCCAGGCGGCGGAGTGAGTTCTGCTAGGGTAGCCAAGGGCGAGAATGCTTTGTGGCCGAGAATGCTAAAGCTCGGTGTCAGCACCTCCTCCCCGCGGACCTTACCGAGCCAACGCCGCACGATCAGCCCGCGAGTGGCTTGGTCGTGCGCACAATCGCTGACCTGGTCCGGGCGCAGGGAGTGGGTGTGATCGTTGTGTTCGGTGCCATGTAACGAGATCCACGGCACCGCGCCGGGTAAGGGAAGTTGTCGGCGCTGCCAACCGGCCTTCTCGCCGCTCGGCCATTCCTCGGTCAGCCCGTCGCGGGTGCCGATGGCGATGCGGTCCGAGACCGCGTAGTTATAGCCGTCGGCCCCGAGTTGAAACCAGGCCAGGCGCGAGAAGCGGGTGGTTTTTAATACATCGTGCCTGATGCGGAAAAACACCCGCAGGCAGTCGTCGCTCGCGGTCAGAGTGGCCTGGATCCGGGACGCTATCGCGCCATCGGTGGTCACGGTGCGGTAGGTGACGGAGGAGAGGTTCGGCATTTGCACGGCGTAGTGATCGAGGACGCGGTGCGTGGCGATGGGTTGGCCGGTGACTTCATAGCGCAACCACGAGCCGCCCCCGAGATTGCCGCTCCAGCCCCATTTCGGGGCATTGGTGCCGTGCGCGAGAAAAGGTCGCACATCGCAGATGTTGGCCCCGCCCGCCGAAGGGGATGGCCAGAAGGTCATGGATTCTTGCCAGCCACCGATCGCCGCCTGGCCCCAGTTTTGCTGGTTTCCCGGATAACCCACGCAGGAGAGGTGCGCCACCGAGGCGGCCGGCATCCCCGCCCACCATGCGTAGATCTGGGAAAGCCCGAGGGTGACCTCGAAGTGGGGCGGTAGAGTCAGGACGAGAAAACGCCGCGCCCAAGGACCCATAAAGCGATTCGCGACGTTGTCGTGCCAGTTTTTGGTCAGGGCCACTGGCAGCCCCAGCGGATTACCCGCCGAATCGGTCAGGAGGTTGGACATTCCGGGCATGGAGACCTCGCGGATGGAGTCGAGCCACAGCCGCACGGACCGGCAGCGCGGCGACGGATTTTTCAGGTCGAGCCGCAGGCGGACGAATGCATCGTTCACGCTCAAACGTTCGCGGGTGTTTGTTTGCGAGATGCGCACGCAGCCAAGATCGGCATCGCTAGCGGAGGGGAGGAGAAGGGCGTCTGGAAACGTCTGGTGAATCGTGACCGCAAGCGGGTGCCGCTCCTCCTCAAGCACCTCGTGCCAGCGCTCCGGCGGCAGACCTGAGAGCGGGATGAGGCGCAGGCCGGTGTTGAGTTCGGCCGCCGGATCGCGCCGAGTCGCTTCGGTGGTAACGACGATGCGGTGCCCATCTTCGGCCGTTCGCAGGGTGCCGCCGGCGGCGGGCAGGATCAGGAAGGCTTCACCAAGTAATGGGTTTTCCACTACAAGCGCTCCCTCTGCAAGGGGGAGGAAACGCCAGTTCCCCGGCAGGCCCAGCGAGATTTCCAGAGCACCCCGCACGAGGGGCGCGAGCGGGCGGAAGTTCCAACGCAGGGTCAACGAATCCGGCCAGGCCGCGATTTCCAGTCCGCTGTAATCGGGATCCGCAAGCGGAGCGCCCTCCGTCATCCGGAGGGATTTCAGGAAACGGCGTTGAAAATACTGGCAGGCCTCGACGGCTTGCTGATCGGCCTGCTGGATCGGGCCGCCGATCACGTTATGATCGAGCTCCGGGGTTTTTAGGGTGAGGCGCAAATCCCAGCCGGGCGTTTTCGGCAGCGGGGCGGGAACCTGGTCCAGCAAATCCGGGAGACTCGGCGAGCGGACCGGCGCGGAGAGCGCCTCGATGGCGAGCCGGTCTTGGGCGAAGCTGAGCGTAAAGCGGCTGGCGCGAAACGTGAGCGGCGAGCGGTCTTCCTTGCCCAGCGGCTGCATGCCGTCCTCGCGGTAGGCGAAGCAGTAGTCGCCCGCGTTGGTGAACAACTCCGGCGGTATCCGGGAAGTCGCCGGAGGCAACGCGACGGGCCGCGATTGGGCGGAGGGGTTGCTGGCCGCCGCGGGTTTTGGTGTCGGCCAATCGGTGCGGTCCGAGCGAAAAGGGCGGGCGGGTAGAGCGGCTTGGTTCGTGAGATTGGCCTCGGGAAAATTTCGCCAAGCATACCGCACGGCGACGGGCGCGCCAGCCCGCTCGGAGCGAAGGACGCGAACGTGGCTGTCTCCGTCCAAGGCGGCGGAGGCCGGTGTCCACACGCCGTCGTCGTCGGCCAGTTCAAAGCCGCGCAACTCGCCGCCGACGTCGCTGGCGACCCGCAGCTCGCCGTCGTTCCGGGTGCGGCCATTGGGCGCGAAGCGTAGCCGGGCGCCGAGGGGGTCGAACGTCGCTTCCAGAAAGACCGGTCCGGAGGCGACCACGTCGCGTCCATAGACCTGGGACTCGGCCAGGAGCGCGAGGCGGCGCCCGACTGGTTCTTTGTCCGGGGGGTGACCGTCTATTTTGTCGCCGGTGTCGAGGGTCACCGCGAGCCCGCAAGCCGGCGTGGATTCGGCCACCCACTCCTGGCTTTCGCGCATCTCCGCCCAGGGGAAAACTCCGGGCGGGCGCTCCGGCTCCCCGGCGGCGGGCAGTTGCACAATCAGGAAAGGGAACTGGCCGCCAGAGAAGCGGGCGCGCCACGAGTCGATCAATGCGGGCAACAGAGTGCGATATTCCTGAGCGCGTGTCGCGTTAGCCTCACCTTGATACCAAAGCACGCCCTTAATCGCCAAGGGCGCAAGCGGTGCCACCATGCCATTATAGCACATCGAGGGCACCGTGGGCTCGACGTCGAACACCAAGGGGAACGGGTCGGCGGCATCGTAACGGCCTCCGGTGTCTGAGCGCCAAGCGCCGTTAAGCACGACGGGCGCCCCAGTTTCGGGCGCGAGCAGGAGGTCGCCGGTTTTGTTTTCGCGCACATGATCGGGACAGGGGAAAAAGCCGCCCTTGCCATGGTTGAGCAGGCGGATAGCGATGTAGTTCTTGCCCGGGCGCAGGATGCCTTCCGGCACAGGGTAAATGCGCTCGCGGTGGCGGTAGGCGGTTTCGCCGATGAGTTTGCCGTTGATCCACACGGCGTCGGTCGTGCCGATCTCACCGAGAAGCAGGCGATGGGCTTGCGTTGCGGCGCCCGCCGGCAGGTCGAATTCGCGCCGCAACCAAGTGATCCCGCGAAAGGAGCCGAAACCGGCGTCCTCCCACGTGCCGGGCAGGCGCAGGGTTTTCCATCCCGCGACGTCGAACTCCGGAGCCGACCAGGCCGGCGTGGCGCTAGTGCCGGCGTCCGTGCGTTGCCACCACCGGCTGGTTTGCTCCTCCACCGTGATTCCGACCGCGCGCTCGGCAGCGGCGCGATCAAGCGGGGCGAGCTTGGCCGAGAAACCCTGGATAGGAAGTAGGCTCTCGCGAGGCATCCAAGCCTCGGCGGGAGAACCGCCCCAGGTGCATTGCAGGAGCCCGATGGGCACACGTAGTTCCGAGCGAAGCTGGCGGCCGAAAAAGTAGCCCACGGCGGAAAAACCACCGCCTTGCGCCAGCGTGTCGGGCGAAGCGACCTGCCAGCAGGCGCTGCGGTTTTTTTCCGCGAAGTCGGCCTTCGGTGCGAAGGCGAGGGAGCGCGGGGTTTGGAAGATCCGGAGTCCGTCATCTTCCGAATCAGCCAAGGCCGCCGGCCCGCCGGTCGCTTTGTGCAAGGGGAAATCCATGTTCGACTGGCCGGCGCAGACCCAGACGTCGCCCACCAAAACGTTTTCCAAGACACGGCGCTCTTTTGCGCCCTCGACGCGGAGGATAAAAGGTCCGCGACCGGCCAGGGGCGCGAGCGTGACTTGCCAGCGCCCATTGGCATCAGCGATGGCTTCCACGCTTTGCCGAGCCACGGTCACACGGACCGAGGTCCCAGGTTCGGTCCAGCCCCATACCGGCACGGGCACCTCCCGCTGGAGGACCATGTGGTTCGCAAAGAGCGGATGGAGAAACGGGCGGTCGCGTCGGTCCGCGGCGGTCGCTTGGTCGACGGTCAACCATGCAACCAACAGGAGAAATAAGCCGCACCGTATCATCGCGGAGCGGGTTGTTCATGCCCTGAGGCCCCCGACCAAGTCTGACCGTCATCGGACTCGAACGTAATGCTTTTCATCTGTTCAACAGGGAGACGTGGAAGCAGAATGCATGTGGGAGGCGCTTTGACGGTGACGCGTCATGCGTCTAGGCGAAAGCGCATGCGAGATTTTCCCACGACGCACCGCTCCTGGATAAGTTTGGAGTAAAAAAGCCGCAAGTGTTTCATGCCCATGCATAAACGATCGCATGAATGGGAATGAGAGGCTGAGGACCATGACAACCGAAGGGGTAGGGGCTTTTGGAAACGAATTCGTAGGGATTGATTACCGACTAGTTTTAGCAGTCAGGGGAAGACAGCACACTGGTTCGCTAAGGAGGTCCGATAGCTTATTTTAAAAAACCTTTGTGAACATGAGAAATTTCCCCTCCAGCTTAACATAAAAACGTCCGCGAGTCACCCTCGGCCATCTGCGGTGTTGGATCGTGGCGCGGCACCTGATTCTGCTTCGCGTTCAAGGTTAGCCGCAGCGCAGGCTTCCACTCTGCTCCGATGCAGAATGGGAGCCTGCGCTACGACGAGCCAAGATCTGTCTAAAATTGAACACGAACTGGAATAAGGAGGTGCGATGAAACGTGGTCGTGGGGGAAAAATCACAGTTAAACCACGTGAAAATTCATGTTCGGAGTAGGCGCTATTTGACTATTATTACTTTATTCTGCCGCAGGTGTTGAGATGGCACTGCAGTAGATAAAACAACCCCGCCCCAATGCTCTACAACCAACTACCGGCCCATGGTTTTGCTCTATGCGACCGCAACGCCCCTTTCTCTCGGGTTTGCCTCCTCTTCGGAGTCCTAGGCGCTCTGGCTTGCCCTTCGATGGCCCAGGATTCGCTGGTCAGTGCTCTAGCAGCCCCGCCGCAGGCCCAAGCTACCACGGGCGCTAATAAGCTCCAAACCGTCCCGGACACGAAGGCCTCGGTCGTGCCAGACACCCTGCGCTCCGACCCTTCGCTGCGCGACGGGCGACCCACCCAAGCATGGAAGTTAACGCAGGCTCGGGAGCTTACCGTGTCCGTGAGCGGAGCCGTTCAGGACTCCAAAGACTACCTTGAGTTCTGGCTCTACCTACCCGAACGCGCGTCCGCCGGGCGGATCGGCTTTCGCTTAGGCAACCGCAGCGATTCCCTCATTTTGTCTTGGGTCGGTTGGCGGCGCATCTCGATACCGCTTGCGGTGATGGGGAAAAGCAAAGCGGAGGGCGAGCCAGACCAACTCTATCTGACGCGCGAAGGTGAGTTTCCGGCGGATTACACGGTTTATCTCCAAGATGCTCGACGCGTGCCGGTCAGCACAGGGGCAGGCATCACGGAGGAGGATTTACTAGATCATCTCGATTTCACCCGACCGGGCTTGGCGGCGGTGCGGATGGCGATGGAGAAGAATCAAAAAGCCGAAGCATTGGCGGCTTTGGCAGCTTATTTTAGGCAAGATTTTACGGCGCGTATGCCTTGGACGGGGCTCGAGGGCCATGCGGTCTCCGAAGATACAGAAGAGAAGCGCCGCAAGATGCTAGAAGCTGCGGATAAACTACTGGCGGGGACCGTGTCGCACGCGGATAACACCTTCAACTTTCCCGGTGGGGATGTGGACTGGCGTTTCAACCCTACGGCGGGAACCGCCAAGTTCACTTACGAATGGGGATTTTCCCTGAATCGCCATGGGATTTGGGAACCCATTACCATGGCCTACAAAGCAACGGGCGACGAAAAATATGCGGATCTTTGGGCGCGGCAGTTTCGGCGATGGGTGGAACAAATGCCCGCGCCCGGGATCGACGAAGAACGCGGCGATTCGGGCTGGCGGGGACTTGAAGCTGGGTTGCGTTTTTCACGCATCTGGCCGTCCGCCTTTTTTTCTGTGGCGCCGGCCAAATCAGTGAAGGATGGGGATATACTCTTGTTTTTGCGTTCCGTCGTGGATCATGGGAATTTTTTATCCGCACATCCCTATTCGCCGGGCAACCATTTTTTATTGGCCATGTGCGGCCTGTTCACCCAGGGGGTGACGTTTCCGGAGTTGAAAGATTCCAACTACTGGCGGCGTCGCGGACTTGAGCAACTCACCCTGTCGCTCGAGCGCAATACGGTGCCCGAGGGTGCCTGGTATGAATTCGCGCCAGGGTATCACCAGTGGGTGGTCAATCGGACCATGACCGCTTTTCGGATCGCCCAGATCAATGGATTTGGCCAGGAAGTCGCCCCGTCTCTCTGGGCTCATTTGGAGAAAATGGCCTCGTGGAACGTGCGTATGTCCGCACCCGATGGACAGGTGCCGACGGTGAATGACGGGGGCAAGGTCAATATCGGTGAATCGGTGGCCACGAGTGCGCTGGTGTTTCCCGAAAATCCTCTGCTGCGCTGGGCGGCTCAACGCGAAGACGCCAAAAGCGCGCCACCGCCCCAGCAACCGAGTTACGCATTGCCCGATAGCGGCTATACAATTTTCCGAACGGGTTGGGGACCAAAGGATAGTTATGTATTATTCGACGTGGGTCCGCTCGGAGGGTGGCATGGGCACCAGGATGCACTCAATATAGTCTCCTATTTTTATGGCCGCCCCTTCCTCTTTGATAATGGCGGCTGGGCTTACGACGCCACTATCTGGCGTCAATACGGGCCCAGCACGGCTTCGCACAACACCGTTATGGTGGATGGCTTGGGCCAGTGGCGCGGTTACAGTCGCGCCGACCCGATCGGGCTCAATCCGACGAGCACACCTCCGCCGGTTTTCGCCACCAATTCGACGGTAGATTACGCTTCAGGTTGGTATGTTGCGGACTACGGAAAAAAGGGCGCTACCAAACCCATCGCACATCATCGCCGTGAGCTCGCTTTTCTGAAGGGGGCGTCTCCGCTTCTGGTAGTCGTGGATACGCTGGCACCGCTGGATACAAAGGCGCATCGCTACGAAGCCAGATGGCACCTGTTAAGCACCAAATGGACCGAAGACAAAAAAGCGCGCGTCTTGTGGACGACGGACCTGGATGCGCCCAATCTTGCCGTGCTCGCCCTGACTGGGGCAGAGGAGTTCTACGCGGATTCAGGCGTTACCACCCCTGAAGTGCTCGGCTGGTCCTACGATGGCCAGACCGGTGGGCCTTACCCGGCCTTGACTCTCCGGCAGGCGGTGACCGGCGCAGGTGTAAAGCGACTGGTGACGGTTTTTATACCCTTTCAAGGGAAACCGAGCAATCCGGTGACGAGCGTCCGTCACAAAGGAACGAACCAGTGGGTGATCACACTGAAGGGCCAGGACTCGGTAACGCTCGATCTGGCGGAGCAAGCAGCAGGCAGCCAACCTAGCTTCAGCTTGCGCGGGGTAGTCTGGCCGAAGCCTCAGTAATAAAATCGTCCACTTGATACTTCGCGGGCGGCTCGAAACAATCGTTCCGGTTGTATCAACCCCGCATTCGGCACCTTCCCATTCCATTATTATGCAAGCTCCCCGCCTCCTCCCCGTTATCCTTTGCGCCTTCTCGTTGCTCGATTCCATTCGAGCCAGCGTCGTCCCTGCACCGTTGTTCACCGACAACGCCGTCCTGCAACGCGGTAAACCCGTGCCAGTGTGGGGCACCGCCGACGCCGGCGAAAAGGTCTCTGTTACCTTCGCCGACCAGTCGCTCGCCACCACCGCCGACGCCGCCGGTCGCTGGCGGATTGATCTCGCACCGCTCCCCGCCAGCGCCACTCCGGCCGAGCTCGTTATCAAGGGCACGAACACCATTACCCTCACCAACATCCTGGTGGGCGAGGTCTGGCTCGCTTCCGGCCAGTCAAATATGGAGTGGGCGGTCAAAAACACTTATGACGCCGCCCTTGATATTCCCGCCTCGGCTCGTTTCCCGCTGATCCGCCAAATCCAGATCGCTAAGAAGGTTTCTGATTCCCCGCTTAGCGTGGCCAACGGCTCCTGGAGTGTCGCCAGCCCGGCCACGACAGGCGACTTCTCCGCCGTAGCCCATTACTTCGCCCTTGATATCCACCAGTTCCTCGACGTTCCAGTCGGCATTATCCACAGCTCCTGGGGCGGCACTCGAATAGAGTCTTGGTTAACGCCAGACGCACTTCGATCCGACCCCGCCTTCGCATCTGTGGCCGAGGACTGGGCAAAAGCCCTCGCGAGCTACCCCGAAGCCAAGGTTAAACACGATGTCGCAATGGCCGCGTGGAAAGCCGAACAAGCTGCCGCCAAAGCGGCCGGCCAGGCCTTTACCAAACGTGCTCCCTACCCCCCGTGGGGCCCCGGTCACCACGCCACTCCCGGCGGTCTTAACAACGGCATGATCGCTCCGCTCGCTCCCTATGCCTTGCGTGGTGCCCTCTGGTATCAAGGCGAGGCCAATGCGGAAAAAGCCTCCGAATATCACGCCCTCTTCTCCGCCCTTATCACCGGCTGGCGCACCCAGTTTGCCCAAGGTGACTTTCCCTTCTATTGGGTCCAGCTCGCCAACTTTAAGGCCAAGAATGCCGACGCCACTCCGTGGGCGTCCTTGCGCGAGGCCCAGAACCGCACGCTTGCTCTGCCCTCCACCGGCCAGGCGGTTATTACGGATATCGGCGATTATAACGATATCCATCCGCGTAACAAAAAAGACGTGGGCCGCCGCCTTGCCCGTCTCGCCCTCGCTCGCAACTATGACCAAAATCTTGCCGCCAGCGGCCCCGTCTTCGCCGGGGCCGAGAGGGACGGGTCTGGCTTCCGCGTGCGTTTCACCGAAGTGTGGGGAGGCCTGCGTGCGCCCTTAAATACCCTCTCCGGCTTTGAACTAGCCGGTGAAGACAAGGTCTTTAAACCCGCCGACGCCAAAATCGAAAAAGACACCGTGCTCGTGACCAGCGCCGAAGTCCCCGCACCCGTCGCCGTGCGTTACGCGTGGCGCAACGCCCCCGTGGCCGGCCTGTTTAATAACGAGGGCCTTCCCGCCGTCCCGTTCCGTAGCGACACTTGGTAACGAAACGCTTATCTGGGCGGTATTGGTTTACGTTTCCGGTTGGAAGGAGCGAGAGCAGTCCCTCAAGGAGAACCGCTCGCAAGCGGCTATGAAGGGCCAGATGCCACCCAGGCGTGAGGGTCAGTGATTGAACCTCGTGCCTCGTGTTACCCACGTGATTGCACACCGCCCTACGAGATAACCGCTTGGCAAGCGTTTTTCTTTGCCCTGCCCACCAGCACGTCCTTTCACACCCATTGGAAATGTCGAAGAACCCGGTGTTTAATCACAGATTTCGCAGATGAATACTGGGTAAAAACTTGGTGCTTTAACTCTGTTGTCTCACATCCGGTTTTTATTTGTGCAATCTGTGGTTAAAGTCTAAATGTCTTGGGCTTATTCCAAGGGGACGCAGGCATCGCGCAGGATATATTCGAGAGGGTAGCACCAAGGTGCCTTTTGGCCCTGTGATTATGCGCAGACGCGACAACCCAACCGGCTGCGGTGTCGGTCGGAACGGAAACTGACGATCGGCCCGATAATCATCGAGAGGGCCGCCGGGATCGTCATCATCATTGGCCCGGTGATGAGGTCCGAGGCTTTGAACTTTTTAAGCATCAACTGCAGCACCGGTGCGACGGGGTGCTCGCGCATTTACTAGGCGAAGTCGCCCCAGAGCAGCCAGCCGAAGAGCACGGCGAGTCTGTCCGCGGTGTAGGCGAATGTGCCAGCCTGCCATCCTTTACGCCCACCCGGCAAGGGTGGCGTCACGTGGGCGCCGAAGACGGGCTTGGAGACTGAGGAAGAGGCAGCGGCCAAGGGTTTTACTCACGTAAATCGACTGAGGGACTTAAAAAGATCTTGCGTGGAACAACTTCTCACAGGGCCAAACCTGATCCTCGGGTCGAAAATCCCATTATCACGCGTTAGCTTTTACGCCACTTTCCGCAGGTAACGGCGGCGGTAAAGGGCAAAACCGATCATCCCTACGCCCGCTAGGGCCGCGCAGGAGGAGTGCTCGGGAATGGCGGTGGCGGTGATAGAGATATCCTGTGCCGATAGGTCGGCATCAAGCAGACCTATTTGCTGACTCAGACCGGAGAATCTGAGGGTCCCAGTGTAGATGCCTCCAGTGGCTGCGTTAAACGAGATGGTGAACGTGTTCGACGTGCCCGCAGCGAGGTTCGAGAAGGTGGCGGCGGAGCTGGAGATCGAACCCGATCCTGAGTAGGCATAGCTGCCGCCCAAAGAGTCGCGGAAGGCTCCCGAAGCATTGGCGAGATTGATGGTCGCGGTATAGGTGGTGCCGAGTGAGACTGTGCCAAAATCGAGGGTAAGGCCACTGAAACTGCCGTCACCCGAGGTCTTGGTAAAGCTCGGCGTTGCCAAGTCGTAAACCGTGCCGCTCACGTTGACCGTCTGGCTGCCTAGGCTAAGGTCGCTAAGGCCACTATTCGTGCCACTGGAGGCGAGGCCGATGCTTACAGTGCCCGACTTTACGCCCGAAGTGGCAACGTCGGTGAGTCCCACCAAGATGGAGGTGCTGGAAGAGCCACCGGCAAGATTGCTAATGTTTGTGCCCGAGACCGAGGCGGCTCCGGTGGTGGCCCCTTGGGTAGCATTGAGGCCTTCGGTGTAACCACCCGAGGGAGCGGTGTTGCTAATTGAAAGCGCGGAACTGGTGAATGCCGTGCCTACGCGGGTCTTGCCTAGGTTGCCGTCCGCGATCAAGCCTGCAGCCGCTGCGTTGTAAACCCCACCGGAAACCGTGACGACTTGAGAGCTGTTGGCGGTGGTGCCGTATCCGCTGGTGCCAGAGCCGTCGGAGGTGAAGCTTACGGTGGCCGTGCCCGACTTGGCACCCGCCGAAGCGGTGCTGAGGCTCGCGCCGATGGTGTTGCTGGAGCCGGCGGCGAGTCCGGTGAACGATCCCGAGCTGGTCACGTCGCCGGTATTGCTTCCCGCGGCGGCGTTGAGGATTTCGGAGTAGCCGTCTGCTGTAGCGCTGTTGGTTACGCTGATGTTGCCGCTCAGCGTGCCACCGACGCGAGTGTTGCCGAGGCCCAGGGTGGATGAGGTGCTGCCGGTCGCGAGGCGGTAAAGGTTGAGGTCAACCGCGCCACCGCCGCTGGCGGGGCCGTAAACCACTTTTTCGTGCAGGGTGGCGCTGAGCGGATTCGTGATCGTGCTGAAGTTGCCCGTGAGCGTGCCACCGTAGGTGGCGAGGCGATACGCGCCGGCATTTGCGGAGCCGTTGCTGTTGGCACCAGCGTTGTCAATGAGTTGGAGGGTGCTCCCAGTAAGGGTGAGGTTTCCTGAAACGACGGTGCGGTCGGAAACGCCCGCCGTGGCAGTGGCTCCCGAAGTTCCGAGTTCGGACTGGAGTGTGCCGGTCAGCGCCAGATCGCCTGTGATTGTATTGGTGCCAATTGAGTTTCCGGGGGCGAGGTTGCCGGCAATCGTCACCGTCTTGCCTGAGCCGATGTTGATCGTGCCGATGCCCTTCACCGTCTGCCCACTACCGAATCCGAACGATGATTTCGAAGTGAGGTCGAGCACGGTTCCGGCAGCGCCCAGAATGAGAGAACCTCCAGATATGGTGGTTCCCCCGGTATAGGTGCTGACACCGTTAAGGGTCAGATTCCCTGTATTATTTTTCGTCAAAGCCAGACTACCCGAAAGCAAACCACCGAAGCTGGTGTTGGTTGTGCCGGAGATGGTCAGGGTTGGTGTGCCGACGGAGGATGTGATGATCGAATCAGTCACCGTGCCAGTGCCCGCGAGGGATGCCACCGTTTGGCTGTAACCCTTTAAATCCAGAGTGATGGAACTACCGGTATTCGGGTTAAAGGTGAACGCCGTGGTGGCAGGCAAAGCGTCGGTGACGCCCCAATTGACTGTGCTGGCGGTAACAGTCGCGGCCGTCGGGCCGATGGAAGTGTTCCCCGAATAGGTTCCTGCGGTGTTGAGATTAACGGTTGCCTGCCGGAGTTGATAATTCACCGAGCCGTTTCCGGAAATCGCGTTGGTCATATTGAGCGTTCCTGACCGGCGATAGGTTACGACTCCGTTGTTGACGATGGCGGCCGAGCCGAAGCTTCCGGTGGAACTATTGGAGCCCGCTTGGAGGAGGGTGGACGAACTCACCGTTATCGTGTTCGCGGTTGTTTGATTACCGTTTCCCCAAAGAACAACACCTCGATTTCCGGACCCGGTAACCGTAAAATTTCCTGCCACCACCGCATTAAAGTTTATACCGTTGGTGGGTGCACCCGTCACGTTGATGGTTCCGTTTCCGTCCGTGAAAGCGATCGTCTGCGAGTTGGCCGTGGCACCGATGGTGTAGGAGTTTGAGCCGGTGTAATTGGCATTGATGCCGCCGACCGTCGTGGTGGCTCCACCGAGCGTGACCGTGTAGGGGGCCGCTAGGCTGCCGCCGGAGCCGAAGGTGACGGTGTCTCCTGTGGCGAAATTCACCCCCACGCTCGTTGTGCCATTGTTCCAGTTGCCGGCACCGGCGGTCCAGGTGCCAGCTGCATTGGTGATGGTGGCATCGGCGGCGATGGTAGTGTCCCAAGTTAAATTTGCCGCGTGCGCCGACTGTATAGCGAGGAGCGCAGCGAGCGCGGCGGAAGGGGGGAGGCTGTATTTAGTCATGGGGGTAACGAAATGATTCGGGGTTGGGGTATTGCAGAGGCAGAAAACCACTGGGGCATGGGTTTCGACTGAGTCTACGCTCACTGATGGTAGGCAATTCGCGTGAAATCTCCCATGTGTTCTTTCGCCCTCGGCATAAACTTTTTCTCGCACCTCGCCGGCCTCCCAAATCCTTTCCTTGGTCAATGGATGGTCAACGCTACATCGCTTAAAGATGGTTCGCAGTCCAGTTCCGGCTACATTCGGCCAAATTCATTTGTTCTATAGAAAGCACATTCCCAATACGCAAAAACTCATGGCGCATAAGGAATCTTAGGATAGTCTATTGATCGATTTTGCCCGCCTCGACAATTCTACCCGATGAGCCACGCAGGCTTTGCCACTTACCTCGTTTCCTCGCGCCGCCCTCACCCACTGCGTCCGCTCCCCCTCAGCGCCCGGTCCACTTTTCGCTAGCCGTCCACCCTCGAGGTTCGCCCTCTCGCGCAGCCGATTTTCAATAATCAACCCCAAGCCCCCCTCGCGATGCCATCCACCTCAAAAAGCCAACGTCTCAAAGTCGCAATCATCGTTGAAACCTCGAATGCCTACGGTCGTAGCCTGATCAAAGGCATAATTCACTACCTGAGAAAGAATCGCCCCTGGTCGGTTCAGCTTCTTGAGCAGGACTGGGGTGAGCGACCCGATAACGCCATGCTTGCATGGAAGGGCGATGGCGTGATCGCGCGCATCGAGACGCCCGTGATGGCGGCAGCCCTTCGCCGTCTGACCGTGCCGATAGTCGATCTCAGCTCCGCGCGCCTGATGCCCGCGCTTCCTTGGTTCGAGAACGACTATCGTCTGATCGCGAAGGCGGCCTTTGACCACCTACGCGAGCGGGGGCATCGGCGCTTCGCGTTCTGTGGAGAAAATCGCTACAACTGGGCAAGCTGGCTCGGGGAACATTTCGCCACCATCGTGCGCGAAGCCGGCTATACCTGCCATGTCTTTGACGCCACGCCTGTGCGGGAAGGCAGGCCTGAACGAGCACAGGCTGCCTGGCTCAAGAAACTGGACAAACCGGTCGGATTGCTCGCCTGCAATGATTTTAACGGACGCATGGTTCTCGATCTCTGCCGCAGCGAGGGCATCCTCGTGCCCGACGAGATCGCGGTGCTGGGCGAGGACAACGATGAAGTTTTCTGCGAACTGTCGGACCCGCCGCTCTCCAGCGTTCAGCAAAACGGTATCCGAGTCGGCTATGAGGCCGCAGCCGGTCTTGATCGCCTGATGCGTGGCGAGACGATCGGCAATGAGGGAGTATTCGTGCCCCCGCTAGGCGTGATAACCCGCCAGTCCACCGACGTGCTTGCGATAGAAGATCGTAACGTCGCCAAAGTCGTCCGCTACATCCGTGAGCACGCCTGTGAAGGAATAAACGTGAAAGACGTGCTCAACCACCACCCTCAGTCTCGCCGTTTGCTGGAGGCGCGCTTCAAAGAAATCTTGGGCCACAGCCCGCATGACGAAATCCTCAATGTCCGAATCGCCCGGGTGAAATCCTTTCTGGTCGATACGGACCTCAGCCTTGAGGTCATTTCGGAGCACTGCGGATTTGCTTACGTTGAATATTTGAGCGTGGCCTTCAAGCGTCTGGTCGGGGTCGCGCCCAGCGTCTTCCGGCGCGAGCATCGGCGTTGATAAGGCCCCTCACTTTCTGGTCGTTTCCTTTGCCTCGTCAACGCGAGCCACGTCCTTGTCTGGCGCGGCGAGGCGCAGGAGTGAGACCGCTCTTCGGCTGGAAAATCAGCCTCGGGTTGAAGTATAAAGCGGTTCTTTGACGTTTCTGGTGGGTGGGCCATGATCGTCCCTAAAGGTGTGCCGCTTGCCCTTCACGCCCCCCTTACTCGCCTACTGCAAATGCCATTATTAAGCCCGCCGCGTCTGCGGCGGGCTCGGGATTTGAACGGAGACGCACTTTGATTTAAGGCGTGTTGACAACCTTCAGACGGAGGAATTTGGCCGGAGTGCCGCTGAGGGGAACCGTAAAAACTCGGCGTTGGCAGTTCGCGGGGAGGTTGGTTTGGTCTGCCGCGATGGTCATGGTGACCGTGCCTCCGGTGCCCCAAGTGCCGGTTAG
>RGVP01000021.1 GCA_010027235.1 bacterium
CGGAAGGGGTAGAATTTTCTCCATCCGGGGGGCAATCATTGGCCCCACGACAGCATCAACGGGCATTCAAAGGCAAGCGCCCAACGACGGAATCAATCGCCGCCATGGCACGGGAGTATCGTGAACGGTTTCCCGGCAAGGCGGTCATTACGGGACTAGCTGAGGCCGGCGCAGTGCAACCGTAATGCGAAAATTTTATAATTCCCAATGAAATCGATCCGTCACCTAATTTTTTATGTATTATCTGCACTTTGTGGAGCGGCTTCGGATATCTCCACACTAGAAAAGTGGGGAGTATTCGAAATCGAGCTGAAAGGCCCGGAGCAGGGCAACCCATTTCTCGACGTGCGGCTTGGAGCCGTTTTCACGGATGGTAACGCCACTGTGCTGGTGCCGGGCTTTTACGATGGCGCAGGGGTTTATAAAATCCGGTTTAGCCCCGGATCAACAGGAGACTGGCGTTACGAGACCAAGAGCAACCGCTGGGAATTGACCGGGAAGCTCGGCAGGTTTGCGGTGACACCGCCAGGACCTCGCAACCATGGGCCCGTGCACGTGCACAATACCTACCATTTCGCCTATGCGGATAGCACCCCGTTCAAGCAGATAGGCACGACCATCTATAATTGGACGGATACGCCGGATGAGTTGCAGGAGGAGACTTTGCGCACGTTGGCCGCCGCGCCGTTTAATAAAGTGCGCATGCTGCTTACCCCTCAGCCTACGCCGTATCAAAATCGTTTCGCCCCGCCACGCTGGCCATTCGTCGGCACCCCTCCCAGCCAATGGGATTTTACCCGGTTTAATCCGGATTACTTCCGTCATATCGAAGCTAGGATAGAGCAATTAGGTGCGCTTGGGATCGAGGCGGACGTAATTCTCTTCAATCCGTATGGTAAGTTTGGTTTTGAGACGATGGATGCGGTTAGCGATGAGCGTTACGTTCGCTATATCGTCGCTCGTCTAGGTGCCTACCATAATATCTGGTGGTCGCTGGCTAATGAATATGATTTCCTTCGGACCAAAACCGATGCTGACTGGGACCGGTTAGGCACGCTCCTGCAGCAGTGCGACCCCCATCAGCGCCTGCGCTCAATTCACAATGGGTCGATAATCTTCGATCATAACAAACCTTGGATCACCCATGTCTCGATGCAGAATGGAGCCGCAGTAGAGGAACCCGGCCGAGCCGAGATGTATCGGGGCGTCTGGCGCAAGCCGGTCGTGTATGATGAAGTGAAATATGAAGGTGTTACACAGTATCGCTGGGGCAATCTCACCGGCCAGGAAATGGTGCATCGCTTCTGGTGCGGAACCGTGGCCGGAACTTATGTCGGACATGGAGACTACTTTTCCACCTTCGAAGAGGATACCTGGACTTCATTCGGCGGCAAATTGAGCGGGCAAAGTGCGCCGCGACTGGCCTTTTTGCGCAAAATCCTTGAGGAAAGTCCGGCCCAGGGGATAGACCCGATTGATAAATGGCAGGACGTCAATACCGGCGGCGTGTCCGGACTCTATTACCTTACTTATTTTGGCCAATCCACCCCGCCGGAATGGCGTTTCAAACTCTATAAAAATGGGGTGAGCGAAGGCCAGCGCTATCAGGTTGAAATTATCGACACTTGGAATATGACAGTCACCCCAGTTGAAGGCGATTTCGTGACTAAGAAAATGGATAATTATTATTATTCGGACACTTCCGGTCGAGTAGTTCGGTTGCCAAGCAATCCCGGCATCGCAATCCGCGTGCGTCGCATCGGAGAGGATGGAAAACTTGCAGTCACCGTGCTGCCCAACGATTAATTATGATTATGATGGCGCGTGTAATAGCTTTATTAATCGGTGTGGCGGCTCCGGCACTTGTAAATGCCTCCGTGTTGCCGGCAACCTGTTATCTTTTCGCTTATTTTTATCACGATCGGGAGGCTGATGGATTTAGATTAGCTTGGAGTCCAGATGGTTATGACTTTAAAATGCTTAACGACGGCAAGCCCTGTCTTGTGCCAACAGCAGGCGAAGCCAAGATCATGCGTGACCCTTGCCTATATCAAGGTCCTGACAAGTTGTGGCACCTTGTATGGACTACGGGTTGGACCGGTCGAACGATCGGCTATGCGTCTTCACCGGATCTAATTCATTGGTCGGATCAGCAGGCAATTCCCGTTATGATGCACGAATCGGAGGCGCAAAATTGTTGGGCGCCAGAAATCGTCTGGGATGATTTTAATAAAAACTACTTAATCTTCTGGTCCACTACTATTCTGGGGCGTTTCCCCGAGACGGCTATGTCAAACAGACGCCCAGAACGCAACCACCGCATTTATGCGACAACCACAACGGATTTTTCATACTACACACCCTCAAAGTTACTTTACGATGGCGGTTTTAACGTGATTGATGCAAATATACTTCATGATGACGACGGGCTCTGGCTGATGTTTGTAAAAAATGAAACCCTTTCGCCGAAAACGGAAAAAAATATCCGTATGGTCCGGGGTGCCAGCGCCCAGGGGCCGTGGGAAGTAGCCTCGCCTGCGCTAACCGGCGACTATTGGGCAGAGGGGCCGACTGCCATTAAGGTAGACGGAGAATATCGCGTCTACTTTGATAAACACCAACTGGACGCCATCGGGATGATTCGCTCAAGAGACCTCAAAACTTGGGAGGATGTAAGCGATAAAGTAAAATTTCCCGCGCATGCCCGTCATGGCAGCATTGTCGAGGTGCCAAGAAAGGTGGTCGAGTCTCTGCTCGAAGCTTGGCCTGAGGATAAAAAATGAATAGTTCGAAGCACTACAAATGGGCGGTGGTTGGGATGCTTTGGTTCATCTGCTTTTTTAACTACGCGGACCGTCAGGCCATCTTCTCTGTATTTCCCAAGCTTAAAATCGAATTTGGGTTTGGCCCGGTGCAACTCGGACTTATCGGATCCGCTTTTGCTTGGGTTTATGCCGCTGGTGCCCCCTTGGCAGGATTCATTGCCGACCGGGTTTCACGCAAAAATCTCATCCTCGGAGGGTGCTTGTTTTGGAGCTTAGTGACGGTGTTTACCGGATGGTGCAGTCGTTTTTGGCACTTTATTACTGTGCGCGCTCTCGAGGGGTTGGGTGAAACCTTTTATTTCCCAGCAACCATGTCGCTTGTTAGTGATTATCATGGAGGCGATACGCGCTCACGTGCCATGTCGCTGCACCAGTCCAGTGTCTATGCTGGGACGATTGTCGGCAGTTGGCTTGGAGCTTGGTTTGCAGAACAATATGGCTGGCGAGTAGGATTTTATTTTTTTGGCGTAGCCGGTTTGGTTCTCGCTATGGTTCTGTTTCGTTTTCTTCGCGAACCGGTGCGCGGCGCTGCAGACCATGCTAAATCCAATACCACGCCGCAGGAAGCACCTTTGGGTATCGGGCCTACACTCAGGGAGATTTTTCGCAGACCGACGGCCGTGCTGCTCATGTTTGGCTTTTTAGGAGCAAACTTTGTTGCGACGGTTTTCTTAACTTGGACGCCAACTTTTTTGACCGAAAAATTTTCATTTAAACTTTCTACCGCGGGTCTCTCCGGGTCGGTATTTATTCATTTGGCCAGTGCGTTCAGCGTTCCGGTTGGAGGACTGCTGGCGGATGCGCTCGCGAAACGGTTCGCCGGAGGGCGTATTTTTATTCAAGCTGCAGGACTTGTTGTAGGATCGGCATTTATTGTAATGGTTGGTTTGACTAAAGAAGTTCGCACGCTGTTGTTTGCCATGACGCTGTTTGGACTCTGTAAAGGTTTATATGATGCGAATATCTTTGCCTCATTATATGATGTAATCGAACCTCGTGCCCGCGCTACGGCGGCCGGCATTATGAATACGGTGGGGTGGGGTGGTGGGGCGCTCGGTCCGGTTGCGGTAGGTCTTGCGACCAAATACGGTAGGCATGGCAAAGAAATTGATAATATGAGTGAAGCCATCGCCTTTGGCGGCGTGATTTATGTGCTCTCGGCTGTGCTGCTGCTCGTCGCGGCCTTCGTCTTTGCCCGGCGAGATATCATTCGTTCTTCGGCGTCTTTTGTCCCATGAAAACTCTTTTACCGCTGTTGGTTTTTTCCGTGGCTAATTTGTTTACGGTTCACGCCGCCGTTCCTCCCGCGGTCATAGTCCGGGCCGAGATCATCAACCCCGGTGCACCCTATCCGGAATGCCACGCCTCGACCATCGTCGAGTCTGCGCCGGGTCATTTGGTGGCGGCGTGGTTTGGCGGCACCAAGGAACGTAATCCCGATGTATGTATCTTCGTGTCCCGTTTTGAGGCCGGGCAATGGACACCGGGAGTGATGGTTGCCGATGGCTTACAGCCGGAGGGTGCGCCCCGCCTGCCGACTTGGAATCCGGTTCTTTTCGCTCCGAAAGACGCCCCTTTGCAGTTATTTTATAAAGTCGGCCCCACGCCGCGCGACTGGTGGGGCATGGTAATAACCTCTTCCGATGGCGGACGGGAATGGAGTGCGCCCCGGCGTCTGCCCGACGGCATTCTTGGTCCGATTAAAAACAAGCCGGTCGTATTACCCGACGGTTCTTGGCTGTCGCCGACCAGCACCGAGGGTAACAAGAGTCTCACGGGGGATAAAGATGGTGACGGCTGGCTGGTTCACTTTGAACGAACGCGCGACGCTGGGGCGACATGGGAAAAAATCGGGCCGGTGAAAAAGGGTCCGGGCTTTGACGCGATCCAGCCGAGCATTCTGTTCCATTCTGATGGTAGGTTGCAGGCGCTCAGCCGCACCAAGCAGGGGGTGATTGCTCAGACTTGGTCAAAGGACGGCGGGCAGACTTGGACTCCGCTCACCGCGATCGAGCTGCCCAATCCCAATTCCGGGACGGATGCGGTGACGCTGGCCGACGGGCGGCAGTTGCTAGTTTACAACCACTCCGCCCACCGCGCGGATGAGGCCAAAGGTGATCGCTGTCCGCTGGATGTGGCGGTGTCTTCGGATGGCGTGGTTTGGCGCCGAGCCGTCACTCTGGAGACCGAGCCCTGCAAGAGCGGCTACGCTTACCCTGCCGTTATCCAGGCCGCCGACGGGCTGGTTCACATCACTTACACCGTAAACCGCGAGGTCATTAAGCACGTGGTCCTGGATCCCGCCAAACTATGATCGCGCGCCTGTGGATCGGGTTGGGACTTTTGCTCGCGAGTCTATCGCCCCTGTGGGCGGTCTCGACGGTGGTAAACCTACGTTGCGAGCTGGCCGTCGAGCCGCTTGGCGTGGATGCCGCCCGCCCCCGACTTTCGTGGCAAATCGCCTCCGACGAACCGGGCCAACGACAAACCGCCTGGCAGGTGCTGGTCTCCACATCGGCCGAGGCGCTCGCAAAAGACTGCGGCGATGTCTGGGACAGCGGCCGCGTTGACGGCGATCAGACCGTGCTTGTGCCCTGCTCCGGCCGAGCGCTGGCCTCTTCGGAGCATGTTTTTTGGAAAGTGCGCAGCTGGGACAACCAAGGCCGGGCCTCGGCGTGGAGTGCGGTCGCGAGCTGGACGATGGGCCTGCTTTCTCCCACGGAGTGGCGCGCGAAATGGATCACCGCTGACGGCGCGGAGCGTCTTGAGAACACTCTTTTTCGCCGCGAGTTTACCGTGCGGCCGGGCTTGCGTCGCGCCCTCGCCCACGTGACCGGTCTTGGCCAGTATGAGTTGTTTCTCAACGGTGCCAAAGTCGGCGTGGATGTGCTCTCCCCTGGCTGGACCGATTACGCGGACACGATTCTTTATGACACTCGCGACGTGACCGAGCTTTTGCATGCGGGTGCAAATGCGGCCGGGCTTTCGTTGGGCAACGGCATGGCCCATGTGGTCCGTCCGGAAGGGCGTTTCGCGAAATTCAAGGGCTCCTTCGGGCCCCAGCGGACGATTTTTCAGCTCCGACTCGACTATGCCGACGGCAAGGTTG
Source organism: bacterium (assembly GCA_010027235.1). Taxonomy (GTDB): domain Bacteria; phylum Verrucomicrobiota; class Verrucomicrobiia; order Opitutales; family Opitutaceae; genus IMCC26134_A. The sequence goes on from RGVP01000021.1 coordinate 5,935, forward strand.
AGACCGTAATCAGCGACGAGACTTGGAAAACCCGGGCAGGACCGATCACCTTTTCCAGCATCTATGGCGGAGAAGATTTTGATGCACGACGGGTGCAAGCGGGCTGGGCCAACCCAGGCTTTACCGATACCGGTTGGGTGCCGGCGGCGCTTTATGCGGGCGAGAGTGGTGCGCTGCGCGGCCAGAACCATACTGCGGAGCCGGTTGCGCCGATAGAAACCCGGCCGGTCAAGGCCAAGCGTGAGCTTTCGCCGGGCGTGGTGCTTTATGAATTCGGCCAAAACGCCTCATTCATGCCTCGCCTCACCGTGAGCGGCCCGGCCGGTTCGGTGGTGAAACTAACCGGGGGAGAAGTGGTCAATGCCGACGGCACAATCAACCGTTCGACCATGGGGGGGGCTCATCGCGGCAGCGCTTGGTGGCAATACATCAAGGCCACCGATGGGCGGGAGACGTGGTTTCCCCAGTTTTACTACCTTGGCTCGCGTTATGTTTATGCCGAAATGCTGCCTGCGATCGAGGGTGGCCCGCGACCCGGGATCGATGCTTTGGAGATGGTCGTCGTGCATTCGACGGCGGCGCCGGCGGGGCACTTCGCCTGCTCGGATCCGACACTCAATCGTATCCGCGATTTGGTGCGTTGGGCGCAGCGTTCCAACATGGTCTCGATTCTCACGGATTGTCCGCACCGCGAAAAACTGGGCTGGCTCGAACAAGATCACCTCAACGGCCCCGCCTTGCGCTACGAGTGGGCGATTGACCGCCTCGCGGCCAAAATTGTGCGCGATATGGCCGAAGCGCAGACGCCAGAGGGCTTAATTCCTAACATCGCGCCGGAATACACCGTCTTCAAAGGCACGTATCGCGCCGCCGCCGAATGGGGAGCGTCCTTCATTTTAGTGCCGTGGCAGCAGTATGTCTTTACCGGCGATGACGGCCCGTTGCGCGAGCATTATGAGGCGATGAAACGCTACTTCGCTTACTTGCAAACCCAGTCCGCTGGGGGCCTGCTGGCTGAGGGGCTAGGTGATTGGTATGATGTAACCCTGGATAAACCCGGGCGCGCTAATCTCACCCCACCGTCGCTGACCGCGACCGCCCACTTCTGGCTCGATGCCGATACGCTCGCAAAGATCGCCGCCGTGCTCGGCCGTGACGATGACGCCGCAATGTTCAGCGCCAAGGCCGAGGAAATCCGCGCAGTTTTTAACCGTGAACTCTACAAACCGGAGACGCCAGAACTCTACGGAAGCGGCTCCCAGGCTTCTTTGACGCTTCCGCTCGCGCTCGGGCTCGTTGAGCCCGCCGCGCGCGAGCCCGTGCTGGCCGCACTTTTGCGCGACATCGACAAACGCGGACATTATACAACCGGAGCGATAGGCACACCTTATTTGTTTCGCGTGCTGACCGCGGCCGGCCGGGCTGATCTCGTATATCGCCTAGTCTCCAACCCGGATATTCCAGGTTACGCAATACAGTTGAAGCAGGGCAATACGACCCTGGCGGAGGCTTGGAACGCGCAACTGGGGGCCTCTCAAAACCACTTCTTTCTCGGGTCGATCACCGAGTGGCTGTATCATGATTTGGCGGGTATTCAGCCGGACGAAAAAGCCCCGGGCTTTAAGCACATTAACATCCGTCCGCGCCCGATAACGGGTTTGGATTGGGTGGAGGCTTGGCACGAGACTCCGCATGGGCGGGTGGCGGTGCGTTGGGAGAAGAGCAGCGGTAAACTGGTTCTGCGGATCTCCATTCCCGCCAACACAACCGCCACCGTCTGGATGCCGCTAAAGGACGGCGCCGAAGTCGCCCACGAAGTGGATTCCGGAACGCATGTTTTGGAATCGGCTTGGTAGCTTGGACGGGCTTGGGCAAGGCCCGGGCCAGTCCGAATGTTACGTGATGTTGCCGGCAAGTGGTGCAACTGTATCGAGGCGGAGTGGTGCCTCGTCTTCGCTTTAAATAACCCGAGATTTTGGGGCGCTAGAAATGAAGTGGCCTCTGACTTAAGCCGATAATTCACGCATTTAATGAAACTTTATGCGGGATACTAAGGCTGATACGCCGTGGTTGCCCTTTTCCGGCCTAGTGGAGCCGAGGAAACGTTTGACGATTTGCCCCTCTACACAGCTTATTATTATTTTTAGTTTTACCCCGATTTAATGTCACATTGTTTGCGTTTTCCCGCGATCGGTTTTATCGATTCCGTCCCCAACTCCGCTTTTTCTCCTAATTCACGATGGTGCGCTGCATGTTACGTTATGCAGGTTTAGGAAACCGCCCCCAAATTCACCTAAGTCATTTTTTTGCAAATTTCTGACAACTATTTTTATAAGTTAAACCCCCCCTGAATCCATGAAATCCACCCCTCGTTATTCGCAAAATCTCAGTGTGGTCCGCTCTCGTAAAACCTACGCGGCGGCCGTAGCCGCCCTAGCCGCCGCCATGTTGGCGCTTGGCACATTGGACATTAAGGCTGCCAGTGGCTCTTGGCAGGCCAACGCCGCCGATCAAGGCGTGAGCGTAACGATCACCGGCGACGGCGCTTCTTGGGCTGTCGTCCCTAGTTTGGCGGAAGGCGATGCTATCTATCTTGGCTACACCACTGGAGTGGGTCTCGGCACTAATTTCAGTTATTATTATGCGGTGGGCGTGGGTTCTACGCCCAGTGCCGCTGTGCGCTTTTCCCAGTCCCCGGGTGCGGGCACTTTTGCCGCGTCGGCAGCGGCGACCAATCCATTGACGGTGAGCAAGATCCCCAAATGGTCTACCGTCGGCAACTGGAGCGGTGGCGTGGTGCCAAACGGGATCGACGATGCAGCCACTATTGCGACCCAGTCGAATATGACGGCAGTGCTGCTAGATACTGACGTGACCTTGGGTTCCCTAACGGTGGACACCTCGACGTGTGCTCCCCACGTAGTAGATTCCGTGGGCGCGCCTATCGTCGGCACGAACGGATTGAGCATCTTGGCTAGTTCGCGCACCAGCGGTCCCTTGTCGACTTTGACCTTCAAGCGTTCGACTGGCACGCCTTCCATTACGCTAAGTGGCGGCAACAGTCTTTTGTTTAGTGATTCCAGACTCGGTAATGGAACAGGGCCGGGCACCTCTAGCGCCAAGCTCGTCGTATTGGGCAATCAGGGTTTAACAATTAACAATCAGAACACGGTTTCCGCACCGATTGCCATTAATTCACGCTCCATTGAGACTCCTACTTCAAGCGTAGGGACTTATGGCGTGGGGCCAGTTCGTTTCGGGTTTGGCCTCGATTGGTCGGGTTTCAATGGTGATCTCACTTTGCAGCAGGGCGTCTTTCAGACCCTCGCCGGTGGCACGCTGAATAATAATCTTACCAGTATGCCGATGAACAGCAAAGTAGTTCTCGGCACCGGTTCTAACACGGCGCGGCTGGAAATTGCCGGCTCTATCGGTCAGACTGTCATTCGCGGCTTGGAAAGCACCAGTGCCAATAGCTCGGTGATCAATACTGGCGCGATCTCAGGGGCCTCCATCGCTTTGGCTACCCTTGAGATTGGTTCTTACGGAACGGCCTCGGACTACTATACTTTCGCGGGTAACATCGGGGATACGACCAATGTCGCCACGGTCGCGAGCGCTCCGGCTATCCGTCTGGTCAAAGCTGGCCGCGGCACGCAGGTGCTTTCGGGCGTGAACAACATGAATGCCACCCAGACCAACTCCGTGAGTATGGCCGTAAACGGCGGCAAACTTTCGCTGGGCACCACCGGTGCGATCGGCACCATCACCAGCGGTCAGGGCGCCACCAACGCCGACAGCTCGATCGTTGTTAAGAATGGTGAGTTCGAGATTTCCGGTCTCGGTGTCTCTGGCCCGCGTTCCCAAGTCTTCGGTGGCTTCCTCATCTTCGGCTCTGCTTCACCAAATACTACCGGACCTGATGCAAACCAGGCCTCCCAAAGCACCAGTTTCAGCACCCTGACGGTGATCGCCGATCCCGCGCAACGCGCCACGATGACCTTTGGACAGCTCAAGCCCCGCAATTATGGTGCCACGGCCACCCCGAACACCAACGGCGTAACGATGTTGTTTCGCGGCACAAATCTTGGCGCCACACCCGGTGCAGGCGTGGCCACGATCAACTTCACCACTCCTCCCGTTACAGGCGGCGGCATCCTGAATGGCAGCGGCGCCTTGGGCACGACTCAGGCTCCGGTCCTCAAGGGCGCCTTGGCCGACACTTCGCCGACCGGCACTGGCACTGGTTTTGCCACCTACGATCCCACCAACGGTGTTCGTTTGCTGAGCACCGCGGAGAAAAATACCGTGGCCACCGGCTCGGCTTACGATTCCGCACCGGCCACCGATAATATCGTGCTAAATCTGGCTGCAGATGCCGCGATCACCGGCCATCGTAGCAATACCCTCCAAGTTGCAAATGCAAGCGGAGCGAGCCGCACCATCACCAACACGGGCACCGCGCTGAACGCAGCCAATGGTTTTCTCTTCACCGGCACCGATCCGATCGTGGTCACGGGTGGACAGATCACGGGGACGGTCGATACGGATGCCGAGGATGTGGTTTTCCATTCACTCAATACCTCTTCCGCCGGCGTCAAGATCCAGTCACCGGTGGCAAATTTTGCCACCAGCTCCCTCACGCGTCAGGGCTGGGTAACCTTCAACGGAACGGGTAACTTCCGCATCGAGGGCACTCAGACCGTTGGCTTCGTGGGAACTACCACGGCTTTGAGCAGCTTTGGTGGGCTGGCCTTTAATAGCACCGGCACAACCACGCTGGCAGCCACTGTAGTCAATGCCTCCAGCTTGAATATCAATCAAGGCACCGTAAAACTGGACACCGGAGCATCCTGGACCAACACGCCCCGTCTGCTGCTCGCCCCTGAGGGTAAATTTGACCTCAACGGCATCAGCAGCACGGCGACCACCAATCGCTTCACCGATATTAACTCTGCGGTTATCGCCGCTGGGTTGTCGCTCAATCCGATATCCGGCGAGGTAACCAACAGCAGCCCCACCACTGCGGACCTGATTCTGTCCACCGCGACCAACGGGGCAACCGGTCAGGCCTTCTTCGGAACGATCACCGGCAATCTCAACCTGATCATCGACAAGTCGGCCTATAATGGAACGAATACAACTTATACTTATGCCACCCAGGCGTTTTCTAACCTAAACACCTATACCGGCGCCACGAAGATTCGCTCCGGTGTGCTGAATTTGGCCCGCGGCGGATTGCTGCCTGCGACCACCGTGGTCACGCTCGGGCCGGTTTCTGATACCGGTGCCGCCAGCTACCCGAACAGCACCTTGCAACTTGGCGACGCCAACGGTTCCACCACCGGCGCGGTCCGACAGGAAATCGCCGGCCTATACGCCACGGGTATCGGTGCCGGCGTCGGCACCGCGACCAACGGCAACGGAACCTCGGCGGTCATCAACTCTAGTTCGCTCTTGAGTCAGCTAACGCTCAACATCGCCTCCGGCGTGGATGACGTTTATAGCGGTAATCTGGGCGTGAGTTTCGCAACCTTGACGAACGGTAGCAGCAACTCTAACCTATTCTCCATTAGAAAAATAGGCGCAGGCTCTTTCGAGCCGACGGGTGCCGTGACCGCTTACACCGGCGGGACCGTTATTCAAGGTGGCGTGTTCCGTGTATCCTCCGACGCCAAGCTCGGTCAAATCGGGCCGTTTACTGGTGCGGCCGGTAGTGCCGGTGCCTCGCCGGCTCCGCAGTCGGCCTTCGCCAATAACATCATCCTCGACGGCGGCACGCTCCAGACCACTACCACGGCCAACTTCACTCTCGATACCAAGCGCGGCATCGGCCTCGGGCCGACCTCCGGCTCGACCGGCGGCACTGGCACATTGTGGGTCGACTCTGGCATCACGCTGACCTACGGCGGTGTCATCGCCTCGGCCGGTAACACCGGCACGCAGACCCTAGTCAAAAATGGTTCGGGCCTGCTGCTGCTTAACGGCGCCAATACCTTCACCGGCACCACGACCATCACCGCCGGTTCTCTCGGCGGCACCGGTTCGCTGGCCAGCGGGGTTTCCGTCTCCTCCGGCGCGGCGCTCGCTCCCGGAAGCGGTGGGGTCGGCACCTTCACCATCGGCGGCGGGCTTACCCTCGGCAGTGGTGCGCAACTGACCGTGGATCTAAATGCCCCCGGCACCTCCGATTTGATTCAGGTGGGCGGTGCGGTCAGCGCGACCGGCTCGGCCACGATCAATGTCAACCCGCTCGCCGGTTTCGCGGCCGGCACCTACACCCTTATCTCGGGCGCCGCACCCATCAGCACGACCAACCTCAAGGTCGGCACGCTGCCGGTCGGCTTCCGCGGCACGCTCGCCTCCGTTGGCAACACGCTCACGCTCACCATCGCCCCCGGCAGTCCGCTCTCCTCCTTGGAGTCTTGGCGCCAGGATAACTTTGGTAGCAGTGACAACACCGGTAACGGCGCGGATACCGCCGATTACGATAATGACGGCGTGACCAACCTGCTCGAATACGCGACGGGAACGAGTCCCACGGTGGCTGGCATCGGGGCCTACAGCACCGCTCGTTCGGGCAACTACTTGGCGCTCACCTACACCCGGATCGCTGATAGCACCCTCACTTACACGGTGGAAGGCTCTAGCGATTTGACGACTTGGACCACGGTAACTGCAGCCAATAATCCAAGCACGGGCGCCTCAAATACGGCCGGCCAAGTCACGGTCACCGACACGGTTTCCACTAGCGTCGCCTCGCGTCGTTTCCTCCGCCTCAAAGTTAGCTACTAAGCAGCAGATTAGGCGTTGGTTTAGTTTCAGCCCCGTCACCTCAAGGCGACGGGGCTTTTTTATGCAATTAAGACTGGGGCAGGTAGTTTCTTTGACCGGTTGAATCCGGCCCCACTATCGGTTTAGGGTAACCACGGCTCCGGCGGCGAGATGAAGCGGGAGGGTTTCTTCGTTCAGGTGAAGCAGGGCGGGGCGGCCGAGAGCGGACTGGATTTTGACCATCGTGACGCGGCCCTCTTTCCAAGTGAGGTCCAGAATGAAGCCATCGCGCGCGCGCAGGCCCTTGACCGTGCCGGAGGCCCATGCCTTTGGCAGAGCAGGAAGCAGATTGATCAGCACCATGCCTTCAGTGGTGCGTTGGTGGCTTTGCAGCAGCATCTCGACCACACCGGCGGCGGCGCCGAAGTTTCCATCGATTTGGAACGGGCCGCAAAGGTCGAATAGGTTGGGTAGGGTGCGCTTGGTGAGAAGCAGACCCAATTGCCGATAGGCCATCTCGCCATCGCCGACGCGAGCCCAGAGCGGCATGCGCCAAGCATAGCTCCAGCCGGTGGAGCCGTCGCCGCGCCATCTGAGAAGGACTTTGGCGGCGTCGTAGATTTTTTGATCGGCTGGCGTGATGTCTGCGCCCGGATAGAGTGCCCACAGCGGGGACATGTGACGGTGGTTGTTGTCGGCCACGTCCACGTCCTCGAGCCATTCTTGGAGCTGACCGTGCCGACCAACCTGGTTGGGCGGGAGCTTGGGCAGGAGAGCTTCGAGCTGATTGGCGAAGTCGGCGTCCTGCTTGAGTTCGCGAGAAGCGGCGATGGTCGCGGTCCAAAGGAAGCGGATCAGCTGGTTATCCATCGTGGGTCCGGTGGTGGTGGGGCCTTGCTCGGGAGAGTGGGAAGGCGCGGTCAGCAGCCAGCCGGATTTTTCATCACGGACCAGATAATCGACAAAGAAGAGAGAGGCCTCGCGCAGGGCGGGGTAGGCACGGTTGGCAAGGAATTCGCGGTCACCAGTGAAGAGCCAGCGTTCCCAGAGGTGATGGCACAGCCAAGCCCCGCCTGTGGGCCAGAGACCGTCGATATTGTTGATTGGGGCGGTGCCGCGCCAGAGATCGAAGTTATGGTGCAAGACCCAGCCGCGCGAGCGGTAGAGTTGGTCGGCGGTGCGGGCTCCGCTCACCCGCAGGTCATCGATGGCGTCGAAAAGCGGTTCGTGGCATTCGCTGAGGCCGGTGAGCTCGGCGATCCAGTAGTTCATCTCCACGTTGATATTCGTGGTGTATTTGCCCTCCCAGGGTGGGTTCAGGGAATCGTTCCATATGCCTTGGAGATTGGCAGGTTGGGTGCCGGGGCGGCTGCAGGCGATGAGCAGGTAGCGAGCGTAGTTAAAATGAAGGGCGGCGAGGGCGGGATCGGTTTCGAGGGCTGCGCCTTTGCGCACCCGTTGGAGGCGGGCGTCGGTTGTCAGGCCGGAAAATTCGGTCTTTCCGAGATCAAGGCTAGCGCGGCGAAAGAGTTTGCGGTGGTCGGCGAGGTGAGTGGTGCGGAGCGTGGCGAAATCGCGCGAGGCGAGTGCGGCGAGGTCGCTAGCACAGCGCGCGGCGGGGTCGGCGGAAATGTCTTCCCAAGTCTTGAAGCTAGTGGCGGCGACGAGCAGGAGCGTGGCGGCGTCGGCTCCTTGGACGCGGAGTGACTGGCCTTCGGCTTGCACCTTTCCGCCTTCGGAGAGTAGGCGCAGAGTGGAGGCGAAGCGTATGCCGTCTGGCTCGACTTCGCCGCTGAGCTTGAGACTCGGCGCGCCATCGATTGAGACCGAGGTCGCGGATACTTTGTGCGGCGAGTCTAGTTGGACGTTAAAGGTGAGGGCGCCGGGTCGGTTGGCCGTGAGGCGGAGCGCGATGACATTGTCGGGGTAGCTGGCAAGAACCTCGCGGGTATAAGTAACGCCGTCCACCTCGTAGCGCGTGCTGGCGACGGCGCTATCGATATCAAGTTCGCGCTGGTAGTTTGTAGCGGCTTCGTGGCCGGGGAAGGAGAGGTGGAGGTCGCCGAAAGCTTGGTAAGGTTTTTGGCGGACCGGATCACTCAGCATTTTGGCGCGGGCGAGATCTTGGGCCTCGGAGATTTTGCCCGCGGCGAGCAGGGCGCGGACTTGGGGCACGATATCGGCGGAGCCGGCTCGCACATAGTTGTGGGGTTTGCCGGCCCAGAGTGTGTCTTCGTTAAATTGGATGCGTTCCTCGGCGGTGCCGCCGAAGACCATGGCGCCGAGTCGACCACTGCCGACGGGGAGCGCCTCGGTCCACTTTTCAGCGGGTTTTTCATACCAGAGGCGGGTGGAGGCTTTTTCGCGGGCGGCGAAGGCACGGCGGTAGGCTTGAGCGTCGATGCCTTGGCTGGTGAAGTAGTCCTCTTCGATGTGGATCTTATATTTTTTAAAGAAGGCGGATTTTTCCTTCATCGAACCGCCATCGATCGCTTCGGAGCGCGCGGTTTTTAGTTGGTGCAGAACGGCGGCTTTTTGTTCGTCCGAGAGCCTGGGGAAAATTTCCAAGTAAGCGGCGTAGGTTACGCCGACCTTGTTGATCGTCAGCACGTCCTCGATCTCCTCGATTTGCGTGGGCGACAGGAGGGAACCCAGCGCGGAAAAGGTTTTTTCCCGAACGGGACGAAAGCCGGCGTAAAGGGCAGTGATTCTCTGCAGTGCGGCGTTCGCAGCGGCGGGGTCTTTGGCGGAGCGGGCCTGCTCGAAAGCGTTCCAGCACAGGGTGAGGGCGGAGTCGTGGTCGCGGTGCCAGGCGGCGAGGGCGGCGAAGTGGGTGTCGAGAATGGTTCGGACGCGGGCCTCGGTCGCGGCGTCGGCCAGCTTGAGCGCCGCAAGGATGTTGCGGGTGTTTTTGGGTGACTCGATGTTCTTGGCGTTTGCGATGACGGCGGCAGGCACCGCTGTTTTTTGGGGGCGGGATGAGGAGTCGGAGGCGCAAGCGGAGAAGAACGCTAGCGCCAGGGCGAGCAACAGGCGTAGGGTGGTCATGGGCAGGATCAGTTTTTAAGTGGAGCCGTGCCGACGATGCGGATGCCAACCGTGCGGGTCATAGAGTCTCCGGCCGAGTCCGTGACGGTGAAGGTAAAGCCGCCGAGTGAGGCTTGGCCGGTTGAGGGGGTGAAGCGGGCGTAGCGTCCATCGACGAGTTTGACGGTGCCGTTCAGGGGTTGGCTTAAGCGGTAGCGTGGGTTGGTTTTCAGATAGCCGCGGCTTAAGGCGTGGAGGTCGATGTCGGTCGAGGCTCCGGCTTGGCTCTCGGAGTGTGGGCGGGCCATCCAGTCCAGGTAATCCTCGAGCGAATTGAAGCCGTTGAAATCGGTGTCGTCGTTACTCTCGGTAAAGTCTCCCTTCGGTGAAAGTGGGTTGGTGCCGTGGATGGTTTCCCACCAATCAGGCAGGCCGTCGGCGTCAGTGTCCCAATCGTTAGGCCGACTGATGTTACCGTAGTCCTCCCAGCCGCCGACGTCCTTTTGAGAATTGGGCAGACCGGGTGAGCCTCCGAAGGGGCCGGTGCCTTGGTAGGTGCAAGTGCCGGTGATGGTTTCGCCGATTACGCGTTGATCGAGCTCATCAGGCAGCGGTTGGTTGCAGCCCACGTCGGATAACACGTCTTTATAGGCTTGGGCTGCGGTGTGAATCTTCGCGTAGGAAGGGAAGAACGGTTGCTCCACCCAGGGGCTGTATGGGGGCTTGGAGTTTTCCGGCAGGACGCCACGGTTCTCGGTGGCGACGGCGCGGCCTTTCTCCTGATCCTTTTCGGTGAAATGGCCCGGCATGACGTTGCCGGCCATGTAATACTGCTGTTTGCCGGGAAAGCCGCCGTATTGTGGCCGGAGGGCGACAAAGATTTTCGAGGCCGGGCCGGGCTTGTAGTAGTTGTTGACGAAATTAACCTCGCGGGCGCCGCCGTCCGTGGTGCGGTGGCCCCAGTTGTAGACGACGTTATTAAAGATATCGAGGCGACCGCCGTAGCTACCGTCCGGATCTAGGCCGCCGGCCAAGCTCCAATTGCGACCCTCGTTGTGGGCGAGAAGGTTGTGGTGTAGGCTCGCGATATCCCCGCCAACGCTCGCGGCGTAGCCGTGGGTGGTGCCCGGGGGGTAGTTTTTGTGGCCTGCGATGTTCAACGCTTCCGCGATGAGTGTGCGCTGCAGGGTGAGATTTTTCGCACTGCGTGTGCTGATACCCTCGTCTTGGCCCCAGCTAACTGAGCAATGGTCCATGATAACGTGGTCCACACCCGCCATACCCGTTCCGTTTTGAGTTTGGCCGCTGAGGTCGCCGACACGGATACGGATGAAACGGCAGATCACATCGCGCGCGCCGCTCAATCCGAGCATCTGGTTGCGCACGCAGATGCCTTTCCCTGGCGCGGTCTGCCCGGCGAGGGTGAGGTAGGGTTGGGCTCCGGTGATAGTGATATCGGACTTCAACGAAATGAGTCCCGAGACGTCGAAAACCACGGTGCGTGGTCCATGGTTGCCCTCGATGGCATCCCGCAGGCTGCCCGGGCCGCTGTCTTCCAGGTTGGTCACATGGATGACCACGCCGCCGCGTCCTCCGCGGGCAAAGCGACCGTAGCCTTCGGCACCGGGGAAAGCCAGTTGGCGGGGGCGGAAGGACCAAAGGCTGCCTTTTGTCACGGTGCCGTTCGACGCTATTTCGTCGACCCGCCAGTAGTAAGTCAGGTGGCTCTTTAGTCCGGTGAGCGGAAATTGAGTGGCGGTAAGGTTACCCTTGAACGCGGCTGATTCCTTGGTGGCGGAGTCAACGGCAGCCGCGTTGGTGCCCACGTATAAATCGTGCGAGATTGTGCCGAGCATCGCGCCGCCCCAGGACAGCGTGACCGAGCCGGTGGTAGCATCGACGTGTTCGTCAGCGTGGGCGGGGCTGGGGTGGTTGGCCTGAGCCCTGGGATTCGGCGTATCGATCTCGAAGCCGTTTACATGGACGTTCTTGCTGGTCTCGTGACCGCTGGTTTCCGCCCTAAGCACGACGACCGTATCTTCACCGTCGCGGGCTTTGAACCGGAGGTATGCGGTGGTGGCCAGGTTGGGGTCGGTGGCTTGGACAGAGACGGGGAGGTCGTCACAAACGATATGGCCGTTAAGCAGAATATCGAGAGGAGCGACTGACGCGTTGCCGTCCCAGCTGTTGAGATGAAGCAGCAGGCTATGGTCGCCGGCGGAGAGTCCGGAGATGCGCAGTTCGAGCTGAGCCCCGGCTTCGCCGTCGGCGACCTTTAGGCCGTCGCTGGTGAGCTTTAGATTGCCGGCGGGGTTCTGGACGCCAGCTTTCCAGAAGCTCGTTTGCAGGCCGGTTCCCGTGGAGCCGACACGGGTAAAGCGGAAGGTGACGCCCTCGAACGTGGCGGACGTGGTGTCGCCACCGTTGAACCAGTTTTGGTTGGCAGACCAAGGAGTGAAGGCCGGATCGAGCCCCTCTTTGAGCGGTCGTCCGCTGTTATTGATATCGACTTTAACCGAAGCGAAGCAGCCAGCTGCGAGCAGTGCGATACTTGCAGAAAACGCGGCGAGTTGGCTCCACTTTTTGGAGGAGAAAAAATGCATTGGGCGGGGAGGGGACGCTGCATCGTCAACCACTCGCGCCCTTAGGCAAACTTCCTAGGATAGCGAATACCCGAGAAAAGTGCCCGTATCCTAAGCCAGAGCCTTGGGTGGCTTAGGATACGGTGCTACCAACCGCTTAACGGGCACCGATGCTGGTAGCGGAGCGCGAGTCGACGTTGTTCTTTAAGTTGGTCCAATCGACCTTGGGTGCGCGGGGGTCGAGGCCGTTGAGAAAATCCTCGATGTTGGTGTAGCCATCGCCGTTGAGATCAGTCGTGGCATCGGCTGCGTTTTTGGGGTCGAGGCCGTGGGCTTTTTCCCAATCGTCGGGCAGACCGTCACCGTCCGTGTCAGCGTAGGGTTGGCCTTTGTAGTCGGGATAGCCGCCGACTTGGGCGGGGTTGGTGAGAAAGCCTTTGGTGACGCCTTCCTCGAGGTCCTTGACCCATTTTTCGGCGTAGCCGACGGCGGTAGCGCGGGCAGAGTCCTCGGCGGTAGCGCGCGAGTCGCCGACTTTTCCGGAACGGACCATCTCAACGACTCGCGTATCCACGGGATCGCGACGCGGAAGGGTGGCGCCGGCGTTCGCGAGGACGGTGGCATAGGAGTCGGCGGCGCTCTGGATGGTGAGCGGGGCGTGGGCGAAGGGGGCGTCGACGCGGATGGCGGCGAGCACCTGGGCGAGGGGTTTTTGCCTCACGTCGGGCTGGACGCCACCGTCCCAATTGTCGCGGGTCACGCGCTCGTTGCCCTCGATGACGTTGCCGGCTACGTAGGCCTTGCCGAAGTTGTCTATCACGGTCTTTGAGCGCTCGGACTCGGGCTTGAGGATGCGGAACGAGATGTCTCCGTCGGGAGTGCCGGGGCCGGGTTTGAAGGTGTTGTTCAGGATCGTGTAGAAACTGCGTTGATCTCCGCCGTCGATGGTGCGGTGGCGCCAGTTGAAGATCACATTGTTCACGAAGGTGAAATCGTAGATCATGCCCACGCTCGGGTTGCGGCCGGTGTTGCAGGCCCACAGGTTGTGATGGAAAGTGCTGTTGGCGCCGCCGATGGTGGAGCCGAACGCGTGATGGTAGGTGTTCAGGCCCTCGGAGAAGATGGAATTCTGGATGGTGATGTTGACGGTGGGGAGCTTGCGCTCGGGGGTCTTGGAGTCGCCGTCGTGGTCGAACATGTGGCGATACATCGACATATTTTCGTCGAGGCCCCAAGAGGCGGAGACGTGGTCGATCATGATGTTGCCGACGGGATTGCCACCCAGGGAATCGTTGCGGTCGGCGGCGTCGAGGGCGCCGCGGCGGAAGCGCAGGTGGCGAATGACGACGTCATGGGTTTCGAGCTCGACGGTGGCACCGGCGATGCAGACGCCGTCGCCCGGGGCGGTGGCGCCGGAGATCGTGATGTAGGGAGCAAGAATGCGGATGCGGCTTTCCAGCCGAACGATCCCGGCGACGTTGAAGACCACGATACGGGGGCCGGCGGCCTCGCAGGCCTCGCGGAAAGTGCCCGGACCGGTGTCGGCCAGACTGGTGACGACGATGACGCGACCACCGCGGCCGCCACAGGTGAACATCCCGCCTCCCTCGGCGCCGGGGAATGCGGGGATGGTGGCCTGGGGGAGGTCGGAGGGTTTTTCAGCGCCGGGCAGGTAGGGTTTGCCCTTGGCAGTCCACTCGGCGAGTTCCGCTTTTTGGGCGGCGAAGATGCTTTCGGAGCGGTGGTTGCTCGCGGCCTGGCGTTCGTTCGCGACGGCTTGCAGCGCGGCGGGAACCTTAGGGTAGCCTTGGGCTGGGCAACGGGCGGAAACGAGCAGGCTGGCGGCGGCGAGCAGGATGCGGGTGGCGGAGAGTGTCATGGAGGCGGCAGAGTTAGTTGGATGTTTTGGCTTCGGTGTTTTTGCGGGAGAACATATCGCGCTCCGCTTGTTTCATGTCGTAGCCAGCTTTGGAGAGGTAGTTGTTGATGCGGCCCTTGTATTTGCCGAACCAGGCGTGTTTGTCCTTGGATGAACCGGCGTCCATGGCGTGTTCACGCGCTTCGGTTAGCCAAGCGAGGATCTGGTTACTTTGCTCGGGCGTGAGGTTTGGCAGCATCTCTTGGTAGACGCGAAAGGTGTTGGGCAGCACGCCGTAGGTTATGCCGTCTTTGATTTGCTCGACCTGACTCTGGGTAAGTTCGGCGGAGAGACGTGCGATGAAAGCGTAGTGCAGATCGGCTTGCCGGGCGGTGGCGGTGTCGCGCGCGCTTTGGGCGGCGGGTTCGCTGGCGGCGGCTTTAGCGACTTTCAGGGCTTCGTCGCGGGCGTCGTGGATGAGGGCGAGCTCTGCGTATTGTTGGGCAACGAGGTCGCGGATGCGGGCTTGTTGTTCGGGCGAGGCGAGACCCAGTTTCGTGACGATTTTTTCTGAGCGCTGGAGCAATTCCTCGGAGGGTGGATGGGCAGCGGGGGCTTTGGCCGGAAGCTCGCTTGGGGCCTTGGCCGACTCTGGCTTGGTTTGGGCCGGAAGGGCGGCAAATAAGAGCAGCGTTGAGACGAAAGCGAAGGTAACGCTACGGGCGGGGAGGCGCATGGGTGGTCTAGGCGGAAGGGTGGTTGCAGGAAGTCAAACGGTAAGCCCTCCTGCGATGGTCGCGCTTGCGGAGTAATGCGAGAGTTCCCGCGCAACATTTGTTCCGCAGACAAAACAGGGTAAATCACCTACGCTGAGATTGGTTTAACCTGTCGCCCGGCACGGGTTGCCGGGATGTCTTTTGCTTGCTTACTGCGCTTTAATCGGGGTCACACTTGGTCCCGTGGACGTCGTTGAACTTCGGCAGTTTGCCAGAGCTTTGGGTGGAACTACCGGTGTTCAAGGTGTCTTTTAATTGCAAGTCGCTAGTAATCAACGTCCCCGTAGCTCAAGTGGATAGAGCGGTCGTTTCCTAAACGACTGATCCGTGTTCGACTCTCGGCGGGGACACCAGCGCGGCTTGCTGGATAAACAGGGCCTTGGTTTTGCCCCTTGCGGCGCACCTCGCGCCGGCCAACCTGCCCGGTGCGATGCCCAACAGTTTCGGCCACCTTTTCCGCATCACCACCTGGGGTGAAAGCCACGGTCCCGCCATCGGCGTGACGCTCGACGGCTGCCCTCCTCGCTTGCCCATCACGGCGGCCGAGATCCAGACGGAGCTTGACCGTCGCCGCCCCGGCCAGAGCGACATCACGACCCCGCGCAAGGAGGCTGACGTGGTCGAGATCCTCTCCGGCGTCTACGACGGCCTCACCACCGGCACGCCCATCTCCCTGCTGGTGCGCAACACCGACCAGCGCAGCTCGGCCTACAACGAGATGAAGGCGGCCTTCCGCCCCTCGCACGCCGACTTCACCTACCAGGCCAAGTTTGGCATTCGCGACCCCAACGGCGGCGGGCGCAGCTCGGCGCGCGAGACCATCGGCCGTGTGGCGGCCGGCGCCTTCGCCAAAAAAATCCTCGCGACGCGCGGGGTCGAGGCGCGCGCCTACATCACGCGCATCCACGACATCGCCGCGCCGGCGGAAGCTTTGTTTGACTTCCCCACGCTTGAGGCGGTCGAGGCGACGGCGGTGCGTTGTCCGCATGCGGTGACGGCTGCCGCGATGATTGAGCGGATCAAGGCGGTGCGCTCCGAAGGTGACTCGGTCGGCGGCGTCATCCAGTGCCGCGTGCGCGGCCTGCCCGCTGGGCTGGGCGAACCGGTGTTCGACCGGCTGGAGGCCGACCTCGCCAAGGCCATGCTCTCGCTGCCCGCGACGAAGGGTTTCGAGGTCGGTAGCGGATTTGCCGGCTCGCTCCTGCGTGGCTCGGAGCACAACGACCTTTTTGAAAACCGCGATGGCCGGGTGCGCACGGTCACCAACCGCTCGGGCGGGGTGCAGGGTGGCATCAGTAACGGCGAGGAGCTCGTCTTCAACGTCGCCTTCAAACCCACCGCGACGATCCTGCAAAGCCAGCGCACGGTGGACCTGGCCGGGCAGCCGGCCGACCTCATGGGCAAGGGCCGCCACGACCCCTGCGTGGTGCCGCGCGCGGTGCCCATCGTCGAGGCCATGACCCTGCTCGTGCTGATCGACCACTGGATGCGCGACGCGGCGCAGAACCACACCTTCACCTTTTGATTCCGCCCATGTCCGACGACGCCACCGCCACCCGCCCCCTCGTTTACGTGATCCTCGGCCTGCCTGGGTCAGGACGGCGCGAGGTGTTGGCCGACCTCATCGTCGGCGGGCTCGAGCCGGTGGCGGGCGAGCGGGCGCATGTTATCCTGCCGGCCGGCGAGTTACCGCAGGAGGCTGATACCAAAACGGGAGCGGCTACGACCGGGCGGATGCGTTGGGACGCCGAGTTGCACGCGCTCTTTGCGGAAGAACCGCCTTCAGGGGCAACGCATATATTTATCCTCCTTGATGCCTTCCTTGACCCAGTCGATCAGTTGGAGGCGTTGAAGCCTTGGCTGGCGGCCCACGAGCTGGAGTTGGCGCGCATCCTCACGGTGGTGCACTGCGCCCTGGCGGAGAAACACTCCGCCTTGAAGCTGTGGTTCGATGCCTGCGTGCATTTCTCCGACGTCGTGCTTTTTAACCGTCGCGAAGGGGTGGCGAACAAGTGGCTGAGCGATTTTCGCGGGAGCTACGAGGACCTTTTTATCCCCTGCCTTTATGAATTTGTGAAGGCGGGACGGGTCAAAAACCCCGCCATGTTACTCGATCCGGTCGCGAGGCGAGTCAGCCAGTATTTCGATCCCTCCGAATGGGACCAACTGGACCTAGCCGGGGTGGAGATCGGTGAGTCGGACGACGAGGACGGCGAGAATTCCCGGCCCTTGGATAAAAACAATATCGACCCCGATAACCAGCCGCCGGTCGACCCCTACTTGGCCCGCACCCAAAGCGGCCGCCGAGAGATCGAGCTGCCGGACGTGCGCAAGTATCTGGAGTAGGGGGCGAGAGGAAGGCGGAGCAGAAAAACGCCGCCGTCCCAAGGGACGGCGGCGTGAAGAGGACGAGGCTGAACTGAATGGATCTTAGAACTTATAGCCGAGGGTGAGCTCGCCGCGGATGCCGGGCTGGAGCAAGATGGACTCGTTGCCGTAGATACCGTTGTTCGGCGCCCAGTTCCACGCGTCGGTAAGATTGAAGATCGCCAGACGGGCGTTCCAATTTTTGTAAGTGTAGAACACGCTGGTGTTCAGCTCATACTGCCAGGGGATAACGACCGTGCCGGCCCAGTTGTTATTGATCTCGCTGTGCACCACGGCGCCGAGTGAGGCACCGAACCCGTTGTCAAAGGTATAGCTGGCCAATGCGTTAAACAGATTCTTGGGCAGGCCTTGGACGCGGATGTTGTTGGCGTAGGCGGCTTTGATTTCAGGCGCGACGGTGCCGATGTTAGTGCTGATGGACTCGAAGCCTGAGGCCGCGACCTGGCCGTCGATTACGCTATAGCCGAAGGTAGCGAAGAAATTTTTGCTCGGCTGATAGTTAAGCTCCACTTCAAAGCCCTTGTAGTTGTATTCAGTGGCCGGGCTGCCCTGCGACTTGCGGGTGAAGCGCTGGTCGAAGAGGGCGGTTCCAAGGAAGAGCTTTTTGTCGATCAGGCTGAACTTCATACCAGCCTCCCATAGCTCGGCTGGAGTGCTATAGGAGTCCTTGTCGATATCCACGGCGAAGGGGGAGCCGTTGGTGTTGGTTAGCAGGTAGCCGCCGCCGTTGCCCTCTGCTCCAGCGGTATTTTCACTGTAGTTGTAGGTGCCGTAGGCGCTGGCCTTGTCTGTGATCTTGTAGACCAAGCTGCCATTTACGTTGGGTAGAACGACATCAACCTGATCATTGGCTCCCGAGAAGGGCTCGGTGGCGTTGACGTGCAGAAAGTCTGCGCGGGCGCCGCCCAGCACCGTAAGTTTGTCGGTGAGGGCGTGGTCAGCTTGCACGAAGGGGGCGGCCGCGAAGCTGTGGGATTCGTTGGAGTCGGAGCTAAAGGTGTTGGCGCCGTAGTAACGATTCTTGTATCCGGGAACGGGAACCCGGCCGAAGGGGCCACTGTTGATGGAATCAATGAATGCAGTGGATTTGTAGATGTTAATGCCCGAGCGGGGTTTGGTGAGGTCCCAGACGCCAGCTGGTTCAAAGCCATAGTCAGAGTAGGCTTTCACCGAAATGTAGCGAGCGTCGACGCCGGCATTCACATGGGTGTCAGTAAACGCCATCTGATACTCCCAGCGGGACTGGAGGGTGATCGAGGGATCGACCACCTCGGAATAATAGTAGGAGCTGAGCGTCTCGCGCTGAGTGTAGGTGAAAAGGTTATTGTTAACTAGTTTCCGGTCGGGGGTCGCGGTGAAGGTCTGGATGGCCTGTAGCTTGATGTTTTTAGCGAGCGAATTATCGCCCGGCTTGAGCGTGCGGATATCGCGGTCGATTTTGACCTCGGGGCCCCAAGCTACGGTATTGCCGGGAAATGGAGCCAGCACGTTGGTGGCGTTTTGCGGGTCATCGACGGTGGCGACGCTGACGCCGTTATTATTTACTCCGGTGAGGTAGAGGTGGTGGTCGATGAGGTTCTGGGTCGGGCGGTTGATGCCCCAGTTCTCGGTATACTCCATGTAGGTGAAGGAGGCGTTGGCGAAGAGCTCGTAGGAGTCGCTAGGTTTATAGGTGGCGGCTCCGTAGACAGACTGGGTCTTGCGGTATTCGCTCTCGTAAAAACCTTGGCTATCTTCGCCGGAGTAGCTCACGCGGACGGCGAGTTTATCGTTCACCGGCGTGTTGTAGTCTGCAGTCCAGCGGTAGATGTCGTTGGAGCCGATGGTGGCGCTCAGGACGGTTTTTTGGCTGTCGAAAGTGGGGCGCTTGGTCACGAGGTCGACGAAGCCGCCTACGTATTGAGAGGAGCCTTGGACGGCGGTAGCCGCGCCCTTGACGATGTTGATCGACTCGATGGCGTTGAAGTCGATGGGCATGCCGTTGCCATTCGAGGTCGTGCGCTCGCGGACGCCGTTTTGGAAAACGTCAGAGGGGGCGCCGCGGAGGTCGGGATTCGAGGGGGCCCCGAAGTTGGTCTTGGTGTAGGAACTGGAGGTCAGCTTGGAGAAATCGCGGACGTCTCTAACGCCTATGGTGTTAAGCTGCTCACGCGAGATGATGGTAACGTTGCGAGGGATCTCGGTGATATTCTGATCGGTGCCATACACCGAGGAGAAGGGGCGGGAGGTCGGAAGAATGCTCTTCTCAATCGGCACGCCGCTAACGTCGAGTTTCTCGAGGGTGACGACTTCCTCGGCCGGGGCGGCGGAAGCGGTCGGGGCGGTTTGGGCCGCGACATACTGGACTGAACCAGTGGTGACCATGAGCGCCAGAAGGCGCAGGGTGAGGTGTGGTTTGATCATGTGGGTTGGGTTTGTTCTAACAAAGTGTTCGGCAAGCAGGCTATGTGCCATGCGGCAGGCGAAGAAAGGGGCTTTTTTTAGGCGGTTTCAAAAAGTGGTAGTTTTTTCATGCTGGGGACGGTGACGAGGCCGCGGTCGGTGATGCGGATCTCGGGGATAACGGAGAGCGGGATGAGGTTAAAACCCATGTAGGGCAGGGTGCAACCGGCTGCCAGCCAAGCTCTTTTGAGTTTGGTGGTTTGTTTGGCCACGGCCGGGGCGCGTTCGTCAGAAAGCAGGCCGGCGATGGGGAGGGCGACGGAGGCGAGGACTTTGCCGTTTTTGACGACGCAGACGCCACCACGGAGGGCGCGGAGGGTTTCGACCGCGAGGCGCATGTCGGCTTCGTTGGTGCCGGCGACGATGAGGTTGTGGGCGTCGTGGCCGACGGTGCTGGCGACGGCGCCGGCTTTCAGGCCGAAGTCCTTCAATAGGCCGTGGGCGACGGCGCCGCTCTTGCCGTGGCGTTCGAGCACGGAGACGAAGCAGAGGCCGTGGGCGGCGAAGTGGTCGGCCCAAGAGGCGGCGGGGTCGAGGCGGACGCGGTCGTGGAAGAGGATGATGCCCGGCAGGGCGGTGCGGATGCAGTTGGCGACGACCGGGGTGGTCGGAAGGGCGGGGATGAGCGGGGCGGACTTCGCGGCGGGGG
>RGVP01000201.1 GCA_010027235.1 bacterium
CGGCGCACGCTCGATCTTAACTTGAACTCCGCCTTCTACGGCCTGCGCGCCGCCGTCGGGCCGATGCAGACGCAGGGCGCGGGCGCGATCGTCTTGCTCAGCTCGGTCGCCGCTTCCACCGGCCTGCCCGGTCACGAAGCCATCGCCGCGGCCAAGAGCGGAATCGAGGGTCTAGTCCGCGCCGCCGCCGCCAGCTATGCCTCGCGTAATATCCGCATCAACGCCATCGCCCCAGGCCTGATCGACACCCCCCTCGCCGCCAGCCTGCTCGGCAACCCGGCCGCACGCGCCTTTTCCGAGAAGATGCACCCGCTCGGCCGGGTCGGCACGCCGGGCAACGTCGCCTCGGCGATCGCCTACCTCCTCACACCCGAAGCCGACTGGGTAACTGGCCAGGTCTGGGGCGTGGACGGAGGCCTCGGTGCCGTCCGCCCTCGGCCTAAAGCCTGAACCGCAGGCCGAGGGGTTTCACCGGCCCGCCAAAAATTTCCGCGAAAAACCGCTTGCTTTCGCCAGAAGCAGAGGGCTTTTTGACCATCCTGTTTCACACAGGGGCTCTTAGCTCAGTTGGTAGAGCGCCTCAATGGCATTGAGGAGGTCAGCAGTTCGAACCTGCTAGGGTCCACCATTTCAAGGGGTCGCCGGAAAAATCCGGCGACCCCTCTTTTTTGCCACCAGCCCGATCGGCCTCATACCAAGGCCGCCTCGAAGCGCACCGCATCCTCCGGCGTGTCCACCCCGAGCCCAGGATCATCGGTCACGTCGCAGCCGATCTCGAACCCGTTTTCCAGCACACGCAGTTGCTCCAGCTTTTCGATGCGCTCATAACGGCCCGCCGGCAGCCCCGCGAAGCGCTCCAGCAGCTCGGCCTTGTAGGCATAGAGACCGAGGTGCTTGTAGCACGGATTCGCCGCCACCCAAGCATCGTCCACCCGTCCGCCCAGGTCCCGGGCATAAGGCATCGGTGAACGTGAAAAATACAACGCGCGACAGCCCCCACCCGGCGCGAAGACTACCTTCACCTGATTGGGATTGTGGAAATCCTCCGCCCGCCGAAAAGGCGTCGCCAGGGTCGCCATCGCCGCTGGACCCGCGATCAATTCCGCCAGTCGCCGGATCTGCGCACCCGTCACCAAAGGTTCGTCCGCTTGGACGTTAATCACCCGCGCCGCGCCGATCGCGCGATTCGCTTCGGCCAGCCGATCCGTGCCGCTCTGGTGCGCCACCGAAGTCATAACCACCCGAAAGCCCGCCCCCTCCAACGGGGCCGCGAGCAGGGGGTCGTCGACCGCAAACCAAAGCGGAAACTCCGGCGCCTCCGCGCGTATCCGCTCCGCCACCCAGAGCACCAGTGGCTTGCCTTTTACACGATGTAAAAGCTTGCGGGGGAAGCGGGTAGACTCGAGACGACAAGGGACAATAATGGCCGTGGATGCGCTCATGCGACCCCCACTTTGCGCCGTCGGTTTTGGGGTTGCAAGCCGTCCCCCCTCCTTGGACCGTAGGTTTCTTAATGGAAAAGACCGACACCGCCTCCCAGCTCACGCGAGAGCTCGTTGTGCAAAACAAGATGGGCATCCACGCCCGTCCCGCCGCCATGATCGTGCGCATCACCAATAAGTTTAAATCCGACGTGATGGTGGAAAAGGACGAGGAGCAGGTGAACGGAAAGTCCATCATGGGCCTGATGATGCTGGCCGCCGGCAAAGGCTCCAAAGTGAAGTTCCTGGTCACCGGCACGGATGCCATCGCCATGCTCGACGAACTCGAGGCGCTGTTCACGCGCAAGTTCGACGAGACCTGAGTCGCCCTCCGCGAGCAGCAGCCGCCCCCTTTAAAAAGCTCCGTCCGGCCCGCCCGGCTGGTTCGGCGTAAAAATCCCCCAACTCCATGAAAACCCTAACCCACCTTTTTGTCCTCCTGGCTGGCTGCGCCTGCCTGCACGCCGAATCCCCTGCCCCGACCACCCCCGCTCCGAAAGCCGCGCACGGGCAGGAAACCGAGCTGCATGACACAATGGATGAGATGAGAGGAGCTTTCAAAAAACTCCGCAGCCAGATCGCCAACCCCGACGCCAACGCCTCCTCCCTCCAGCTCGTCGCCCGCCTGCGCTCCGCCTCCGAGGCCTCGATTCCGCTCATCCCCGAAAAGACCCAATTGCTCCCAGAGGCCGACCGCGAGAAATTCGTCGCCGCGTATGTGGCCAAGATGAAGGACTTCCTCGCCGAGGTGCAAAAACTCGAGACCGCGCTAAAGGCCGGTAAAAACGACGAAGCTGCCTCGATTCTTAGCCGCCTCGGCACCATGCAAAAAGAGGGGCACCGCGAGTTTCGCCCGGCTAAAAAGGACTAGGCCACCGCCCGGCCCCGCGCCGGCGCTCGATGGCAGACAAGGTCGATGGGCAAAGCCCCCGCCACCCCGAGATCCCCCGCAGCCGCCTTGGCAACGCCAGTCATGGCTCTCCGTGCCCTCTCCGGAATCCGCCCCGCTCCGGGTAAACCACCATCCACCAAGCAGCCTACGCGCCGCCGGAGCATTATACCACCCCGTTGAAAAACGCATTCGACAAGGTGGCTACGAGGCCCTGAATCCTAGCCAACATGGCCTCGCAAACGAACTCCCTCGACAACGTCCACGCCCCCGCCGAGCAGACTCACGTCACCCCCGTGACCATCGCCGTCGATCTGGTGCTGGTCGCGATCTTTTTCTACAAAATGTTCGGTTGGGTGAAGAGCCACGTCCCCTCCAACAACCCCGCCTTCGTCCTGTTCTTCGGCGCCTCCACCGCGTTGTGCGTCACCGGCGTGTTCTGGATGGCGATCCAGATGTTCCGCGCCCAAACCTATCCACAGGAGCGTATGGAGTGGATCGTACTGGACGACGGCGCCGACAAGGTGGGCGATCTGTTCGCGGCTAGTGGCCTCAAGAATGTCCGCTACATCGCCCTGCCTGACGGGGAGCGCCTCAAGATCGGCGCCAAGCGCAATCGCCTCAACAAACTCGCCAAGGGCGACATCTGTGTCTGTTGGGACGACGATGATTATTATCCGCCGGAACGTATCCGGAAGGCGGTCACTAAACTCTGTGCTGTTTCCGGTCGCCGCGTACCGGTTGCCGGCTGCTCCAAGCTCTATCTCTACTATGCCGACCGCCGTGAGATCTGGAGCATCGGCCCCTACAATCCGAATCACTGTACGAACGGCACGATGGCGTATTGGCGCACCTATACGAAGGATCACCACTACGACGACAATGCCGAAAAGGCGGAGGAGCGCCAGTTCATGGATGACTGGAAGACAAGTGTGGTCCAGATGGATCCGGACGATGTTATGCTGGTTATCTGCCATAGTCGCAATACATTTGACAAGCGGAAACTCCTAGAGAAGCATAATCCCACAATGAAAAAGACGGACTTCAAGATCAAGCGGTTCGTCAAGGAGAAGAAGATAGCAGAGTTCTATAACAGTCTAATGGCGGACTTCACGGATGAGAAACCTGGCCCTGTTGCCGCACCGACACCCGAAGAGCTAAACCCGGCACTCCAGTTTGTTGGGCGCCCCGATGCATCTGCCACGCCGATGGAGTCGCCCAGCACGGTTCCTACACTGGAGGTGTCGGAGCTGCCTCCCCCAATCGCCCTGCCAGAGCATCCCGCGCCTC
>RGVP01000202.1 GCA_010027235.1 bacterium
CGCTTGCTCGAACGAAGTTATTCCCTGATGTTTCATTACCCGAAGCCGAGACAACCACCGCAGAGGTCGCAGTATCCGTAATCGTCCAATTCCAACTCGTTATACCTGACATTGTGATATCACCGAGAGTGCCGTCGGTAGTGATGCTCCCGCTGATAGTGTATCCGTCTTGGTAAGCGGCATTATTGACGAGCGCGTAAGTGATCGGAGCGGCCTGGAGACCGCTCAGAAGGGCCGAGCAAATAGCGGTAGCCGCTAGGAAGAACTTTAGTTTATTCATAATTATAATATAGCTGAGATAATCCCAAAAAATTGAGGGATCAATTTACGTAAAATAGCACCCCAACAGAGAGCAATCACCAAATACATTTTTCATACTTATTAAAATATCTAAGCATTACGACACAAGTGCTTACGCAGTGATAAAAAACCTAAACACTGCGCCCGTGATAAAAAAGGGGCGAAAAAAAGGGGAATCGGGCGAGTTTCCGCCATTACCTAGGACCTCCCCGTCTCGGGTGTCCAGCGGGACGCCCCGCGTGGCGGTTCAAGTTTCCGGCCCGGCCGCAGCTCTAGCGGAAGATTTCGCACTGCCAGGCCCTTGGGCGCGAAGACTCAGTTTAAACCCGGATCATCGGGCTCGCCGGCCAGCAAACGCCACTGCGGGTCCAGCCCCACGAGAATTTTGCGCCAGAGGCTCTCATCTGCTGGTTGGCGGATAAACTCGGGCTCCAAGTCAGCCACCACCCAAGTGTCGCGCTTTAGCTCGCCCTCCAGTTGCCCGCCGCTCCAGCCCGCGTAGCCAAGAAAGGCCCGCAGTTGCACGCCGTCCTGGCCGGCGAGTTCACTCGCCCGCTCACGATCCAGCCCGAAGAGCAGTTGAAAACCATCCGCATTCGCGTCTCCATGGGGCCGCCACGCGCAGAGGATGATCTGGCGCTTCTCCACCGGCCCCCCGTCAAAAACCGGCACACTGGCCAGCGGCCCCAAGGCGAAGTCAGCGCCAAATTCGCCCAATTTACGGTGCAACGGGCGGTTTAGCACCACCCCCATCGCCCCCTCGGCATCATGGGCGGACATCAGAATGGCCGTGCGCCGGAAATGAGGATCCCGCAGCACAGGATGCGCGAGCAGCAACGAGCCGGCGAGGGATTGCTCACCGGAATCAGGGGCGGAGTCGGATCGGGATTCGCGCATGCGGAGGAAAAGGTAGTCGACTCGGCAGCCGGGGCAAACCGTCGCCGGGGGCGGAAAAAGGTCAGAGTTTGATGATACGCACCCCCGCATCGGCCAGCAAGGGCTCGACCAGCGGATCATTCTTGTAATCGATGCGATACCGCACCTCGGCGATGCCCGCCGCCGCGAGGATCTTGGCGCAGTTGATGCACGGGAAATGGGTCACGTAGGCGGTGCAGCCCTCGACCGAGCTGCCGCGCCGCGCCGCGTCCGCGATGGCGTTTTGCTCCGCGTGAACCGTTGCCTGCTCGTGCCCCTCCCGCACTCTGGAGGTGTGCGGCGTGCCGGGGAGAAAACCGTTATAACCCGCCGCAATGAGTCGATTTTTACGATCTCCCGCGCTCACGATCACGCAGCCCACATGAAGCCGCTCGCAGGAACTGCGGGTGGAGAGCAACACCGCCGTGGCCATGAAGTAGTCGTCCCAGGAGGGACGACCGTCAAACCCCGCGGTGGCGGCAGCAATCAAATCGACGGGCGAAGGCGCTTGCGACATCTCGCCGAGCCAAGGCCCCGCGCTCGCAAAGGCCAATCCAAAACAGGCTCGCCCCACCTCCTGCCCGCGCCACCTTCTCGCCCATGCCTACCCTCGCCGAAGTCGTGCGTTTCTGCGACGAACGCACCCGCCGCCACGCTTGGAAAGACCATCCCAACGCCCTGAATGGACTCCAACTGGAGAACGAAGGCCGCGTGACGCGCCTCGGCGCCGCCGTGGACGCCGGTCGTGTGCCCTTCACCAGAGCCGCCGCCGCCGGAGTCGATTTCCTGATCGTTCACCACGGCCTCTACTGGACCCCGCCCCAACCGCTGGTCGGCGCCCACTACGCGCGCTTCGCCACCGCCCTGCACGCCAACCTCGCGGTGTATAGTTGTCACCTCCCCCTCGATGGACACCCCGAGCTGGGCAACAACCCCCTCCTCGCCCGCCAGCTCGGCCTTACCCCCGACGCCACCTTCCTCACCCCTCCGGGTAGCGAACCCGTCGCCTGCTCCGCCCCCTATTCCGGCGACCGCGCCCGGCTGCGCGCCGAGTTGGCGAAACACTACCCCCGCGTTGTCGCGATCGAGCACGGCTCCGCCAAGCCATCGCGCGTGGCGTTTTGCAGTGGCAGCGGCAACAGCGCCGTGCCCGAATTGCCCGCCCTAGGCATCGATACCCTCGTCACCGGCGAACTGCGCGAGGAATGGTATAATTTCGCCGAAGAAAACGGCCTCAATCTTTACTGCTGCGGCCACTACGCCACCGAGGTCCACGGCGTCCGCGCCCTCGCTGAGGAAGCCGCCCGCCACTTCGGCCTGCCATGGGAGTTCATCTCGACCGATAATCCGCTTTAAGCCCCAGCCGCGCGCGTCCAGCTCCAGCGCCAGCCGTTTGGCTCGGCCCAAGCGCCAACCCGCAGGGTGAGGGTAATGACTTCGCCCGCCACGAACTCCGCCGCCTCCGTGCGCAGGATTCGAAAACCCCAGTGGGGCGCGCGCCCGGGGTCGAGCGGACTCGAACTCAAAGCCAGATCGTCGCCGTCCAGAGCCCGAAAAAAGACCACAAAACCATCCAGCCGCCCTGAATTTACCACGGTGCGCACGACCTTGAGCTCAGGCGCCGGCTCATCGGGCCGCAGGGTCATAAGATCGATTACCAGCGCCGGCGCAGCCTCACCAAGAAAACAATCCACCATCCCTGGATCACAGCCCATGTGGCGGTAGTAGTCCTCGTTGTCCGGTCGCTCGGACTCCAGGCAGGCGTAGTCGTAACCCTGGACATTTAATTCCCAAAGAAACGGGATGCGGCGCTCATCACGCACCTTGACCGGCTCGCAATAGAACTCGAACCGACTGGGCACGATGATGCCGCCCGGGCGCAAAAGGCGCTCACGCAAGTCGATGACATTCCGCACCATGGCCTCGTCGAAGAGGTAATCGCCCATTTGTTCGTGCAGGATCACGTCGACCCGCTCCGGCAGGGTGAAATCCCGACTGTGCGTCGCGACAAAATCAACCTTGGCCAACCCGTTTGCCTCCGCCAGTCGCCGTGCGTGCCGGAGGATATCCGAGTGGTCGAGTGCATACACCCGCGCCGCGCCACTACGCGCCGCGAACGCGGCCAGGATGCCCGTGCCCGTGCCGAGGTCGATCACCCGATCCCCCGGACGCACCCGACGAGCCACCGCCGCCGCGTAGAAGGCCATGCGCGGACCGTCCGCCAGCATCTTTTCCTGCTCCCCAAAACCCGCGAAGTAACGGTGGTTGAAATCGCGGTAGTTTTCTTCGGCCAGATCGGCTTCGCTGACTCTCTCCGCCTCGTCTGGCTCACCATAGACCCACGCGGCAAGCGCCGGGCGGGCCTGCACCGCCGCCCCGCTGCGTCGCAAAACGCCGCGCCCGGCGGCAAAAAATCCGGCGCTGAGGCGGCGTAACAGAGTGAAA
>RGVP01000203.1 GCA_010027235.1 bacterium
TTGACGCTTCCGCCAAGGTTGTCTGGATCGTTGAATGCGCCGGCACCGACCAAGAGAAGCCTACTGTTCACCGAGCCATCAAGGTTCACGTCGCCAACCTTAGATCCCACCAGCGCAAAATCAGCCTGACTACCCGCGGAGTTTCCTCCGAGGGTTGCTCCAGCTTGAATGGTCACATCGCGTTTGCCGGAACCAATAAAAAGGTTTGGCGCGAGTATCGAACCCTCAACGGTGATGGCACCGTCCACCTTCAAGGTAACGGATGATTTGGCGGTCAGGCTGGCATTCGCGCCGATGGTCAGGTCTGCAGGGGGGGGCGTAGTCGCATATGAATCGGAGTTGCGGTCGGAAAAACTGATGTCTCCAGACGCAGTGACAGTACCTTGAACATCGGCGGCTCCAAAAACAAGAAGGTTGGCAACCTTAATTTTTGAATTTGAGCCGATTATCAGTTGGCTTTTGGTTCCCGCATCTGTGACGATGATGTTTCGCAGCGCGCGGTTGACCCCGATTTGGCCGGTTAGGGTGAGGTTTTCGGAGACGCCGAAGCCGAGGTCGTAGTCGCTCCCGGATCCGCCGTCGATCGGGCCGGAGAGGGTCAGGTTGCCGCGGCCACCGATGGCGGTGTCCCCGGCGAGGTTGATGTTGCCGCTGGCAGTGCCGGTTCTGTCGGAGCCTGTGTAGGAGTTGGCCAGTGCGCCGGTGAAGGGGAAGGGCGCCTGCACGGCTTGTGGCGCCGGCGCGCCGAGGCCTGACAGGGTTAGGTTGTTGTGGACGGTGTAGCCGTTCAGGTCAAGCGCACCGCCATAGGCAGCGACCAGGCCAGTGGTCGATTCAGCAGAGGATGTTGCTGGCGCCATCACGGTGATGCTTCCCGTGCCAAATGCGCCGCTGACCGGCGTGGTTCCGGAGAGCGAGGATGACCGACCCGCCTGCAGGATGCCGGCGTTCACGGTACTTCCGCCGGTGTATGTGTTGGCGCCGCCAAGATTCAGTACGCCGGCGCCATTCTTGAGCAGGGCGCCGGTGCCCGAGACGTTGCCCGACAAGGTGAGACCGAAGCTGTTGGTATCGATGCCGAAGGTCGAACCGCTGCTAATTGAAACCGCGTTACCGATCGTCAGGCCCGCAATCGCCACCAGTTGGCCGGAGCCAGATTGGGGTGTTCCGGTGATGGTGAGTGCGCCGGTGCCGAGTGCCGACGCGTTTCCGATCCGGACATTGGGGTTGCTGCCGCCATTGGCGAAGATCTCGACGCCGCCAGTGAAGGTGTTGTTGCCGACGAGTTGAAGGCTGCGGCCGTTCATGTCGCTGGTCACGCCTAGGCTGCCGGATCCCGACAGGATGCCGGTCAGGCGGATGTCAGTCGCGCCACCGAACGGCACCTCTACCTTGGTCCTGCCGTTGAGCGTGATGTTGTTGCTCAGTGTCCGCAGCGCGCCGTCAGCATCAAAAGCGCGCAGGGACGTGCCACTGTCGAATGTCACGCTGCCGCTGCCTAAGGCGCTGTCGCTGCCGGCGACCACGGTACCTGCGGCGATATTCGTGCCGCCGGAGTAGGAGTTGTTGCCGCTGAGGGTGAGAGTGCCAGAGCCGGATTTGGTGAGGCTGCCCGTGCCGGCGAGGATGGCGGAGATGGAGTTGCTGACGGTGCCGTTGTCGGTGATGCTGGCGGCGGTTAATGCGCCGCTGCCGATGATGGAGCCAAGCGTAAGGGTGACGGCGCCGACAGTGTCATTGACGCTGCCGATGTCGAGGGTGGCACCTTGTCCATTGATGGTGATGGCGCCGGAGTCATTCAGGCGGCCGTTGCCTGTCAGCGCAAGTGTTCCGCCGAGGATGCTGGTTCCGCCGGAGTAGGAGTTGTTGCCGCTGAGCGTGAGGGTGCCGCTACCGGACTTGTTGAGGCTGCCGGTGCCGGCGAGGCGCGCGGAGATGGCGTTGTTCCCGCTGCTGCCGTTGTCGGTGATGATGGTGGCGTTGAGGCTGCCGGTGCCGCTGATGTTGCCTTGAGTGAGGGTGACTGCGCCGGTGAGGGCATCGACGGTGGTACTCAGGGTGGCGCCGTTGGTGATCGACACGGTGCCGGTGCCGGCTGCGCCGGTGCTGCCGAGGGTGAGGGTGCCGCCGCTGACGTTGATGGCGCCGGTAAACCCATTGTCGTTGCCGGAGCCGCGGTTGTTACCCGTGAGGGTGAGCGTGCCGGTGCCGGTCTTGGTGATGGCTGCAGTACCGCTGATGTCCCCGGCAATGGCCAGGTTGCCGGAAGTGCCGAGGGTCGTGGCGCTGCCCAAGGTGATGGAGGTTGCCGGGCTTACGGCAGTCGCGCCCTGTTGACCCTGGCCTGAATTGGTCGTGGCGGCACGCCCCAAGGTGGATGTGCCCGACGTTGTCAGAGTACCGGCGAGACTGATGGCCGACTGCGTGGTGGCCGAGACGCCACTGCCGAAGGTGATCGAGCTGCCGCTACTGCCGAGTGTGAGGGAGCCTGCGTTGGCGAGGGTGGCGCTGGCCACGTTGACATTGGCACCGGTCAGGCTGAGGTTGTAGTTGCCCCCCGAGCCGGCGCCATTGGCATTCAGGGAGTCGGCGCGCACGTTGCCGGCAAAGGTGACGCTGCCCGATTGGCTACTGGCGATATTGATGGCGCCAAGCGGTGAGGCATCTCCCACCGTGATCGTCATGTTACGAATCGTAGCGTCGAGCCCCTCGTTATTGGCGTGGTGCGCACTTCCGATGCGGATTGTCTTGTCGCCGGGGTTGAGTGTTCCAGTGAACCCCCCGCTGATCTTCTGAACGCCATCGACCAGAACAGAAACCGTTCCTCCTGAGCCGTTTGCGTTGCTCTTTGAGTTCACCGTAATAGGTAAAAACTCGTCACCCGCCGCAGCGGACGAATTTCCGAATAGCCAAGGATTGCCTTTGTTGGAGCCTTGGACGTAGAACCCATGGACGTAGAACCCATCGCCCCTATTGGCCCGCAGGAGGATGCCCTCGGTGTAATGACCATAGGAGAAAATGGTATCCAGATAAGTAAGCGCCCCTACTTGGTACTCCGCCGAGAATGTGAAGTTGCTGGTCAGATCAACTGGAACGATGAATGGGTTTGTCCCGTCGCTGCTGGTAGTGAAGGTCTGATTGCCGGAGAGCGGAGTGAGAAGGGTTCCGCTCCCGCCGATATTCCCAGAGACACGTATGGCACCTGCTCCAGCGGACAGGCTGAGTGCGCTGCTACCGGGTATCGTTCCACGGACATTCCCGTCGATGGTGAGGTCGCTTGATGTAGGGGTGGATGCTGCTGGTCCGGTGGTGTCAAGGGTTGTAGACGCCGAGAGGATGATGCTCGATCCGGTCTGACCGAGCGTCATTGCACCGCCCGAGCGCACGGAGCCGGCCAAGGACAGAGTGGGGGATGCTGTTGCGGTCAGTGAGCCGAGTGCCGCGAAGGTATCGGTATCGGCATTACCGAGGACGGTGGTGCCGGTGTTCGCGAAGGTCGTCGCGCTGCGGACGATGTTGTTGGTTCCGGTGAACGTCAGGTT
>RGVP01000204.1 GCA_010027235.1 bacterium
CGCGCACCACCTCGATGCGTTTCACGAGGAAGGGTTCGACCGACACGGCGTGGTCGGGGGAGGTGTTGGACGCGTCGAGGGTGTCGGTGGAGTTGGCCAGCACGCGCACGCGGTTGGCGCCGAGGCCGCGCAGGATGGGGCGGCTGGCGCCGGGGCCGAAGTAGGTCGACGAGACACCGGGCAGGGCGGCGAGGGTCTCGCCGAGGCTGGGTTGTTGGTTTTCGAGCAGGGCGGTGCCGGCCAGCACGCTGGTCGAGCTCAGGAGGTCGGCCTGGGTGCGGGCGACGGGCGAGCCGGACACGATGAGATTTTCGAGCAGGAGAGGCTCGTTGGTTGGCGGAGGCGTTTGGGCGGGTAGGGCGGCGGCGCACAGGGCGGAGCCGAGGAGAACGGTGGAACGGAGGAAAAGGGACATGACGATGGACAGGAGAGAACGGACTGGAGGGGCACGACGGAGCGTGCCAACGGAGGGAGACGATACGGTCAAAGCTCGAACACCGGGCGCGCGGGCTTCCGCCGGTAGCCAAAAAGTGGCGGCGAGTCGGGCGATGGCGCGGGGCGGGGTGGCGGTCATCTCTTTGGTAACCTCGTAACGGATGGGGCCGAGTTCGTGGCCGTGTTTACGGGCCATCAGGGCCATCGTGGTGGCGATGCAGGTAGCGAAGGCGGTGGCGACAAGGTCGGTGGGCGAGAAGGCCGCGCCGAGGCCTTGGTTGTCGCGCGGGGCGTCGGTCGCGAGAATCGCGCCGGAGGGTTCGTGGCGGGCGGTGCAGTGGAGTTCGCCTGTATAGGTGCCGGTGATTTTGACCATAAGGGGCTGGGGCCTAGGCGGGATCGGGGCGCGCCTATCGGGTGATGTCCGACTGGGTGAGGATTTTGAAGCCGCGGTTGTGCAGGGACTGGGTGGCGACGTCGGGGTCCTCGATCTTTAGCACTAGGCCGGAGCGACCCTCGGGGCGTTTGATAAAGCTGTAGACGTAGTGGATGTTGATCTCGGCCTCGAGCAGGGCGGCTAGGACCTCTCGCAGGTCGCTCTCGTCGTTGATTTCGACGGCGAGGACGTCGCATTCGGTGTAGGGAAAATCGTTGTTTACCATCAACTCACGAGCCTTGTCGTTATCGTCCACCACTAAGCGCAGGATCGTCGTGTCAGTGAAGTCCAACACGGTGAGGGCCATGATGTGGACGTCGTTGGTCTTGAGTAACGAGGTGAGGTCGGAGAGGCGGCCCACGCGGTTCTCGGTGAAGACGGAGAACTGTTTAACGGGATCGGCAGCGGCGGCGATAGCTTTGGACATGATCGGTCTAGATAGCTGGTAGCTTTGCCGAAAGGCCGTGGGGCGAAAGGCGAAATTCGTCGCGAGGGGCTACTTAGTGGCGGTGTCCAGCGGCGGCGTGGCGGGTTCAAAGTGCAGGGCGAGGGAATTCATGCAATAGCGGGTGCCGGTGGGTGGGGGGCCGTCCTCGAAGGAGTGCCCTAGGTGGCTCTCGCAGCGGAAACAGAGGTTTTCAGTGCGGACCATGCCGAAGCTGGTATCGACTCGATTGAGGATACGGTCGGGTGAGATCGGGCCGGTGAAGCTGGGCCAACCCGTGCCGGAATCGAATTTGCTGGCGGCATCGAAAAGGGCGAAGCCACAGGCGGCGCAGTGGTAAATTCCGTCTTTTTCGTCTTTCCGCCAGTAAGCGCCGCTGCAGGCGCGTTCGGTGCCGGCTTCGCGCAGGATGTGAAACTGCTCTGGCGACAACCGGGCGCGCCATTCCTCTTGGGTCAGGCGGACTTTACCGTCGGGGCCGGGTGAAAGCGGGGCGGCGGGGCTGGCGGTTGCGGCCGGCGAGGAGGCCGGGGACTGGTTGCAACCGGCGAAGAGCAGGGCAAAGGCCAGAAAAAACGACGGAGTGATCAAGTGGTGGAGGATCATGGCAGCGGGGAGGTTGACGAGAGGGGGGCTGGAGGCGCACGGTGTGGGACATGGCAGGCGATGCAAATCTTCCCCCGGCTAGTCTTTTTCTTTGGTTGGCCCGGCACACCGGCTTCCCGGCCTCGCGGCTTACGGACCGAGCGGAGCAGCTCTTGCTGATTGGCGGTCTGGCTCAGGATGAAAATCTGCCGATACGTTCCTCGACCGGCACGCTCAGTCTCGTCCCCGGCGCGGCCGATACCGAGAATGCGCAGCGGGCGGCCCAGCGAACCTTTGCCGAGTTGCGCAAGCGGGTCCATTTTAAATGCGATAACGGAGCGAAAGTTTGAACGCGCTTAAGGTGGGTGCTGCCACTTGTCGTCGGCAGCGATTCGCCAAGCTAGTGTTTTGTCTGCTGTTCGTTGGTCCGGGGTTGGCCGGTGTAGTGCAGGCGGAGCTGCTGGAGCGTGCCTACCGCCGGAGTTTTCCGGTGCCTAGCCAGACCGTCATGGTGGAAGCGGCGCGAGGTATGATTGAGGTGGTGACGGGGTTGCCCGGCAGCGAAGTGGTGTTTGAGGTCAACGAGCAGGTGCAGCGTGCGGCCAAGCCAGATGAAGACGCTACCGTCGGGACCGCGTCGACCTTGCCGCAGGCGGGTTACGCCCGGATTTTTGCGCGCATGGAGCCGCGCTTTGAGGTCGGTGCGAAACTGGTCCGGCTGTCGGTCGCGGACTCACAGGCGGTGGTGTTTGATTGGGATCCTACGCTGCGCATGGTGATTTTGATCAAGGTCACGGTGCCTCCAGGGGTATCGCTGGCGGTTCAAAACGTCTCCGCTGGGGTGTCCGTGCCGGCAACTTTTAAGGGTAATCTCAAGGTCGGGAGCGACTCCGGTTCCGTCTACGCCCAGTGCATTGAAGGTGATTTTCTAGCCAGGACTGATTCCGGGAGCGTGACCGTGGCCGAAGTTACCGGGCGGGCTGAACTGCGCAGCGACAGTGGTCTCGTGCTGGCCGGAATATTGTCTGGGCCGGCTTTTTTACGGACCTCGAATGGTAGCATCGAGGTGCAGCAACCGCGGGGTGACCTCAAGGTTCGCGGCGATCACGCTGACATCATATTAGGACTCTCCGCGCCGCTGCCGGCATCGACCGATATTCGCACTTCGGCTGGGGTGGTCACCCTCAATATTGACGCCAACCTACCTGTCACGATTGACGCCGCCACGAAGTTGCTCGGGACGGTGCGGGTGCGCGGGCTGGCGCCGGCTGTGCGCGAGGGAGGTCCGGGCCGTTCTGTGCTTGTCGCGGATTTTAACGGCGGGGGGCCGCTGGTGAAGGTCCGCACCTTTGGTGCGGCGGTTGCGATTATCGGGCGCGCGCCGCTGGACGGCTGAGTCGGCTTGTGTTGGTGGCTTGCGCGCGGGGCGAATGGCGCGCCAGCTTGGAGGCAATGACGACCTCGTTTCCTGCTTACCTCGAGCTGCTGGCCCGGCTGCGTCGTATCCACGTGCTAGGCACGGTAACGGGTGTGCTTGGCTGGGATGAGCAGGTGAATCTTCCCCCAGGCGCGGCGGTGAGACGCGGTGAGCAGATGGCTCTCCTAGCCGAGTTAGCCCACGCTGAGGCGACCGCGCCGG
>RGVP01000205.1 GCA_010027235.1 bacterium
AACTGGGAGAAAATCACGACCTTGTGGCCGCTGCCGACGATCTCGGCGAGTTTCTCGACCAGCAGGGTGATCTTGCCCGAATCGGCCAGCGGAGACTTGCGCCACGGCAGCATGTCGGGGTCGCAGCAAACCTGACGCAGACGGGTGAGCAGGGCGAGGAAACCAAAGCTCTTTTCGCGCATGGCCGCGCCAACGTCGTCGCCAAGGCGCGAGAGGCCTTCGTTGCAGATGCGGGCGTATTCCTCGCGCTGAACGTCGCTGAGCGGGCAGATCAGCTCCATCTCCTGCTTCGGCGGCAGCTCAGACGCCACCTCGGCCTTGGTGCGCCGTAGCATGAAGGGCGCGAGCTGGGCCCGGAGCCGCGAGAGCGTGCCCGCGCGATCGGCTGCGATGGCGTTTTCAAAGGCCACACGGGAGCCGAGCAGCCCCGGCAGGAGGTAACGGAAGATGGACCAGAGATCGAGCTGGCGGTTCTCTAAGGGCGTGCCGCTGAGGACTATGCGGTGCGCCGCGCGGATGGAGAAACAGGTCTGGGTAACCTTCGCGTCGGGGTTCTTAATGAATTGCCCTTCATCCAGCACTGCGTAGCCGAAGCGGTGCTTGGCTAGGATGGCGCGGTGTTTGCGCAACTGGGTGTAACTGGAAAGCCAGACGCAGGGGGTGCCGCGGGTGGAGAAGTCGTTTCCGGTTTTGAGGATATCGACGGCCAACTCAGGGTGAAAGCGCGCGATCTCCTCACGCCAGACCGGCACCACACTCGCCGGGCACACGATCAGGCTGGGAAGGTCGTCAAGGCGGCGAGTGGCCAGCAGGGTGATGACTTGGAGAGTCTTGCCCAGACCCATCTCGTCCGCGAGCAAACCGTGGCAACCCTTGTCCGCGAGGTGAGTCATCCATTCTACGCCGCGCCGCTGGTAGGAGCGCAGCCGCTCGGGCAAATCCGGCGCGGCCTGCGGCCCCTTTAACACGCTCTCGCGCCACGCCGCCAACTCGGGTGAAAGCGTAAGCTTGAAACGTGCGTCGCTGAAGAGGGAAAAAATCAGGTAGGGCGACATCACCCCGTCGCCCTGCGACTCAGCCACGTCCTTTTCCCAAGCCCGCACCACCGCCAACTTCTCCACCGGCAGAGTCACGATGCCCACGCTGGGCAGAATCACCGGCGTAGTGTTTTTAGCCGTGAGGGTCTTGACCTCGGCCTCGGTAAGCAGGCGCTCCCCGGCCTTAAAAATCCAACGCAGGTCGAGGGCCGATTCCTGCCCCGCACCCTTCGCACCGCGCCGGGTGGTGGCCGCCACCGCCTCGATGGTAACGTCTTGCGGCCCCTTGAGCAACAGGGTGGACGCAGGATCGAGATCGATGCCGAAGATTTTTTTCCAAGCCGGCAGGGTGGAACGCAGGAAGTTGGGGATCTCCGCCACCGAGCCCATGAGGTAAACGCCCGTCTCCTGACGATAGACGAAGTGTGCCTTGCGGGCATAGGAAGCGAGGCCGATGAGTTTGGCGCGCTCCCCCGAACCTACGACCGGCAAACCCGGCGCACGCGAACCCGGCCCCAGAGCCGGCACGCGGGATTTATCCGCCGCCAGCCACCAGGCGGAGAAGCTCAATCCCTCCTCGGTGGTGGCGAAAGCCAGCAGCAAAGTGCGCGTGCCCTTCGCCAACACGGTGGGCGGCGCGCTGGGCGCACTGGAACGGCCCGCGCTAAAGGCGGCCGAGCCGGTCAAAGGCGCCGGAGCAGGACGCAACGGAGCGGTGCGCCGATCCGGCGCGAGCGCCTTGGCCGGAGCATAGGTATTACCCGTGGCCAAAGGTTCCGGCGGGGGCGTCGGCAAATCCTCGGGCAGTGGCGAGATCTCATCCGCGACCAGTTCCTCGATCTCATGCAGACCGGCCACCGCGAGGGCCTTGGCGGCGTCGAGATCAGTCGAGGAGGAACGCACCGCAAAACCCTTTTCGGCCCACTCGATCACCGCGTATTCATCGCGCTTATCAATCCGGCGATGCACGATGGCATCGGTCGCGGTCAACTCCAGCTCGCGCACCTCGCCATCGCGGTAGATGGCGTGGCCACGTTCGAGCTGATCGGCGGTGAAATACGTCTCCCAGTTGTGCTCCAGCCGGGTAAACCAGAATTCCAGCGAGTGTGGGGTGTAGACGCGCTTCGGGCCGTGGTTTTGCATCCGCGAAAGGATT
Source organism: bacterium (assembly GCA_010027235.1). Taxonomy (GTDB): domain Bacteria; phylum Verrucomicrobiota; class Verrucomicrobiia; order Opitutales; family Opitutaceae; genus IMCC26134_A. Next base: position 2,194 of record RGVP01000205.1, read on the forward strand.
CAGCGCAAGGGGCGGACCGCCGCCGATCAACCTTTAATTCACCCCGCGCAGAATCTTCGCAATGGCCGTGAGCGTGCGGGCCGCCGCCCCGCGGTTGCCGGCCTGCCAACGCCGCCCCGCCTCACCGAGGCGCGCCCGCTCCGCCGGATCGGCCGCGAGTTCGCGGATCCGGACCGCAAGTCCCTCCGCGTCCGCGACTTTCACCCCCGCACCCGCCGCGATGAGTTCGCGCGCGATAACGCGAAAATTGGCCACGCCCGGCCCAAACAACACCGCCCGTCCCTGCGCGGCCGCCTCCACCGGGGTCTGACCCTCGGTGTGGGGCGGCAGGGTTTTCCCGACAAAAACGACCTCGGCAAGGGTCAACAACCGCGCCAGTTCACCGGTCGTATCCGCCACCGCCACGTCCACCTCGGCCAAGGCCGGTCCGCGGGAACGCAGATGATAACGCACGCCGGTCGCCGCCAGCAACGCCTCAACCTCTCCGCGCCGCTCGGCATGCCGAGGCACGAGCAGGAGTTTCCAGCCCGCCGCCCCGACTCCACGCCACGCCGCGAGCAGCGCCTCTTCCTCGCCCGGCCAAGTCGAGGCCCCGAGCAAGAGTGGCGCGTCCCCCACCCCGAGTTCGCGCCGCAGTTGGGCGCGTTCCTCAAGCGAAAGCTCCGGCGGATTGGCATCGAGCTTGAGGTTGCCAGTCACCTCAATGCGCTCCGCTGCCACCCCGAAAGCCGCGAAACGCTCCGCATCTGCCGCGCTCGCCGCCAGCACGCGTGTGAGCCCGCCAACCAACAATCGCGCCAGCGGACCGAGCCGGCGCATCCGCCCAAAACTCCGGTCGGAGAGCCGGGCATTGACCGCGATCACCGGCACGCCCCTTCGAGCCGCCTGCGCGAGGTGCTCCGGCGCGCATACCCGGTGCTGGTGGTGGTAGTGAGGTAAACCTCGATCGCCGAATCACCCCGCCACGCTTCCAAGAGCGGCGCGACGGCGTTTAACTCGCCCACACTGACTGCCTGCAACCAGATCCGCCGCACACCGGAACGCTTCACCGGCAAGGCCGGGACCGCCCCGAAGCGCTGTCCGAAATGCGCTCCATAGCCCCCGCGACGCCGCATCCGCCAGCCATAGTAAGGCGCGGACAGCAGGATCAACGGCAGAAAAAGAAGGCGATACAACCAGAGCATACGATAAAACCAAAGAGTTCTAGGAACCCGAAGCCACGCCCGCGCTCAAAACAATTCACCGCCCGGCCTTTTTCCTTGGTCTCCGTCTCGGGTCAGGCG
>RGVP01000206.1 GCA_010027235.1 bacterium
GGCGGTGAAGGTGACGGAATCGCCGACTGTGGCCGTCTGGGTGACGGGCTGGGTAGTGAAGGCGGGGGCGACCGGGGCGGTGACGGTGAAGGTTTGGTCGACGTTCGGGGCGGCGGCGTAAGTGGTGTTACCGGCCTGGCTGGCGCGAATGGTGACGGTGCCGCTGCCGGTTAGGGTGACGGTGGAACTGCTAAGGGTGGCGGGTCCCGATACGATGGTGAAGGTGACGTTGAGGCCGCTGCTCGCGGTGGCGGAGAGGGTGAAGGGAGCATCGCCGAAGACTTTATTGGAAAGAGGCCCAAAGGTGATCGTGGATGGCGTAAGCACCACGCTGGAGCCCGTGGCGGTGTAGCTTAAGCCAGAAGGGCTTAGGGTGAAGTAGCCGAGGTAGTTGATACCACGTTTGAATACGATACCGTTTGCATCGGTTGCTGCCCCGTTGGGCGCCACGCCTAATGAAGTGGGCACCAACCCATATAAATCTAAGATACTCGTGCCGGTAGCGGCTTTGCTATTACTTGGCCCAAATTGAGGGGAGGCCGTTGCGATTTGGCGTGCATTAATCGAATCTACATAGCTGCCATCCCCAATCACGGTGACGCTGCTGTTGTTCGTGACAGGCAGATCGTTGTAGTAGCCGCTAATAGAAGCAATGGGTCCTCGAATACCGGCCAAGGTGCCATCGCTGCCGGAGGCGATTTCGATCGGGCTGTCGCCGACAGATTCGCGAGGACTTGCGGCAAAGATCGTGTTTCGAGTTAGACCGTTGACCGAGGTGGCAAAGGTGGCTCCGGTGATAGTCCAGACGAGATCGGTTCGTGTATTCCAGGAAGAGCCATACGTCGCCGCCAAATCGGCCACCAAGCTACCGCTTAGAAGGGAAGTGCTTTGACCGTCCGCGTTGTCAAAGTTTTCAAAGGAACCGAGGTTGGCCATCAAGTTCCGAGTGGCCCCAAACCCTCCCGAGGCATAAACGCCCAAAAGAATTTCGCCTTCAGTGAACGTATCAACCGTGGTGCCCGCTCGGAGGGAGGTGAAGGCTAAGGCTAAGGCGGCGAGAAAGGGTTTCAGGTAGCGGGTCATAGTTGAAAGTAATCTTGTAATTGAGTTTGGCGCTTTGGGCCTCTGCAAAACCAAAGCGGGCGGATATCTGCCCTTGCGCGACGGGGAGGCGTCTGGAAGGTAACTTTTGTGTTACGAACCCGGTTTTTATCTGTGGTCCCAATTATGGGATGTGGCGCGAGGGCGGTTACTTGATGGCGACTGGGCGGGTCAGACAGGCCACTAACAGGGTATAAAAGCAGCAGACCAGATTTTGCAGCGGCAACTGCAGTGAAGTAGGCAGTTGGAAAATGATGGCCACCGCTGGCACCCAGACGCCCCAACCGGCAATTTGGAGGGGAAGCAATCCGCTAAACCAACCCGGCCGGCGCAACTCCGCCAGCACCGGCGCAAACGCGAAATGATTTTCTACCCAACGGTAAAAACACCAAGCACAGGGCACGGTGAAAAAGGGTGAGTAAACACACTGATCGATGAAGGTCTTGGTGGCGATAGTGGCGAAGTCCCGGCTCTCGCCTACAAAATGCGCGAGCACGCCGTAGAAAAACGATACTTCCCAGCCCTTATAGGCCCAAAAAAGCGTCAACGCCGCGACTTGCCAACCGTCCTGGCGCTGGCCGGGTGACGCGGGCATCAGGCGCAGCACCAGGGTAGGCAGGAGGCCGCCGAACAAGGCGGTGGACACCAACGCGAAGGGCAGTCCTACCCGTTCGCGATAAGCCGCCAGTGTATCCAGCGCGGCACGGGCCGGGGCGTGCACAAAATAGGCCGCCACCAACGCGCCGGCGAAGACTTGCAGAGCGAGCCCCGGTGCGAGGTTGGCGCGGGCGGCGCGGAGGGAGACGCGGAGAGAGGAGGGCGAGTCGGACATGCGGCGGGGCAGGGGACAGCTCCGCCGCCGAAAGCGAAAGCGGAAAGTGTTCCGGCGGCGGCCAGCTTATTTGGCGCGCTGGATCAGCTCGATCTCGTAGCCCTCGGGGGCATCGAGGAAGGCGATGAGTGAGCCGCTCCCGGTGGTGGTGGGGCCATCGGACAGCGGGTAGCCCTTGGCGGCGGCTTCGGCGGCGAAGGCGGCGAGGTCGGTCACCTCGAAGGCGAGGTGGGTGAGGTCGGATTGCACCTTCACTGGCTCGGCACCGGGGGGCATCTGGCAGAGCTCGATTTCCTCGGTGGAGTTCGGCGTGGCGAGAAACACGAGCTGGGCGCCGCGCGGCGAGGTGTGGCGGCGGGAGGCGACGAGGCCGAGGGCCTCGGTGTAGAACTTTACCGACGCGGCGAGGTCGTTGACGCGGTAGCGGGTGTGGAGGAGGCGGGTGACGGCGGGCATGGTGTTTGGGACTATTTGGCGGCGGCTTCGCGGGCTTGGAATTCCTCGAGCCGGCGGGTGGTGAGCAGTTGAAAGGTGCCGCCGTTGCGTTTGGCGACGGCGGTGAGGTTTTCGGTCGCGTTGAGGGCTTTGTCGTTGGGGCCGACAAAGAGAAACATATTTAGCACCGCGCGTTCAGGGAGCAGGGCTTTTTGCAGTTTTGCGAGCTGAGCGTGAAAATCGTTCCACGACGCTCCTTCCCAGTTGGCCACGTTTTGCTCGGGGATCTTGAACACGGTGCCATCGGCGCGGGACCAACCGCTTTGGTCGAGCGTGATCGTGACGCCGCGGCGTTTTAGCTCGGCTTGGGTGGCGGCGGTGAAGATCTGGTCGTTACCGGCCACCACGATGGGATCCTGGCCGGCGTCGAGAAACTTTTTGTTGGCTGCGGCGAGTTCGCGGCCGGCTTTCCGGTAGGCACTGTTGCGGGCGTTTACGACGGCTTCGGCGTTCAGGCCCTCCTTGGCCAAGGCGGCATTAAAAGCGGTGCGGGCCTTGTCGATTTCAGCGCGGCGGCGGCCGGCGGTTTCCGCGTCGATGGCACGGCGCACGACGCCATCGGTCGAGGTAATTACATAAACTGTGGTGGGCTGTTGCTCGAGGGCGGCGTGGACGGCGCGCGACCAGACTGGAGGGTAAAGCAGCGGGTCGATGCCGGCGTCGGGCGGGAGGGGTTTGCGTTTCCAAGCGGTGCTCCGCGTGGCGGAGCCGGGGCCGAATTTGCCTAGTTCAGCGTTCACCGGCGCCATCCAAGCAAAAAAATCCTTCTTGGCCTCCGTCGAGGCGGGCACGAGCTCGGAGCGGAAGAGATTGAGCTCCACGCCTGCGTCCGCGATGGCCTCGGTTTCACCGCTGGAGCCGGCACGGTAGAGGATAACGTTGAAGCGACAGGTGGGTGGAAGTTTGCCGACGAGGCGCAGGATTTCCTCGCGAATGATGGCAAAGGCGCGGAAGCCGCCTTTGGCTGGGGCCATGATGGCGGTCCCGGTATCCACGACGAAGATGATCTGGCTGGGATTCGGGGTGGTAGCGCCGAGGAAGCTCAGGGACATGAAGCCGCGCCCACCGAGGCCGGCCCCGC
>RGVP01000207.1 GCA_010027235.1 bacterium
CTTCGCCCTATACCCTGCTCATCGCAGTTCTCCTGTCCGCCCAGTGCACCGACAAACGGGTAAATCTCCAGACTCCCGGTCTCTTTGCCCGGGCCGATACCCCGGAGAAGATGGTCCACCTCTCCGTGGCCGAAATCGACGCCCACGTGCGCCCTTGCGGCCTCGCCCCGCGCAAAGCCGAGGCCATCCGCCGCCTTTCCGAACTCCTCCTCGAAAACCACAACGGCGAGGTGCCAAGCACCTTCGCCGAACTGGAAGCCTTGCCCGGCGTGGGCCACAAAACCGCCTCGGTCGTCATGGCCCAGGCTTTTGGCGTGCCGGCCTTCCCGGTAGACACCCACATCCACCGCCTGGCCCAGCGCTGGAAACTCACCCCACTCGGCGCGAACGTGGAACGCACCGAGCGAGACCTGAAACGCCTCTTCCCCGAGGCGCACTGGAACGCGTTGCACCTGCGGATCATTTTTTACGGGCGGGAGCACTGCACCGCGCGCGGCTGCGACGGCACGGCGTGCCCACTATGCCGTGAACTCTTCCCGGCGCGCCGCCGCGCCGTGCGGGTGAAAAAAGCCTGAATCCCTCATACCCCACCGCGCAACTGCTGGCGGATGTCTTTACCCTCCGCCTTCATCCTCGCCAGCACAGGTCTACATCTTCGAAATCGGTATTTAGCCGTGGAATCCGTGGTTAAAACACGGTTTTAAGGTTGATTCACGCCAGAGCGGGCGGCACGTTGCTCGGCTCATCAGTCGGACGCCTAGCTCAGTTGGTTAGAGCACATCCTTCACACGGATGGGGTCACAGGTTCGAGTCCTGTGGCGTCCACCATTTTGCTGGCCCGTCTCCGGAGCTTGCGGGGCGGGCTTTTTGGTTACCCGATGGCGTGCGAGAAACGGGGCGGAGCAATAAAAAACCGCCTCCGGTTGGAAGGCGGTTTCGAGAGGAGCATTATGCCTCCGAGCGACTTAGCGCTTGGAGAACTGGAAGCGCTTGCGGGCGCCGGGCTGGCCGGGCTTCTTGCGCTCTTTTTCGCGAGGATCGCGCATCAGGTGGCCGGCCTTCTTAAGGGCAGCGCGCAGCTCGGGATTGAGCTTCTGGAGGGCGCGGGCGATACCGTGAGCAACCGCACCGGCTTGGCCGGCGACGCCGCCGCCAGCGATGTTGGCGGTGACATCGATTTTATCCTTCATCTCGACGGTGAGGAGGGGGATGTAAGCCTGCTTGGCGAAGTTCTCGTGGGAGAAGTAGTCGTCGAAGGTGCGGCCGTTGGCGATCAGCTTGCCCGTGCCTTCGGTGATACGGATGCGGGCGGTGGCGGTCTTACGGCGACCGGTGCCGGTGAAAACGGTGGTTTCAGCGCTCATGGGTAAAGGGGGCTTAGCGGACGGAGATCTTGACCGGGTTTTGGGCCACGTGGGTGTGGGTGGGGCCGGCGAAAACGCGCAGCTTGGTGAGCATCTTGCGAGCGATGCGGTTCTTGGGCAACATGCCCTTGACGGCGTGCTCGATCAGAAACTCGGGGTGGCGCTCACGCTGCTGCTGGAGCGAGCGGTAGCTCTCGCCGCCGACGAAGCCGGAGAAGAACATATACTCGTTCTGCTCTTCTTTCTTACCGGTGACGACCGCCTTCTCGGCGTTGATGACGACAACAAAATCACCGGTGTCGACAGACGGGGTGTAGGAAGCCTTGTGACGACCGCGGATGATGTTGGCGGCCTTGACGGCGATACGGCCGAGAACCTCGCCCTGGGCATCGATGAGATACCACTTGGGCTGCACGGTCTCCTGTTTGGCGAGGAACGTTTTCATGAGAAAAGAGGTGGAAGGCATAAGACAGGCGCGGGCCTGTCAACTGTCGATTTGCAATGAAAGAAAAAACCCGCCTCCGCACAGGGCGGAGACGGGTCTCGATAAGCTTTTAGACGATGGAAACTAAGTTGCTCGAGGCAAACTTAGAAACCGATGGCGAGGCTGACCTTGCCGACGAGGGCGTCGTGGCCTTGGCCGAGGGAGTTATTGTAGCCGAACAAACCAGGACCGACAGCGCCGAGGCCCGAAGGAGCGTTGTTGAAGGTATCGAGGCGGTCGTCGTCATTGGCAACGTAATCAACACCAACGGTGAGGGTGGCGTTTTCGCTGAGCTTGTAGGGGATGGCGGCGCTGAGGACACCGTAGAGATACTCTTCGTTGTCATAGGCGTTTACGAAGCCAACCAAAGCGGTGAGGTCGAGGGAGGAGTGGATGACCTCCAAGGCAAAGCTGTGACCGATAGAGGCGGTGTAGGTAGAGACGCCAGCGTTCTGAGCTTCTTCGCTGTAATAAGCGTAGACGCTGGGCTTGAGGAAGGTGTCAACCGTGGCACCGATATAGAACTCGGTGGTGTCATCAGGAGACAGACCTTCGTAAAGGTAACGGGTCACGCCGATATCGAGCTTAACCTTATCAGAAACCTTGTAACCATAACCGGCATAAAGATCGGTCTCGGACGAGGTAACGATGCGGTGGCTGTTGTAGTTAACGGTGTTGACGGCATCGGAATACCAGACACCAGCATAGAAGTCACCGTAGGTGGCCTCGATGGAGGGCTGAATGGAATCATCGGCCTGAAGGAGGCCGCGGAACACGTATTGGGAAACGTAGCTGATGTCCGCGGTGACGGACAGAGCGGAGGACTTGGCGGCCTGAGCGGCCTCAGCAGCCTGGGCGGAAACGCCGGCGGTGAGCGCGGCGAGAGCAAGGATGGTCTTCTTGATCATGTTGGTTTTGGTTTGGTTGGTTTGGTTGTGTCGCAAAAAACGACGTAACCCAAAAGAAGGAAGCTGAGGCGAAACGCAAGTCCTGACTTATTAACGCCATTAATCTGAAACAGCTCCACTGGAGCCGATAGCCCCGATGAGAAGGCTCGCCGCGAGCGCGGGAACGGCTCAGAAATGCTCAGCCCGCGGCCCAATCCGCTGCGAAAGCACCCTCGCCTCTCCGTGAAAACCCGCCCATACCGCTGCGCCTCCCTCTTCGTGCTCCTGCTTCTGGGGGCGTGTAAACCCGCGAGGCCTACTCCGGGAGCGGCGACCGCCACACCCCCGCCGGAGCGCAAGGGCAACTGGGCCGAGGCCATGGGCATCAACCCCGAGGGAGAAAACCTGGGCCGGGACACGCCCGCCCCTTTGGCCCAAACCACGCCAGCCTCCGCACCGGATGGGGTAGCTCAGGCGCTCCGGCGCACCCTGAAGGCGGCGGATGGCCGCACGCTGGATGCGGTGCTGCTATCGCGGACGGAGACAAGCGTGCGCGTCCGGCGGCAGGCAGACGGACAGGAATTTGTGATTCCCTTGGAGAAACTCTCGCTTGGCGACCGGGATTTCATCCGCGCCAGCGCCCTCCCGGTGACGGCAGGGCACTGAAAGCGGGTGAAACTCAGGCCGTGGCGTGACTGACGGCGACCTTGGCGGG
>RGVP01000208.1 GCA_010027235.1 bacterium
GCCGAGCTGGAGCTCGGCGTTCCCGGGGGTAGCGGGCGCAGGTCTTTCGAAGTTGCCAAGGCGATGACGCGGCCTTGGTTGCCGACGGCGCAGTAGAAGTGGTAGACGACGCCCTCGTGTTTCAGCAGCCAAGGTTTGTGGGCGAACTGCTTGTCGTAGGGCTCGCTCGGCTCGACGAGGTGGGGGCCGTCCCACTTGGTCCAGTGGACGAGGTCGTAGGAGGCGGCGAAGGTGTCGAAGGCACCGGGTTTCCAGAAGGCGCCGAAGTAGAACATCACCCACATGTCGCCGATTTTGGCGAGCTGCGGGTCGCCGCTGATGGCCCAGGGCGTGGGGCCGACGTTGTTGATCACCGGGCCGTGACCGAGGCGGCGCCAGACGCGGAGGTCGTCGGAGATGGCGAGGCCAATGCTCTCCTGGCCGTAGGGCGGGGCCTTGCCGTTGTAGAGCATGACGAAGGGCGCGCCGAGGGTGCGGGCCTCGTCGCGGACGATGGCGCTTTTGTAGAGCGTGGTGTGCTCGAAATCGCGGGTGTCGGGCTGGGCGGGGGAGAGCACGGGATTCTCCGGCAGGCGGGTCCACTCGCGGACGGCGGTGGGATCGTCGGTGTGGGCGAGGCCGATGGAAAGCGGGTCGGTTTCGTAGCCCTGCTGCGCGCCGCCGATGTAGGAGAGCCAGTAGCGGCCCTCGTGGGTGCCGAGCTCGTGGGTGGCGTCGTCCCAGCGGGTATCGTAAAGGGAGAGGCCGCCGTCGGCCTGCCAGGCGTCCCAGCCTTGTTGGGCGAAGGGCAGGATTTTGCCGAGGCGTTGCCAATGGAGGAGGTCGTCGGATACTGCGAGGTGGGTCTCGTAGCCGATTTTGTCCTGGTTTACCACGAACACCATGAACCAGCGGCCGGCATGCCGGAAGACGTTGGGGCAATCGAGCACCTCACCGGGGCCGGCGGGGAGGACGACTCCGTATTTGAAGGGGGTTTTCACCTGCTCGTGCAGCTCGCGCATGAGCTTGCCGGAGACGAGGCGCGGTTTGCCGGCGCTTGGGAACGGGATGACGGCGGGGCGCTCCTCGGCATCAAGGCCGTGGCCGAGGGCGCCGACAAACAGGCAAAGCGCGGCAAGCAGGCGGCCGGGGCGGCGCAGGCGGGTTGAGTTCACGCGGCTGGCGGGGCGGCAAGGTAGTTTCCGTAGGTCAGCAGGCCGACGGCGGCGAACAGCAGCGCGATGGCGGCGGCGACGATGAACTTCGTCGAGGGGCGGCAGGACTTCCATTCGCCGATGGCGACGCCGAAGCCGCAGCTCAGCAGGATCAGGATGATCATGTGGATCGCCCAGCTGGAGAACTTGAACTCGCCCATGCGCACATGACCCAGGCCGTAAAAGAAAAACTGCAGATACCAGAGCAGGCCGGTGAGGGCCGAGAACGCATAGTTAAGCGCCAGATTGGCGCCGCCGGCGGAGGAGAATTCGCCCAATGACTTGTCGCGGCTGATCAGCCAGAGGCAATAGAACAGGGTGGTGGTGAACGCGCCCGAGTGGGAGAAGAGATAGATCACGTTACCCTGAAAATTGCCGGCGCCGTATTTCGCGGCGACATCGGCCACGGGCTGGCCGGCGGCGAGCGAGAAGCTGAAGACGGCGGACAAGACGCCCGCCAGCACCACGATGGGCAGGCCGAGGCGGGGGTTGAAGGTCGAGGAGGCGGCCGCCTCGGTGGATTGCTCGCGCTCCTTGCGGAAGCCTGCGAGGCCGGTGATCAAGGTCGCGAGGGCGCCGAGCAGCACGCCGCCGATCACGTAGGCGCCGCCGGTGTTGGAAAGGGTTTCGCCGAGTTTGCCGGCCACGATGGGCGGGATGAGCGTGCCGAGCACGCAGGAAAGGCCGATGGCGATGGCGTAGGTGAGCGAAAACCCGAGGTAGCGAATGGCCGCGCCGAAGGCGATGCCACCGACACCGTAGATCGCGCCGAGCAAGTAGGATTTCAGCATGGCTGCAGTCGGGGCCTCGGTGAGCACGGTGCCCAGCTGGGGGATGGTCGCGGCGGCAAAAATCCACGGGAGCACGAGCCAGCAGGCGGCGGCCTGAACGAGCCAGTAGGTCTGCCATTTCCAGTTTTTGACGAACCGTTGCGGCGCATAACAGAGCGCGGCGGAGGCTGCGCCCACGGTATGGAAGAGGGTGCCGAGGATCGGCGAGGGGTCTGATGTCATGGGGTAGGAAGGGGACTGGATGAGTTTTTTGGGCTGCTCTTTTCAGGAATCAGATCGACCAGTTCCAGGCCATGAGTTCGTCCTGCTTGCGGCACTCGACTGCGACCTCTTGTTTTTTGCGCGAGCGGACGACGAGGTTTTCGTTTTTATAATACGCGATGCTATTCACTGGGATGCTATCCAGCAGCCAGACGTTGGCACCAACGACTGAGTGAGCGCCAATGCGGGTGTCGCCGCCTAGGATCGTGGCGTGGGCGTAGATGGTGACGTGATCGCCGATGTCGGGGTGTCGTTTCACGCCTTTGACCGGGTTGCCGTCGGCATCGACCTCGAAGGATTTCGCGCCCAAGGTAACACCTTGGTAGATTTTGACGTGGTGGCCGATGGTGGCAGTCTCGCCGATGACTACGCCGGTGCAGTGGTCGATGAAGAAGTATTCGCCGATGCGCGCGCCGGGGTGGAGATCGGTGCCGGTGCGCTCGTGAGCGTATTCGGTGAGCATGCGGGGCAGGAGCGGCACGCCGAGGCGGTAGAGTTCGTGGGCGAAGCGTTGCAGTGAGATCACTAGGACGCAGGGGTAGGCTAGGATAATTTCCTCGGTGGAGCGCGCGGCGGGATCGCCGGCGTAGGCGGCCTGCACGTCGGTCTGCACGACGCGGCGTAGTTCAGGCAGGCGGGCGAGCACGGTGTCGGCGATTTCAGTTGCCTGAACCTCGGGCGGGGTGGAATTGAGCGCCAGAGTGGCATCGTTACTTCTGGCGAAGCGGAGCGACTTTTCCAGATCGGTGCGGAGGCGCTCGCGAACGCTCTCCAAGCGGCGCCGGGTCACGACGGGGACGTTTTCCCGGATAAGTGGCTCGGTCTCGAAGAAGCCAGGGAAAAGAAGGTGCATGACGTCCGAGGCGAGTCGGTTGACCGAAGCCTCGGAGGGCAGATTGCTGCCATCGAGGTGGTTGATGCCGCCCTGGGTGTCGTAGGAGCGAAGCAAAGCCTGGAGCGTATCATCGAAGGTCATGCGAGTAGGCGAGCGGTTGGCAGCCAGTGTGACCTTCGGGGCAGAAGCCAAAGGGTCAAAAGGGTTTTTCTTAAAAACGATTTTGGGGCTTGTCAGACTGCGGGCCGATTGTCTCGCTCTGCGGTCCTCTCTGTTAGTAATGCCCAGATGGTGGAATTGGTAGACACACACGTTTGAGGGGCGTGTGCCGAAAGGCGTGCA
>RGVP01000209.1 GCA_010027235.1 bacterium
GGAATCATCTCTGTACCCTTAATTTCACCAGTCATCACCAGCACCAATTCGGCCATCGCCACAAATTATGCTGCCTTTTCCTATGCCATCACGGCCAGCAACAACCCGGTTTCCTACAATGCTTCAGGCCTGCCCAGCGGGCTGGCCATCAACACCAGCAACGGACTGATTTCCGGAAATCTGACCGGTGTTCCGGGTACCTATACGATTGGGCTTGCCGCCATCAACTCGGCCGGGGAGGGGACCAAAGATCTAACCCTCACGCTCCTAAAAAATCCGGGAGCACCCACCCTCAGCAGTCCCTCCAACACCACTGCCTATCTGCGGAGTTCTTTTAGTTTCACCGTCACGGCCAATCCGGCGGCCACCGCTTACAGTTTCTCCGGTTTGCCTCCGGGCCTGACGAATTCCAACGCTCTCATCAGTGGTACTCCGACCACCCCGGGAACCTATCCGGTGACGGTCACGGCCACAAACTCCCTGGGAAGTGACAGTCAGATCCTCTCCCTCGCGGTGGTGGATCCTGTTCTGTCCCTCTCGACCAACTCGCTCTCCGGGCTCTCCTCCATTTTGGGGCAGGAGGGGTCCATCCAATCCTATACAATTTCGGGATCGAACCTGACCAGCAATGTGACGGTCACGGCACCGGCGTATTTTACCATCAGCCTGGATAGCGTGAATTTCACCAACAGCCTCAGCCTCGTCCCGGCGACCGGAAGTCTGGCGGCCAAGACTGTCTTTGCTCGCCTGGGGGCGAACGCCCCCAAGGGAACCAATTCCGGCACAATCACCCACAGCGGGGGTGGCGCCCTTCCTTCGAACCTGGCCGTTTCCGGAAATGTAATTCAACCTCAACTCTCTCTTTCCACTGCGAGTCTGCAGGGTTTTACCACCCGACCGGGGGTGGCTTCTTCTTCCCAGAGTTACACGGTGAGTGGAACCGAATTGACTGGAGGCATCACCGTGTTGTCGCCGGTGGGGTTCGAAATCAGCACCGACAATGCTGCTTTCAGTGACAGCCTGCTTTTGATTCCCAGTGGAGGGATCTTGAGCGCCCAGACACTCTACGTGCGCATCAGTGCTTCTGCCTCGGGGGCGACCCTGACGGGATCCATTCTGCACGAAGGCGGGGATGCGGCTCCTGCGACCCTTTCTGTTAGTGGCGAGTCAGTGCAACCCTCGTTAGTCCTTTCCTTGGCAAGCCTGAGTCCTTTCAGCACCGGGGCCGGTTCGGCCTCTGGCTCGGCTTCCACAAATGCTCACAGGATGAATATCTCGCAATGATCGATGGTTATGCCGATCATTTCAAGTTAAAGATGGACCGCGCGGCTCTTCATCACGACGCGTTGGAATGGGCGACAACACGCGGCTCGCGCTCTGGCCGAACAGCATTCCAATATATTCAGGATGTTGCAGGACGTTTGGGACAAAAACTCGATTGAGTTTTTCAACGCGAGATTGCTGTGCACGTTCAGCGATGGCGAGCCGAGGTTTCGGCGTACCTTTCCGAAGGCCGAATAGCCGCCGCGGGCTTCCCCGTGTCCCAAAAAATAAAGACGGGTGACGCCCGACGCGCCACCCGTCTGGAACCGATCAGCCGTTGAGTCTCGCAGAAGCTGATCGACTAATACGCGCCGCGCCAATGCACGGCGACAATTCCTGAGCGATCAGCCACCACCGGCGAGATAGGGCATCGGATCAACCGGCGTCGAGCCCTTGCGCAATTCAAAATGCAGTTGCGGGGACGAAACATTGCCGGTCTGCCCCGATGTGGCGATGGTCTGCCCGCGCTTTACCTGCTCGCCGCGCTTCACTTTCAATTCGCCATTATTGGCGTAAGCGGAAACATAGCCATTATCGTGCCGGATTAGCACGAGATTGCCATACCCTTTCAGCTCATTGCCGGCATAAGCGACGACACCATTTTCAACTGCCTTGACAGGCGTGCCCTCCGGCAGCGCGATGTTGATGCCGTCTGAGCCAGGACCGAAGCCCTGAATGATCCGGCCCTTCGCCGGCCAGCGGAATTCCGTACCGCCGGTGGAGGATGCGGCCGCGCCGAGCGAGGCGGTCGTTTCTTCCTTCGCTGCAGGTGCCGTCGTCACCGGCGCGACGGGCGCGGCGGCGACAGCCGGCGCAACCTGCTTGCCCTTTTGCGGTTGAGCGGCTGGAGCATCGACCTTTGCCTGCTTGACCGGCTCGGCAGGAGCCATGCCCTGAACACGTTGTGGGGCGGCCTGCGATACTGGCGGCAAAGTCTGCGGTGCCGGGAGCGGAGCCGATGCAACAGGAGCGGCAAGCGGAGCGGAGGAAACGGGCGCAAGAGGCGCGGCGGAGACTGGACCTGAAGGAGCGTTCAACAGACTGCTTTGAGCAGGCAGCGAACCATGCGCGACAGGTGCCGGCGGCGCAAGTGAAGCGGTCACATCGGGATCGGTGCGGCCCGACGGATCGAAAATTCCCTGAAACGGCGTATCGGCGAAACGCGACACATCCGTGCCGCAAGCAGCCAGAGTAGCCGCCAAAGCTGCTGCGACGGCAATGCGGGACGCAGAACCAGAAAACGACATCACAAAACGCGAACGCATGACCAAGCCCACAAAAACGGCGTTGCCTACAGGCTCTAGAGAACAGGATTGAAGTTAACGACGCCTTACGAAGTGGGGTTGAACCATATATTTTCAGGAAATATTTTTACTAACCATGCGTTAAAGAGCGGCGGCCATGCCACTCGCCAATGGAGCGGCGTTCAGCGGAGCACCCCAATCGATCCGCGCTGCACCGCCTGACTTGATCACGCGCATCACACGCATACCCTCATCGTTCCGCGCCACGCCGACCAAAACCCCATTCTCAGCCAATTGCGCCATCAGCGCCGGCGGCGGCGCCGCAAAGGATGCATCGATGACAATCCTGTCGTAGGGCGCGCGCTCGAGATGGCCGCGCTGCCCATCGCCGTGGAAGATATGCACATTTGCAAAACCGAGCGTGTTGAGACGGGCAGCGGCCTCGACAGCCAAAGACCGGAACCGCTCAATCGAGACGACATCGCGGCCGAGCCGCGCTAGCAGTGCTGCCATGTAACCAGACCCCGTCCCCACTTCGAGAATCCGGTGTTCGGGACGCACCTCCAGCGCGCCGATAAGCGTGGCGATATGGGAGGGCGCGGGCAATGTTTGCCCGCATGGGATGGGAAGACCAACATCCTGCAGCGCGAGATCGGCAAAACGCCGTGGGACGAAACGGCCACGCGGTACGGTTTCAAGCGCGCGCAACAGCGCCGTGTCGCGCAATCCGCGCGAGCGCAGCGCAAGCAAAAAGGCGATCGTGGCTTCGGCAGCGGTGTGGGTGTGTATATCCGTCATCCGCGTCCTTGCGTCTGATGAGTTCAGGGATGGAACAGGGACGCAAAACGGGTGA
>RGVP01000210.1 GCA_010027235.1 bacterium
TTAAATTCACCAACCCCAACGCCAAGGCGTCGTGCTCTTGCGGCGAGAGTTTCTCGGTGTGACCGGCGAGGCCGGGCGTCGATGCCGGCGTGCGGTTAGCGGCTATCCCGGGTGCGGCGGGGGGTGGCAACGGGTGTGGTGGATGCCACTTCCACGCCGGCTTCGCGCAAAAGGGCACGCAGGGGGGGCAGGCAGCGGGTAGGCAGGTCTTCGAGATTAAAATCGAACTCGCTCGCGCTGCACTCGGTGGCGAAGGCGAGGGCGTCGGCGAGCCTCGCCAGATCGCTTTCATCGAAGTGCTCCTCCAGCGCGGCCTGGCTACCGGCCAGAGCGATGAGCTGGGGGCAAAAACGGTCGAGCGAGGGGGCAATGGCTTGCAGGCGGACGGGACCGCGCAAACCGGCGGTGCGGGCGCGGGCGGCGAAGGCCTCGATGGTGGTGTAGGCTAGGGCGGCGTTGGCCAGATGGGCCTGACGCAGGAGAACCGGGCGGGAGGCGAGCAGATCCGAGAGTTTCATGGGTATGACCTTTCGTGCTGGGTGCCCGTGCACTGGGTTGGGATGGGACCGCCGATACCCAAGGAAGGGAAAAGCGGCGGTGGAACGATTTTCTCCGACACTTCAGTCTACCCCGACCCGACGGGGAAGCAAGCGACGGAGCAGGAAAACCGCCTGGGTGTTACACCACCTCGACCGGTGGGGGCGGGAGGGCGGCGATGGCGGTCATGATGCGCTCGCTGGCGCGTTGGTAGCGCTCTTTACCGTCGGCAGGACGATCGTAGTCTTCGGAGAAAAGGGGGCGGCCGAAGACAATGTGCACCGGCGTGCCCGGTCTGAGTCCACTGCCACGGCCAAAGGCAATGTGGCTATTAAAAATCCGGCAGGGCACGACCGGCACGTGCGACTTGCAAACGATCATGCCCACGCCGGCCTTGGCCGGTTGCATCTGGCCGTCGGGCGAGCGCGTGCCTTCGGGGAAGAGGGCGATGGCGCCGCCGGCCTCGAGCGTGCCGAGCACGCGCTTGATCGCAGCCAGATCGGAGCCGTCGCGGTCCACCGGGATCGCGCCAACACCATCCATCCACCATTTGCCCGCGCCCGGTCCCCAGAGGCTTTTGCGGGCGAAAAAAGCGAGCTGCCGAGGCAGGACCGCGCCAATAAAGGGCGGGTCGAGGTGGCTCGCGTGGTTCGCGGCGACGAGAAACGGACCGCTGACCGGAATATGGCCGAGCCCGGCGACTTCGCCGCGGAAGAGGGCCTGACGGAGGCCGTTCAGCAGGTAATGAGAGAACCCATAGAGGCGCCCCATGCGGAGCTGAGGGAAACGTTCACCGGCGTCCGACATAAATCGGTGGCTCAGGCTTGGGCGGCGAGGCAGGCCGCGATGGGGGCGGAGACGCGGGCGACGACCTCCTCAAGGGTGAGGTGGGTGGAGTCTAGGCCGGTCGCGCCGGGCGGGCATTGCAGAGGCGCAGTCTTGCGCGTGCTGTCCAGCCGGTCGCGCTCGGCGATGGAGTCCTGCTGGCCCTCGGCGGCGCGGCGGCGGGCGCGCTCCTCGGGGTCGGCGTGAAGGAAAAAGCGGAAATCGGCGTCGGGGAAAATCACCGTGCCGATATCTCGCCCCTCCATCACGAGTCCGGCGAAACCGTGTTCGCGGGCGATGCGGGCCTGATCCCGCTGGTAGGCCAAGAGGGCGGCGCGCACGGCGGGGACGGCCGCGAAGTGGGAGACGGCGGCGTTCACGGCGGGGCCGCGCAAGTCGGCCTCGTTGACGCCATGTCCGCCGATTTCGATGCGGGCATGGCGGCCTTCCACGCGGGTGCCGAGCGTCAGCCGCGCGGCGGCGTGGGCGATGGCGTTGGTGTCATCGGTGGGCACCCCTTGGCGGAGCAGTTCGTGGGTGACGGCGCGGTAATAGGAGCCGGTGTCGACGTGCAGCAGATTGAAGCGGGCGCTGAGGGCGCGGGCGGTGGTGGATTTACCGGCAGCAGCGCCGCCGTCGATGGCGACAATGAGGAAGGAGGTGGCCATGGGGGCGGGCGAGTTCAGGCGACGGAGGCTTTGCGTCGAAGGGATTCGAGCAAATCGAAAAAATGCGGGAAGGTCTTGGCGCAGCAGGCGGGGTTCTCGATGGATAACCATGGACGACCGTCGCCGCGAAGGTCATGGCACCCGAGGATCCCGAAGCTCATCGCGAAGCGGTGGTCGTGGTAGGTGCGCACGGTGACATCCGGAATCAGTGGTCGGGGCGTGATGACGAGCGTATCTTCGGTTTCCAGGACTTCCTGACCTAGGCGGCGAAGTTCGGCGGCCATGCCGGCCACGCGGTCGGTTTCTTGCCGGCGGGTGTGACCGATGCCGGTGATAAAGGTCGGGCCGGACAACAACGGGGAGAGCGCGGCTAGCGTGAGAAAGGTGTCGGAAAAGGCGTTGAAATTTTCATCTACGCCGTGGCGGGCATGAGTTTTTTCGTAGGATACCTCGAAGCCGCCGGAGGTGGCATTCACGGTCGCGCCAGCCCGACTGAGCACATCGAGAAAAGCGGTGTCGCCTTGGAGGCCGGTGTGCAGGTGTTCTAGGCGCAGGCGACCACCGACCACGAAAGGCAGAGCCGCGTAGTAACTGGCCGCGCTGGCGTCCGGCTCGATCGCGTAGGTGGAGGGTGCCGAGTAGGCGGGCGTGCCGCCTTTGCGCACTCGGAAGCAGGTGTCGCTGACGCGTTCGACGTTGTCCTCGGCCCCGGGCTGAAAGGCGGCCATGATGCTGGCCGTCATGCTGACGAAGGGCCAACGCACGCCGCCGATGGCGTGGATCTCGACTGGGCGATCGGCCAGCGGGGCGACCATGAGCAGGGCGGAAAGCATCTGGCTGCTCTCGGTCGCATCAATATCGACCGTGCCACCGCGCAGGCCCGAGGCGTGGATTTCGATGGGGAAAAACCCTTCCGCGCCGAGGCAGCGGATGTCGGCGCCGAGTGCGCGCAGGGCGTCGATCAGGCCCTTCATCGGCCGTTCGTTCATGCGCGGAGTGCCTTGGATGCGGTAGGTGCCGCGGGGGGCGGCGGCGCACAGGGCAGTGAGGAAACGAGCGGCGGTGCCGGCGAGGCCGACGAACAGTTCAACCGTGGTTTCAGAGCGGAAGGCGGCGGCCTGATTATCCACCCGCAGAAGGCCGGCGGTTTCGTCTGCGGCCACGTTAAAGCCGAGTGCGCGCAGGGCCTCGACCATTAACTCGGTATCGTTGCTGAACAGGGCTCCGGTTAGGGCGACGGGGCGATCGCAGAAGGTGGCGAGCAACAGGGCTCGGTTAGTCAGACTCTTGGAGCCGGGTAGTTTGATCGTGCCGGAGACAGGCCGAGTAAACGGGGTGATAGGCAGGCACTCGGGAAGGGTAGACGGGTGGGACATGGCG
>RGVP01000022.1 GCA_010027235.1 bacterium
AATAATAATCGGGCCACCGAGGGCAGCGACGATAGAGCTTATTGTGTTCATAATTTATTGGGTTTTGTTTATTCTGCCTCAGCGCGTAATTATTCCAAAGCGCCGACTCAACCCACTATCCGATCACATTCTCGCCTGAGGATAACTTGGATAATCGCGGATTAAAAATATCCGCATATAACCGCATATTCTTCGTTAAAGATCGCAATTACTTACCGCGCCAGCAGCCAAGCGGCGACCGGGCCTTGGAAAAAACCAAAGATCACGCTGCCGGCGGCGAGCAAGGCGAGGGCGAGGCCAGCGGAGAAGCCAACTGGGGTAGCAGCGATCGTGGCCGGTTCAGTCTCGACAGATGCGAGGGGCGGGCGCCATGAGCTAAAGAAGGCGGCCTTGATCCAACCGAAGTAGTAGTAAATCGATAACACGACACCCAGAATCGCGATAGCCAGCAGCGGGTAAAGGCCGGCCTTGAAGGCGGCGACAAACACCATGAGTTTACCCATGAACCCAGCCAGAGGCGGGATACCAGCCAGTGAGCCGAGGCCGATGGCGAGCACACCCGCGAGATAAGGGCGATTTTTGGCAAAATCAGCGTAATGATCGAGGTTCTGCTCGGCGTCATCAGCACCGGCAACATGGGTCATGACGGCGAACACAGCAAAGGAAGCCAGAAGGTAGGCGAAGAGGTAGAAGTAAATCGCTCCGACCGCTTGGGGCACGGTCTGGGCAGCGATTACCCCCATGAGCAGGTAACCTGCATGAGAGACGCCGGAGAGGCCGAGCAGGCGCTTGACGTTGTGCTGGGTAAGAGCAGCGAGATTGCCGAAGAGGATGGTCGCGCCAGCCATGATCGAGAGCACTGCGGTAACGAGCCCGGCGTAGGGCTGAAACACCGGCAGCAACCCAAGCAACACGGCAAAACCGGCAGCCTTGGAGGCGACCGCGAGGAACGCGGTGACCGGAGTGGGCGCGCCTTGGTAAACGTCAGGAATCCAGATTTGGAAGGGGACGGCGCCGATCTTGAAGGCGATACCGGCCAGCACGAGAACGATGCCCACGGAAGCAAGGAAGTTATCGGGATTCGCCTCGAGGAACTGGCGCACGCCGGCGTAGCTCATAGGGGATGCGGTCGAGCCGAGGGAGTTTGGGTTACCGGCCACGCCGTAGAGCAGGACGATACCAAAGAGCAAGATGGCGGAGCTGAGGGCGCCCAGCACAAGATATTTCAGGCCGGCCTCAAGTGAAAGCGGGTTGGAGCGGGTGTAACTGACCAGAATGTAAAAGCCGACCGTGATGGTCTCGAGGGCGACAAAAAGCAGAACGAAGTTGGCCGACTGGGCTAGAAGCATCATCGCAGCGGTGACCACCAGCACGATGTGGAAAAATTCCACGCGGGGCATCTTCTGCTTAGCCAGCGCCACCACGCCGAGGACAGAAACAAGGATTGAGCTGACCAAGAAAAAGGCGCGCAGGTATTGGCCGTCACGGGAGTGGTGGAGCAGGCCGTTGAAGGTATCACGGTCGAGGTAGGGCGAGGCGGTAAAGTTCAGCGCGAGGGCGGTGAGGATACCGAGTTGGCCGGCGATGGCGCAGGTGGGGATGACGACGTGGCGAGCCTTGGGCAGGAGCATCTCGAGGACGAGCAGCAGCAGCGCGAGCACACCGAGCGCGATCTCGGGGGTGATCGCGGCCCAGAGATTATTGGCGGCGGCGGCTTGAAGTTGGTCGATGGTCATGGGCCGAAAAGGGAGGGAGGAAAAAGGAAACAGCTGCCGGGTTACTTGCCGAAAGTGGCAGTGATGGCGGTGTCGACTGGCGTGGAAAGACTCTTGGGCCAGAAACCGATCGCCAGCAGCGCGGTGAGCAGAAGGAGAGCGGGAATTTTCTCACCCCAACCGAGATCGGTCGGGGCCTTGTCGGCGGAGACCTTGGCAAAGGCGGGCGTGACCGGTCCGAAGAAAATACGGGCTACCGAGCGCAGGCCATAAACAGCGGAAATGATCACGCCGGAAACCGCGAGCGTAGTGTAGACAGCGGAAAATTTCCACGCCCCGACGAAGATGGCGAGTTCACCCCAGAAGTTAGCCAGGCCGGGCAGACCGATACTTGCCATGGTGGCGGTTACGAAGAAGGCCGCCAGAACCGGAGCCTTTTGCGCGAGCCCACCCATGTCATCCATGTCGAAGGTCTGGGTGCGATGGTAGACGCTGGTCGAAAGCAGAAACAAGAGAGCGACCGAAAGGCCGTGGGCAACCATCATCAGGACCACGCCGCCGAGGCCGATGGTGTTATAAGCGGCGATGCCGAGGAAGGCGTAGCCCATGTGCATGACCGAACTATAGCCGATCATCTGCTTCAGGTCGCGCTGGGCGATCGTCACGAAGCCGATGTAGAGGACGTTACCGCCGACCGCCAGCAGAGCGAGCCAACCGACCCAATGGCCCACGCCCTCAGGCAGGAGGGGAAGGGCGATCTGGATGAGCCCGTAGAGACCGAATTTCTTTAAAACTCCGGCGTGCAGCATAGCGGCAGAGCTGGGCGCGGCACCGTAGCCGAGAGGTGCCCAAGTGTGGAAGGGAAAGAGCGAGACGAGGATGCCGAAACCAACCATCAGAAGGCCAAAAATGGTCTTTTGATCACCGGCGGCGAGCGAACCATGGGCGATCTCCTGACGTAGTGCCAGCAGGTCAAAGGTCTCGGCTCCACTCTGTTGATAGATCGCGATCAGGCCAATCAAAGAAAGCATTGCGCCGAGCGTGAGGTAGATCGTGAGCTTCATCGCAGCGTAACCGCGGTCCCGGCCGCCCCAGACGCCGACCATGATGAAGGTTGGGATGAGCGCGAGTTCGTGGAAAAAGTAGAAGAAAAATACATCCATGCTGGCAAATACGCCCATCAAGCCGGCCTGCATCACGAGCAGGAGCCCCAGATACAATGGCAAGCGTTCGGCCTTGGACTGGATAGCGTAAAGGCCAGCAGCGAGACCGACCACGCCAGCGAGCACGAACAGGGGTAGCGCGATGCCGTTGAGGCCGAGGTAAAGCGTGATGCCCAGGGCATCCTTCAGCCCGGTATCGTAGCGGCTAACAAAGTAATAACTCGCCCCGCCGGTAGGTTTGAACTGGCTCCAGAGATAGAGTGCGATCAAGGCGGGGATGGCGAAGCCCACCCCCGCGATGAACTTGCGCACGGCGAGAGGCGCAGGGACCAACAGCAGAAGGGCGGCGGCCAGAGGCGCGACGATGGAGAGGAGAAGGAGGTCGGGCACGGCGAACGTTGCTTAGGATTTAAGAAGTGGAGATACAGGATTTCCGGCTAGTTCAGCGGGTGGCGAGGAACCAGAGAAGAACGGAGCCGCCGAGGAACCAATAAACGTAGGCGTGAATGCTACCGGTGTGCAGGGCACGAGCGGCGAGACCAAACAAGCCGGCGACTCCAGCACTCCCGCGCACGACCACGCCGGAGATACCGATAAGATCGATGTAATTAATCACCAACGCAAAACGCTGCTGGATCTTAGCCACGTAATAATCGTAAGCGGCGTCGAACGACTTTTGTAGGGCGACCAACAGCGCGAAAACACCGGAGGCCTTGGTCGCGAGTGTGTCCTCGCCGACGGTCTGGTAGAAAAGGTAAGCGGCCCCCGCGCCGAGGACCATGACGGCGAGGGAAACGCCGAGGATAATGGTGTGGGCGGCCCCATGTGGATGAGCGATCTGGGACAGGACGCCGTCGAAGTGACCACCGTAAATCACCTCGTAACCACCGATCACCGAAAGGACGGCAAGCACAACCAAGGGCAGGCTCATGCTGATCCCGCCCTCGTGGGCGTGGGCAGCTTCATCGGAACGGGCAGTGCCGAGGAAAACCAGTTTCCAAAGGCGCACCATATAGAAGGCGGTGAGCACGGCGGTGGCGCACAGAATGGCGAAGACCGCGGTGTTTTTCTCCATCGCAAGATAAAGAATGGCATCTTTGGAGAAGAAGCCGGCGAGACCGGGGAAACCGATGATCGCCAAAACGCCGAAACTGAAGGTCGCGAAGGTGAGGGGCATCTTCTTGGACAAACCGCCCATTTTAAAAATATCCTGCTCGTGGTGGCAGCCGTGGATCACGGAACCCGAACCGAGGAACATCAGGGCCTTGAAGAAGGCGTGGGTGGTGAGGTGGAACATCGCCGCCCCGACGCCAGCGGTTAACAAGACCTCGGGCGCGCCGGCCTCGCCATGGGCGACCTTGAGCGAACCGAGCCCGAAGGCGGCAACCATGTAGCCGAGCTGGGAAAGGGTGGAATACGCCAAGACCTTCTTAATGTCGCGCTGGGTGACGGCGCAGAGCGCGGCATAGAGGGCGGTGCCGGCGCCGATCCACATGACGATGGTCAGGGCTTGAGGAGCTAAAGCGAAGAGGGGCTCAATGCGGCAAAGCATAAAAATACCGGCGGCCACCATCGTGGCGGCGTGGATGAGAGCAGAGACGGGCGTGGGGCCTTCCATTGCATCCGGCAACCAGACATGCAGGGGCACCTGGGCGGATTTGCCGACCGCGCCGCAGAAGAGCAGGAGCGGGATGAGGTTGTGCACCGCCAGGGCGCCGGAAGCAGATAGAGTGGCCAGCTCGGTGAGGTTCACCGTGCCATAGAAGTGATAACAGAGCAGGATGCCGCAAAGGTAGCCGAAGTCGCCCACGCGGTTGACGATAAACGCCTTCTTGGCCGCGTCGGCGGCGCTGGCCTTAAAGTGATAGTGATTGATCAGGACGTAGGAGCCGAGGCCGACCAACTCCCAAAAGATAAACATCATGAACAAATTGTCCGCAAACACGATACCCAGCATGGCGAACATGAAGAGGGAGAGGCCGCCGAAGTAGCGGGCCTTCGCGTCGTCATCGTGCATGTAGCCGAGCGAGAACACGTGCACGCAAAGACCAATGACGCCAACGATGCTCAACATCAGCGCGGAGAGATCGTCGAACTTCAGGCCCAGCGAGAGGGTGAAGGAGCCGAGGGTCAGCCACTCGGTGGAGGCGGTGAAGCGGGCGCCGGTGAAGGCGAGGTAGAGGCCGCCAGCGGCGATGAGCGCGGCCGTGAAGGTCGAGACCAACGCGGCGATGTTGCCCTGGCGGCGGAGGGTGAGCGCGATCACGGCGGCCGAGGCGAGCGGCAGCAGGAACACGAGTTGGGCGAGCTGGGTCGGATTCTGGAACATCGGAAAAGGGAAAGGAAAGTAGTGAGCAGCGGGTAGCGAGCAGGACGGCTATGGGAGCGGTTCGGGCGATGGGTTTAGACGGCTTGGGCTACTAGCTACTGACTACTCGATGGTCGCTACTTTTAACTCAGTTCTTCAGGGCGTTGAGCTCCTCAACCTGCACCGTCTGGCGGCGGCGAAAGAGAGCGACGATGATGGCCAAGCCGACCGCGACCTCGGCAGCGGCGACGGTTAGGATAAAAAACACGAAGACGTCGCCATCGAGCACGCCATTGTAACGGGAAAAAGCGACTAGGGCCACGGTGCTCGCGACCAGCATGAGCTCGAGACACATGTAGATCACGAGGGTGTTTTTCCGCAGCAGCACGCCGAAGAAGCCAACCGCGAAAAGCACGGCGGCGAGATAGAGGTAGGCGTTGAGCGTGACGGCAAAGGAACCAGACAGCGTGGCGAGCGGAAGGGGGGACATGGCGAAAAGGGGAAAGTAGCGAGGAATGGGGTGCGAGGAGGCCGGATCCGATTACTTAACGTCCTCAAGGCCCTCGAATTTTTTGCTGAGAACGATAACGCCCAGCATAGCGATGAGGAGCAGGAAGCCGACGATTTGCACCGGCAGCAGGTAAACCGTGAACAACTGCTCGGCGTAGGCGCGGAGACTGGAGCCTACGATCTTCACCGTGGCGGGATCGGCAGTCTCGACCAGACCGTGCGTGGCGAAGGAAACCAAACCAGTCACCAGCAAGCCGGCGGCGACGGTCGATGAAAGGATGGTGGACTTGGTGAACCGCTTGCGGTCACCGCCCTGCATATCCAGCAACATGATGATGAAGAGGAACAAAGCCACGACCGCACCAGCGTAGACCAAGACCAGTAAGACCGCTAAGAGGAAGGCGTCGAGCAACACAAAGAGGCCTGCTACACCCACCAGACTAAGGAGGAAGCAGAGCGCGGAGGCGACCGCGTTCTTGTTGAAGACCACGCCCAGGGCGCAGGCCACGACGAGCAGGGCGAAAAGGTGAAAAAGAAGGTCGGACATGTCGGGCGGAGGAAAAGTAGCGGGTAGTGAGTAGCGGGTAGCGAGTAGATCGGAGGTCGGATGGAGTGAATCGTTTGGTGGGTTTCGGTGGCTTGGGCTAGTCGCTACCCACTACTCGATGCTCGCTACTTTAAGAAAAATCAGTGGTGCGCGCCACCGTGGGCGGCGGCCTCCTCGGCGGCCTTTTTCTTATCCCACTTGTGATGGGCGTCGGGGAGCGTGCCACCGAGTTCATAGAGCCGTTTCTTGTCGTTGACCATCTCCTCGCGGGTGTAGCCGGTCATGGAGTATTGGTTTTGTAGCCAGATGGCCTCCTCGGGGCAGACTTCTTGGCAAAGGCCGCAGTAAATGCAGCGGAGCATGTCGATCTTGAACTCCTCCGGGCGCTTCTCGACGTGAGCGTTGGCATCGTCGTGGGCTATTTCGCCGGGGGTAATGCGAATGGCCTTGGGCGGGCACACAAACTCGCAGAGCTGACAGGACACACACTTTTCACGACCGTTGGGATCGTAAACGAGGGTGGGCACGCCGCGATAGCCAGCGGGGATGGCGGGACGCTGCTCGGGGTATTCGAGGGTCTCGGCGGGCTGCACCATACGTTTGAACGTGGTCGCGAGCCCGGCGGCGATGTTGGGCAGATAAGTGCGCTCTAGGAAACTGAGCGGTTTGCGTTCGACGGTGACGACGGCCATGGCGGGCTAGAGTTTAAGGCGAAAGTTGAAGTTTAAGGCTGCTTAGCGGGTTTGCAGCCACGCGATGCCAAGGGCGTAGACAATGAGGTTGGCGATGGAAAGCGGGAGGAGTTTTTTCCAGCCGAGGGTCATTACTTGGTCATAGCGGAAACGGGGAAGCGTCCAACGCACCCACATGAAGAAAAAGATAAAAAAGCCGACTTTACCGAGAAAAATGCCGATGGCGATGAGGGCCATGAACAGAGGCGTAGCGACGCAGGGCAGGATGTGGGCCAAGGCGTGAATGGTGTCGGCCAGGGACACCCAAGGGAGCGGATTCCAGCCACCGAGGAACAGGAGACAGAAGATGCCTGAGCCGACGATCATGTGGGCGTATTCAGCGACGAAGAAAAGCGACCATTTGAAGGCACCGTATTCCGTGTGGAAGCCGCCGACGAGGTCGGCCTCAGACTCAGGCATGTCGAAGGGCTGACGGTTGGTCTCAGCGAAGAGGGCGATCAGAAAAATAAAAGCCGAAACCGGCATGGTCATGACATACCAAGTGCCGCCCCAAAAACCGGGCTGGCTCTGGCTCTGCACAACATCGAAGAGACTTAACGTGCCCTGGCCGCCGGGAGCGTTGACCCAGAGGAACACCGGTAGGACCGAGAGGGTCATGGAGAGCTCGTAGGAAATGAGCTGCGCGGAAGCGCGAACGCCGCCGAGGAAGGGATACTTTGAGTTCGAAGCCCAACCAGCGAGAATGAGCGAGTAGACGCCGAGCGAGCCAAGGGCGAAGACGGCGAGCAGGCCTACATCGACATGAGCGAGCGCCACCGGAACGAGTTCGTCAGCGGCATTAAAATACGCGCCGAAGGGCACAAAGGCGACGGTCGAGAGGGCCGGGATCATCGACGCGATAGGCGCGAGGATGAAGTAGAACTTGTTCACGTGCCCAGGGACCGGGTCTTCCTTGAAGGTGAATTTGCCGCCATCGGCCGCCAACTGGAAGATCCCGAACTTCTGGAGCAGGGTGCCCAATACGGGGATGCTCGCAACGAGACCGAGCGGCGCGAGAAAGCCGGCGATCGGCGGTTTGGTGCGGTTTGGGCCGGGGCGACCCTGAATCCAAGCGGAGATCTTGCGCTCGGCCATAGAGCAGGCGGCGGCGAGAGGGAAGAGGGCAAGGATCACCACCGTGCCTTGCAGAAGGAGGCGGAGGAGGAGCGGGAGCTCGAAGTAGAAGTCGAACATGTCGGAAGCGGATTTTTTAAACCACGAAGAGCGCGAAGAGCACGAAGAGTAGTAGAGGGGAAACGGAGAGGAGAATTAGCTTCGTGATCTTCGTGACCTTCGTGGTTAATTTTTCAGTGGTTAGGCGACGGCGAGCGCGGCGGGTTTGTATTTGAGACTCTCGCCTTCGACGAAGGGCAGGCCGGCCCAAGGGGTGGAGTCGAGCAGAAGGCCGGTCTCGGGTATGTTCTTGTAAAGCATCGTGGCCAGGGCGGGCACCGAGGCGCTGAGGGTGGACCAGAGGCCGTGGACGTCGCTGGCAGTCGCATCCGCGCCGAGGGCGGCGAGGAGCTTGGCAAGGACAACGAGATCGTTGCTGGTGCCCTGCGGCCCGGGGACTGCGGCGGCAAACTTCTGTATACGGAACTGCTGGTTCACGAAGGTGCCGGCTTTTTCAAAGGTGTGCAGCGTGGGCAATACGACCTTGGCGGCCGCGCTGGTGGCGTCGGCGTGGGTGCCGAGGTAGATGATATTGACCTTGGCGAGCTGCGCGGCGGAAAGGCCGGCGGCGGCGAGGTCTTCACCGTGGGTTAGAACCGTCTTTACCTTGCCGTCGTCGATGTCAGCAGCGAGCTGGGTGAGTTGCGCGGCGGGCAAAGCGGAAATGAGACCGGTGACAAGCGCGCCACGGACGTTGGGATTACGGTCGGCGGAGATAAGAAGTTTGTCCCCTTGCGCGGTGCGGGCCACGAGCGAAGCCTTCACGCCGAGTTGGCCGGCGAGTTTCTTGAGCAGGAACTGCTCCTCCACCGAAGCGCGGCCGGAGCCAACGACGGCAATGGAGCCGGACTTCAAAAGTTCGGCGGCAGAGCTGATCGCCGTATCAAGCGAAGAGGCCGATCCATGTAGGGTGACGGCGGAGAGACGTCGAGCGGCAGCGACCTGCTTGTAAAGCAGACGGCCAGAGTCAGCCATCCAAGTATCGTTAACCTCGTCGTTACGGCGGGGGGTGAGGCGGTAAATAACACCCTCGCGCGACCAGATGACGGCGTTCACGCCGACGGAGGACTCGATATCGATGGTGTTGGTTTGCTTCAAAAACCAGACGCGCATCTTAAAGCGGAAATCGGTGCTGGTGAGGGCGCCGACCGGACAGATGTCCACGGTATTAAGAGAGTAATTATTCTCCAGCTTCTTCCCAGGGTGGCAGGTGAGCGTCGAATAGCTGCCGCGATCAACGAAACCAAGGACGTCGTCCTTGGCGATCTCCTTGGAGAAACGCACGCAACGGGAGCAGAGGATGCAGCGCTCGTCGTCAAGGGTCACGCGGGGCCCGAGCTGGGTGCGCTTGGGTTTGACGTTTTTCTCTTCGATGAAGCGGGAATAGCCTCGGCCGTAGCCGGTGGCCTGCTCCTGGAGTTTACACTCGCCGGCCTGATCGCAAATCGGGCAATCGAGCGGGTGATTAACGAGGAGGAATTCCATCACGCCTTCGCGGGCGTCTTTCACCATGGGCGAGGACGTCTTGATGTGCATGCCCGGGGCGACCGTGGTGCCGCAGCCGATCTGGGGACGGGGTATCCAGTTGATCTTCTGCTTGCCGGTGGCGGCGTCTATCACCGGGGCTTTGGTCGCGGGATCCACGGCGGGCATACCCATCTCGACCATGCACATGCGGCAGTTTCCGGCTACCGTGAGCTTCGGGTGGTAGCAGTAGTGGGGGACGTCCTTTTGGAGCTGCTTGGCGGCCTCGATAACGTTGGTGCCCTTCGGCACGGCGATGTCCACGCCGTCGATGTTGACGGTGACGAGGTCGGGTTTGGGAGCGGCGATCATTGCTGAAAAAAGGAGGAGAAGTGATTTGAAGCGCGAAGACACTAAGGCGCTAAGGTCGGGGAAAGTAGGGCGGATTAGTTGGAAAGAGGAGCTTTGGATCGAAATTGGCGTCTTCGCTTCTTTGCGCTTGAAGGGTTTTAGACTAGGGCGAGGCGGTCGGCGGGGAGGGATTTTTTAGCCTCGGCGTAGCCTTCGAACTCGTCCTTGAACTTGATGAGGAAGCTCTGGGTCGGCCATGAGCAGGCCTCGCCGAAGGCGCAGATGGTGCGGCCGGGGATCTGGTCGGCGACGCTCTTGAGCAGGGCAGCGTCTTCCTTGCGGGCGTCACCGTGAACCATGCGGGAGCTGATCTTTTTCATCCAGAGCGAGCCTTCGCGGCAGGGCGTGCACTGGCCGCAACTCTCGTGCTGGTAGAAGGCGTTGATGTTGGCCAGGGCCTCGACCATGTTCACCGAGTCGTCCATGACGATGACGCCGCCGGAGCCACCCATGGAGCCAATCATGGCGAGCGAATCGAAATCCATAGGCACGTCCTCAACGCCCCAATCGTAATCGACCATCTCGGCGCCGACCTTGCGCTTACCCTTGTAGCGCTCGCCGAAGCGCAGGACCTTGGCGGAGGAACCGCCGGGGATGACGGCCTTGAAGGTGCGACCGGGCAGGGGACCGCCGCAAACCTCATTGAGCAACTGACCCATCGTGATGGTGCCAGCGGGGAACTCGTAGTAGCCGGGGCGCTGCACGTGGCCGGAGACGCAGAAGATGCGCGTGCCGGTGTTGCCGGGCGTGCCGGTCTTGCCGTAGGCCTCGCCGCCAATGTCGGCGATATGCTTCACCTGGCAGAGGGTCTCGACGTTGTTCACGATCGTCGGGCACTGGTAGAGGCCGAGGACGGCAGGGAAATAAGGGGGCTTGATGCGGGGATTGGCGCGTTTACCCTCGAGAGACTCGATCAGGCCGGTTTCCTCGCCGCAGATGTAGGCGCCGGCGCCACGATGGACGTAGATTTCGCAGGAATAGCCGGTGCCGAGGATATTGGGGCCGACAAAATTAGCCGCGCGGGCCTCGGCGATGGCCTTTTCGAGGATACGGGCACCCTCGGGCATCTCGCCGCGGATATAAATATAGGCCTGCTTCACGTTATTGGCAAAGCAGCTAATAATCGTGCCCTCGATCAGCTGGTGCGGATCTTGGTGCATGATATAGCGATCCTTGAAGGTGCCGGGCTCGGACTCGTCGGCGTTGACGATGAGGTAGATGGGCTTACCCGACTTGCGGTCCACGAGGGACCACTTCACGCCGCAGGGGAAACCAGCGCCGCCGCGACCGCGCAGGCCGGATTTTTTGACCTCCTCGATGAGGTCGGCGGGCGGACGGGCGACGGATTTCTTCAGCGTCTCGTAGCCGCCATGGCGAAGGTAGCACCCGAGATCGTTGGTGTAGCCGGCTTCGTCGATGTGCTTAAAAATCACGCGAGTCTGGGCGGGGGCGGGCATCGGAAAAAAGGAGTGAGAAGGCGGTTAGCGAGTGGGAGATAATTACTGGCGGGCGGTAGCTTCGGCGCGAATGCCAGCGCTGATCTGGCGGGCCGTGGCGGCGTCGACTTTTTCGTGAAGGACCTCGTCGATCAGCACGACTGGGGCGGTGCCGCAGGAGGCGAGGCATTCGACGAAATCAACCGTGACCTCGCCGCAGGGCGAGGTGGCGCCGAGAGTGGTTTTAAATTCCTCCTGGAAGGTCTCGCAGGTCTTGTAGCCACCCAAAAGGGCGCAGGAAAGGGTGCGGCAGACCTTGATGTGACGGCGGCCGATGGGCGCGCGGCGGAACATCGGGTAGAAGGTCACGACCTCGAGGACGTTGATCGGCTGCAGGTCGAGCTTTTGGGCGATCCAGAGAATGGCGTCCTCGGAAATGTAGCCGGCGTCCTCCTGCACGAGGTGCAAGAGCGGCAGCGTGGCGCTGCGCTTGACCGGGTAGTGCGTAATGACTTCGTCAATACGCTGGAAGGTTTCAGGCTTGAGATTCACGGAAGTCGAAAAGGGGGGAAGTTGGTGCCCAGGAAAACACTCGAAATGACACGAAAGGTCGGATTCGGCGGCTTGGGCGCTGGAATTGGTGTTCGTGCTTTAAAATGTGTTTAGTCGGGCAACCCGGTTGGATTTAGCGGTCGCACTCGCCCATCACGAAGTCGAGGGAGCCGAGAATGGAGACCACGTCGGACACGAGATTGCCTTGGCAGACTTTGGGCAGGATGGAGAGATTGCAGAAGCTGGGGCTGCGGATCTTCATCCGGTAAGGCACGCCCCCACCCTTGCTTACGATGAAGAAACCGAGCGCGCCCTTCGGGACCTCGGCCTCGAAGTAGACCTCGCCGGCGGGCATCTGGGGGCCCTCGGTGGTGATCATGAAGTTGTTGATCAATTCCTCCATGCTCGTGAGAACCTTGTCCTTGCGTGGAGCGAAGATGCGGACGGCATCTTTGGCATACCAGTCGCCCTTAGGAAAACTCTTGATGGCCTGCTTGATGATGCGGACGGACTGGCGCATCTCCTCGCCGCGGACCATATAGCGGTCGAAGCAGTCGCCATGCGCGCCGATGGCGACGTCGAACTCATAGCGCTCGTAACCGGAGTAGGGCTTATCCTTGCGCAGATCGAGCGGGACGCCGGAGCCGCGAAGGTTGGGCCCGGTGAGGCCATAGGCGAGGGCATCAGCCTTGGAAATCACGCCCACACCCTGAGTTCGGTCGATGAAGATTTTGTTCCGCGTAAGGAGGTTGAGGATGTTCTCCAGGATCGGGAGGAACTGATCGCAGAACGCGTCGACTTTCTCGACCCAGCCCTCGGGCACGTCGCGAGCGACGCCACCGATTCGGGTGTAGCTGGTGGTAAAGCGGGCGCCGGTAAGCTCCTCGAACAGCTTATAAAGTTTTTCGCGCTCGGTGAAAGTGTAGAGAAAAATGGCCCAGGCGCCGACATCGATGCCGTAAGCGCCGAGACCGAGCAGGTGGGCGGAGACGCGGGCCATCTCGGAACAAATCACGCGGATGGCTTGACAGCGCTCGGGCACCTCGAGTTTGGCTAAGCGTTCAACCGCGCAGGCGTAGGCGACGTTATTGGCCAGCGGCGCGAGGTAATCCAACCGGTCCGTGTAAGGCACGAACTGGTTGTAGGTCATGTTCTCGGCGATCTTTTCGTCACCGCGGTGAAGGTAGCCGAGGACGGGGTCGCAACCCGTCACGATCTCGCCGTCGAGCTCGAGTTGGAGGCGGAGCACGCCATGGGTCGAGGGATGGGAGGGTCCCATAGAGAGGGACATCTTCTCGGTCTGGAACTCAGGAGCCTCGATGGCGTTCGCGGTTTTCGCGGCGCTGTCAGGAAAAGCGTAATCGGTGGGCACGGAGGAAAAGTTTACGGGTTGCGAGGCGGGGCTCAGAGGACGGCAGGTTTGGCACTACGCTCGTTCCAGGACTCGTCCTTGGCGCGCGGTTCGGCTTCGGTGAGGTTCATCTCGCCGCTAGAGGCGACGAAGGGACCGCCCATCATCGGGGCGGGCAGGACGGAGGCCTTGGTAAGGTCGGCAACCTCAAGATCGGGCAGCGGAGTCTCGATGCCGGCCAGAGGGAAATCCTTGCGTAGAGGATGGAAGGGATAGCCGTCCCACATCAAAATACGCCGAAGATCAGGGTGGTCGGTGAACTGGATACCCATCAGGTCGAAAGTCTCGCGCTCGTGCCAGTTCGCCCCGGCCCACAGGGAAACCACGCTCGGCGCGGTGGGCTCGGCATCGCTGACGCAGTCCGCGACGAGCCGGACGTAACCATGCGCCGTGGATGAGAGCAGATGCCAGACGACAGAAAACCGCGGGCGCGCCTCGACATCCCAGTCCACGGCGGTGACGTCGATCAGGAGATCGTAGCCGTGCTCGTCCCGAAGCAGAAGGAGGGCGGCCGGGACTTCGGCCATGGGCAAATTAAAAGCAGGATGGTCGACACTGGGGCGAGCGACGGCGGCGGGAAACCGGGCTTGCAAGACGGCGAGCAGATCGGTCGCAGGAGCGGCGGCGAGGGAAGACATAGCGGTTGGCAAAATTCGGAAAAGAGAATGCCGGAGCGGCGATCAGGCCGAGAGGAGTTGTTTGGCGGTGCCGCCATTACGGGTCATTTTATCCTGCAGCTTGATCAAGGCGTCGAGCAGCGCCTCGGGACGCGGAGGACAGCCAGAGATATAAACGTCAACGGGGACGATGCGATCAACGCCTTGGAGGGTGGCGTAGCTGCGATACATGCCACCAGAGGAAGCGCAGGCGCCCATGGCGATAACCCACTTTGGCTCGGCCATCTGGTCATAAATGCGGCGGAGGTGCGGGGCCATCTTGTAGGTGACGGTGCCGGCGACGATCATGCAATCGGCCTGACGGGGGGAAAAGCGGAAGACCTCAGCGCCAAAGCGGGCGATGTCAAAGCGGCTGGACGCGGTCGCCATGAGTTCGATCGCGCAACAGGCTAGACCCATGGGCATAGGCCAGACGGAGCTGGAGCGCAGCCAGTTGATCACAGCATCCACGCGGGTCACGACGATGTCGCCCTCGATCTTGGTGTTGTAGGTCAGCTCGGAATTCGGAGTTACCATGGTGGGATGCGACGTTAGGCGTGGAAAGTAGGCGTGAAGGAAAGGGCGAGAAAGAAGCACGGGGCCAAGGTCGCGCAAGCAGCATTTCCCGACCAAGCCCAACGAAAGGGGTAGATCATGGAAAAGGAAGCAAACGGAATAATTTTCGCCATTGACCTAGGCTAAGCAGACGCGTTGTTCTGCCCCTTCGCCCATCGCCAAAGGCCTCGCGGCCCGCGACGATTTAGCAACCTGGAGAGGTGGCAGAGTGGTCGAATGCGCTCGCTTGGAAAGCGTGTGTAGGGAAACCTACCGAGGGTTCGAATCCCTCCCTCTCCGCCAGTTTTACACCCATGAAAATAAATGGGATACGCAATCAGTGAACAACCCCTTCGGCGGATTTAGACACCATTTAAAGGCCCCGATCAAGAGCCCGCAAACGAACCGGACCAAGCAGGCCGGAGGGCGCCAGCGGCCACTCAGCCGCGTTCAGTTCCCGGTAGCCGATGTTGACGAAGTAAAAGTTACGCCATCTCACCCCGCGCCGGTCCAGATCGCGGAGGCGGTTGGCTGCTAAATTGGTCACCTCAATCTCCAGTTCGTTGCCGATCGGCCGGAGCAAACCGGGGGGCACCACCAATCGATGCGGACGCATGAAGGTGACGCCTAGGTCGGTCCCGTTGAGCCGGACCCGCGCGACGTGGAAAACCTCGCCCAGATCGAGAATGCATTCCCCGGTGGCGAATTCACCCGATTCGAAACGCGTAACATAGCGCGCGGTGCCCGCAAAAGCCTCACGCCGAGTATCGCCACCCTCGGTCCAGGAACCCAAGCACACCGGCTCCCACGGATCCGGCCGCTCCGGCCCACCCGCGATAAACTCCACCCGCCACGGGCCGTTCAAGGTAAACAAAATCCGGCCCGGTCGCGCGGCCTCGGCCCCGCTGGCCAATCCATTCGTTGGCGCCAAATCCGCACCGGCGCGGCGAGTGCGTAGCCAGGCGCTATGCCCAGGCTCCAGACGCAGCTGCACCTCAGAACGGCCGGCGGCGTTTTGGCGCACGCGACCGGCGGAAATTGTTCCAGTCAATGGATCGAGCACGCTAACGGCCTCAGTGGGACGACCCAATTCAACCCAGGCGTCGATTGGCTCCAGCGCTTGGTTAACCAAAAAATAGCCCGGCAAACCGCCTTCGGTCTTGCGCAGGAGCAGCAGACCCGGATGAGCGCTAACGGACGGCTCGGGCAAGATGCCCGCCAGCGCGAGAACCTTTTCCGCCGGACCAAATAGAAGCCGTCCTCGGCCCCGCCGAAGTTCCCGAGCCTCGGTTAACTCCAACCGGGCATAGTCCGGCAGCAATTCCCGAAACTCGCTCCGACGGCGGTCAACATCCCCTAGCCCAGGCACGTCGCCCGCGACCGGCGTGACGAAGCCAACCGTCGCCCCCTCTTCGGCTAGGCGCAGCGCGGCGCGCAGCGTTTCTGGCGGCAAGGTCTTCGAGACGGGAAAAACCACCGCACGGTAGCCTGCGCCGCCCTCAAGCCCGACCCCGCCTCCAGCCCGCAGTCGCAACCCCGCAATCTGCCGGTCGCTGCCATAATCAAAGGCGTGGCCCCGCGCGAAGAGCTCGTAGCCGAGCGGCGGCACCCAGTTGCGGTTATGCACCGTGAGCAGCGCGACCCCGGGTTTCGGATCGCTCCAGACGTCATCAACCGGCCAGTAGAGCAGGAAATCGTTGTCCGGCTCGGTGGCTTGCAGGACAGACTGCACGCGGGTAACGTAGATATTTAGGGCTGCAAACTCCCGCCAAAGCGGGTTCCGGGTATTGAGTTCGCTCGCGGCGTAGAAAAGCCAACCGGGCCAAGGAACGTCGTCGGGCGAGTAGGCGTTGCCGTGGTAGAATACATGGTTCACGCCAGCCACGAACAAACGGTCGGTAAAACATTTCAGTTCCTCGTAGGTTTCGTGGAAATGCTCCGCCATCCAGGTGCCGGTCTCGGCGGACACCAGCCGTCGGCCGGTCACGTGGGCAGCGGAGGACGCGAATTTACTGACCTGAATATCGCGATCGGCGCCGCCGATGTGCGCGTCGAAACGCGAATCGAGCGGGTCAGGGCCGCCGTGGCCAAACATCTCGGTCTCGGGAATCGCGGCCAGCGCGTAGAGGTCGAGTAGATTGGCAGGCGCGCCGTGGGCCTGGAAACGCGTGCGCAGGCCGCTGCCCGTCGCCCAGTCGGTCCACAGCGGGAAGACATTTTCCAACAGCACATCGGAGACAGTCCGGCGGTAATCATGCCAGAGCCGGCCCACCGCCTCGGGCTCGCCCCGCCCAGCCAAAAGATCCCAGTGATCCTCCAAGCGGTAACCGCGCCGCTGGAAAAACTCGTCCGCAAACGCGGGGCCCCAGACCGCTTCGTAATACTCGTAGGAGTCATGATAGATCGCGCGGGGACGAGCGTGCCCCGAATCGGCAGCGAAGGCTGCACGGAAGGGCGCGAGGTAGTGCTCCATCGCCTGGGGCGAGAGCGGGTCGATCATCCATCCCTCGCCGCCCGGGCCAGCACGTTTGACCTTGAGTCCGGTGCTCTGCACGCCAACGGCGACTACCGTCCAGCCTTCGACCGATCCGGGCGGCATCCAACCGAGTCGGCCGTCGCCCCGCACCAGCGAACGCAAGTCCTCGCGAGCGCCAGTGACCGAAACCGCCGCGAACGACTGCCACGCGATAGTATCAAAGCCTTTGGGCGGGGTGATGCGGCCGTCTGAAGGCAAAGCCGCATTGATCAACACCAGCCGTTTTCCGGCCTCCTTCTCCAGCACATTCGGACCGCCAAAACACCACCCCGTGCCGGCCGTAAGATCGACGCCTAGGCCGCGCTGCTCCGCCGCCACGACCGTCCAATCAAACATCCGCCACCACTCGGGACTAAGATACGGAATCCAGCGCGCGGCAGCGTCCTTCGCACCATATATGGGGATAATGTGAATGCCCCCGAGTCCAGCATCACGATAGCGATCCAGCTCGTGGCCGAGGTTTTCCTCGTCCACCGCGGAGCCGAGCCACCAGTTAAACGTCCAAGGCCGGGCCTCGCGGGTGATCGCGGGCCAGCCCAGTGCGGTAGCCTGCACCGTGCCTGCGGGCGAAGTTTGCCCCGAGAGCCACGGAGCGAACCACGCGCTCAAAATCGCGCAAAAAAAGCATAGGAAACGGAATGGATCGATGAAACCAAAGCACATGGGGAAAGCACGAGGTTGGGTTGGCAGCACGGGGACAACTCCAACGCATAACAATGAGGCGAAAGCAGATGCTAGCGGAGTATTAAGGAAGATAGGGTGCACCGTTCACTTTCACATTCTCGAAATGAACTTCGCTCCCATCCTGAATGGTGACTTTGGACCGCCTGAAGTTCACGTCCACATCCGCAAACCGCACGCCGTTGATTTCAGTTTGGCCGGGACTACCGGCGATACCTCCGAAGGAGCCAAAACGACCGCGGATACCAGAAAAAGAAACGTCCCGCACGACCGAGCACGGCGGCGTGAGCCCCTGCAGCTCGAGATATTGTTTCCACGGCTGGATGGTTACCAACGCGCCGCCAGAGCTCTCCAGCGTGATGTCTTGATACCGGATGTTTTCGTAACGCTGGGGTGTATCCGGACGCAGCTTGAAATTGGCGACCACCATGGCTCCCAACACTCGGCAGCGTTCCACCAGAACATCGCGCACGACGGTGGCTTCACTTCCGAGCGTGACGGCCGCGTGTGCTCGCTGAAAAACGCAATCACGCACGCGCACATGCTCCACCGGCGGGCTATCATGGTCCTGCAGGGCAAGCGGACCCTTCGTTCCCTTGAGGGCAACCGCATCATCGGTCACGGAAAACCAGCAGCCCTCGATTTTCACATCTTGGCAACTATCCACGTCGATCCCGTCGGTGCTAGGGGCTTGCTTGTAGTCGTCGGGCACGGAGAAACGGGCATTTTTGACGTGGACCTCGCGGCAGCGGTAAAGATGGAGATTCCAAAACTGGGAATCTTTAAAGGACACTCCCTCGATCAAGACATCGCGGGAGTTTTCAACCAAGGCGAGTCGGGCCCGGGGAATGCCGAGGTTGCGAAAGGCCTTGGGATCAGGCGCAGCAAGACGTAGTTTCCAAAATAAATCCCACAGCGGCCGACCAGCCCCATCAAGCGTGCCCTCGCCGGTGATGCGGAGGCCATCGCAGCCATCGGCATTAATCAGTGCCGGGGTAAAAAGCGCCTCGAAATGCCCCTCGATACGCGTGCGACGAGCCGGAAAATCCGCCGCAACATCGGTGGAGGCGCGCAGGACAGCGTCCTTTTCCAGCAGCAGATTCACCCCAGGCTTCAAGAACAGGGCGCCGCTAACGAAGACACCTGGCGGGATCACCAGCGTCCCCCCACCGCTCAAAGCGAGTCGGTCGATGGCGGATTGGATGGTCGTGGTATTTAGCACGATCCCATCGCCGATTGCGCCGCATTCCGTGGCGGTTAACCGAGGAGACGGCCCACCGGGCGAGCCCGCTTCGCTAGCGACTAGAAACTGAGGCAAGTCTGACGAAAGGATCAACAGCACCAAACCACAGGCGCGAGCCACGGATTGGCGCAATTGCGTGGCCACGGATTGCATCAGCGCTCGATTTGATCGGCTCAATGTTTCACCTGCCCGGAACGCGTGACCTCATAGGTCGGCGCGACGCCGTCCGGCGTAGTCACCCGAGTAAAGGCCACATCCTCAACCCGATCCAGCTTCACCTTCGCACCGGCGGGCAGATGGATGCCTTCGAAACGCACCCGGGCGGTGCGGTGGCCATCCGCCTCGAAACCATTCACGATAATCACCGGCTTCTTCGGGTCGGCCTGGGTGAGGTCGATGTTCTCGAAACGGAAATTGCGGAAAAACGGCTGAGCCGGTGCGGCCGCACCATCGTTGTTATAAGACAACTTGGTGTAGACGGTAATCTGCCGGAGCGCGCAGTCACGCACCGTCACATCCTCCACAAAACCACCCCGCTCGGGCGTGCCCTTGATCTGCAACCCGTTGAGTAACTCGCCCGCCACGCAGTCCTCCACGCGCACGCCGCGCACCCCACCGGAAATCTCGCTACCGATGGAGATGCCGTGCCCCCGCTCAAAACGACAGTCGAACACGCGCACGCCGTCCGTCGGTCGGTTGACCACGTTGCCCTCCGGGTTTTTCCCAGACTTGATGGCGATGCAGTCATCGCCGGTGTCGAACGTGCAGGCGAAGATGAAAGTATTCTCGGAGGAATCGGGGTCGATGCCATCGCCATTCAGCACATTGCTGCGGATGGAGAGCCCGTGCAGGCTCACGTTTTTCGAATAGATGGTGTGGAGCGTCCAGCCCGGGGTTTCCTCTAGGATGAGCCCGGCCACCTCGACGTTTTCAGCGTTCATGAGAAGGATTAACCTTCCCCGCGAACGCAGTCCCTTGACGCCTGGGAACTCGGCGCGCACGGCATCGGAGAGTTTTTTCCCGCCGCCGGAAATCCGGCCCGCGCCGCGGATGCTGAGATTGCGCACGTTAGCCGGCCCGGCAGCGTCGAGCGTGCCGGCGTTGAGCAGGCTGGCATAGGTCTCCAGCTCCCAGCCCTCGAAACGATTGCGAATAAAGGGCGCGTAATCAGCCGGATTGGCCGAGCCTTTGAGCACGCCGCCCGCCTCGATTTCGAGGGTCATATCACTCTTGAGAAAAAGTGCGCCACTAAGGAACACTCCGGCCGGGATGCGGACGACGCCGCCGGCGGGGCAGGCGTTTATCGCAGCCTGGAGCGCGCGGGTATTGAGCGTGGCGCCGTCGCCGAGCGCACCGTAATCCAGCACGGATACGATGGTCTCCGGCGAAAGGGTGCGAAGTTCGAGCGGATTGCTTTCCATCCGCAAACTGGGATCCGCAGCACTAGGCGTAATCCGGACTTGGAAAACATGGGTTCGCTCGGGCGCCAGCCCGCGTGCGGTAAAGTGGGTTTTAAGGGTTTGCCCGCAAGGTTGGCCGTCCCGCAGCACTTCGTAAGCGATGCCCGGGCCGGTCGCTTCCGGCTTGTCCCAGACCAACGTGGCCTCGTCAGAGCGCAGGCTTTGCGGTGCGAGCAAGAGCTGAAATCCGGGCGCAGCTGCAGTAAGTTCAGGCAAAACCCAAAGCGTAAGGCCGAGCAAAAGCCCGAGCGTGGTTAAAAAGCGCATAGACATGGGGGGGAAGAAGAGGGGTAAACAGTGCTCAACCGGACTGACTGCGCTGCCACCCAAACGGTTCTAGCCGCGAAACGCAAAAGATAGCTCAGCCTTCGAAAAGGAAACGAGAGAGAGGGGGGTTACGTCTAAAAAACTGGCGGCGCGCTAGTCCTGACTACCCTGCAGCTAGTTCCTTGCAGCAGGCCGACGCTCTTTGCACTCGGCACTGCTGCATTTCAGCGCAAAACCGCTTCGTTGCAGCTCTCAAATGAATTATTTTAATCTAAAAGCGGGGTCGCGAGCGAAACCAAGGAACACACAACCCAATCCACCCCCTGCCTTTTCAACCTTTCTTGGCCCGACCCGCTGAAGCGTCGCCACGAACACTTTCACGCCGACACCGGGCGCGGCGTCGGCGCCTCTTATTAAACCGGCTGGACCGGCCTCGTGGCCAAGCTTCTCCAGCCTCTTCAGGAGTAGATCTTGAGATGAGGTTTTGCCGCTTTTCCCGCTGACTCCATTCATAAGCCACGCGTGGCAGCTCGACGGGTGGAGGAGAGTGGTTAGGCGTCCGAACGACGCTCGCCGCCTCACACTACTGGACGCGGACGTCGGCTCGTCCGAGTAGGATCTTATCGGGTTCGAACCAGCATTGTTTCGCTTTCAGGGTTCTTCAGGTGACGCGGTGAGCATTTTGCCGTGGAAATCCTTGAGATGGACCTGCGCCCATTGTCCCAGCCCTTCCAGAACCGGTTTGAGAGCTGCGCCGCTTTCGGTCAGCTTGTAGGCGTTGTTGCGAACGGAGTGTTGCGGGTTTTTTCGTTCGATCATTTCAAGCGACACGAGGAGGTTTAGTCGGTCGGCAAGAATGTTGGTGGAAATGTGTTCGGGCGATTCGAGCAACTCGGAGTAAGTGCGCGGACCATGCATGATGAGGTCTCGCA
Source organism: bacterium (assembly GCA_010027235.1). GTDB lineage: Bacteria > Verrucomicrobiota > Verrucomicrobiia > Opitutales > Opitutaceae > IMCC26134_A. The sequence goes on from RGVP01000022.1 coordinate 21,752, forward strand.
CGATTAACATGGTCCATCTGTCCCCAAGCACATCAAGGGCCGCGCAAACCGGGCACACCGAGCGCCAATGAATTTCCTCAACACCCATTCGAGGATAATGCGGATTTTTTGCTTATTTGGCAATCGCCGCCGCCATTTCTCGGAACGAAGTTTCAAGCGGCGAGGGCTTCCACCCCAACACCTCGAAGGTCGCACGATTGTCGAACGAGGCCTTTTTCCCGAGAAACGGGACCATTCCCCGGGCCTCACGGTCGACCAGGCCCATGATCTTAAGCAGGAAGGAAGGTGCCCGAAGAGTCGGAACCTTAGTGTAACCCGCTGATCTGAGAATGTCTGCGACGGTGCCCATTTCCACCGGATCGGCGCTGGCGGCGATAAAGCGCTTTCCCGCAGCCCCGGTGGCAGTAAGCGCCCTGACGTGGAGCAATGCGACATCCCGCACGTCAATCATGCCCATCCCGACGTCGGGGATCATCGGCAACTTGCCTGCAATCATCCGCGCAATCATCTCCAAATTCTGGCCCTCCAATTTGGCGCCGAGCGATGGGCCAAACACTCCACCGGGGTTAATGACGGTCAACTCCATCTTGCCCCCGCTTACGGCTTCCCACGCGGCGCGTTCGGCCAGAGTCTTGCTCTTCATATAAGCGCCGACGGGGGCGCTCATGTCAGTCCACGTGTCCGGTCCGTAGCGGCCGCTGGCGTGACCGCCCATGATGGCTACGGTTGACGACGTGAGCACGAAGCGCTTCACGCCTGCGCCCTTTGCCGCTTGGATTACCCGTTTCGTCCCCTCAACGGCGGGTTTAATCAATTCGTTCTCGTCCTTCGGTTCGGCAAGAATGAAGGGCGAAGCGACGTGCATGACAAAGGTGCATCCCTTCATCGCTTGGTCCCAACCAGCGTCGGATAACAAGTCGGCTTCGACGAAACTCAACCGATCAACTTGCGCCACTTTCGCGAGCGCCGCCCTCGTCGCTTCTGCCTTCACGCGAGAACGAATCGTGCCGACGACTTCGTAACCTTGTTTGAGTAATTCTGCCGCACAATGCTGTCCGATGTAGCCGGTTACCCCGGTGATGAGAACGCGCTCGTTCATAAGTGGTGCTCCTGTTTTAGTGTTACTATGAGTTGCAAAATGCAAGTCTCGGCTCAGTGGCTTGCAATTTGCAAGCCTTGGCTCGCGCAATCTTCGCCCGACTTTGGACGGGAGCCGCGTTTTGATTTCGAGTCGCACGCCGCGTGACCGGAGCGCGCAGCATTTTTTCCGGGCCTCGATGCGTGGAGAGTCGCTTCGTTTGCCGCCGGAGGGTTTTAGATTCGAGGTTCCGAACTAACCCGGCGGTGATGAGCTTCGCGTCTCGCCAAACCGCCATTACTGATAGGAAACTGAATTTCGCCGAAGAACGGGCCGGGATCCAAACCTAAGGGGACTGGCCGGAATGGCACTAAGTTAGGCACGATAGCCCCAACCCGACGCTCCATAAAATACTAGTGGAAAGCCCTAGTAATCATGCGGTAAAGAGAAAATTTTCAAGTGGGCAATTATGGCACAGCGAGACGATGAAGCCCCTTAACTTAGTGCCATTCGGGTCTGGCCGAGAAAAGTTGGAAAAGCAACTTTCAAGAATGGCGAAGTGCAAGGTTGTATAAATCAGGCTGAGTGGCTAGACCGCATCGATAAAGAGCTAGGACGCCTTAATACTAGAGAAGTTAAACTGGGGTTTATTAAATCGGGGTTGCCTGCAACGCCCACGGGATGATCACTAGGAAGTCGCCGCTGAAGCAGCGCCTAGGCCGCCTCAGCGTGAGGTTGTTTTGTAGATGGTTTTACCATCCTTAATAGTCTCCACCACACGGATGTCCTTGATGGTCATCGGGTCTACCGTAAGCGGATTCTTTTCGAGAATCACCAGATCGGCCATTTTCCCTGCTTCAAGGGTTCCCTTGGAACGCTCCTCAAAGTGCTGATAGGCCGCATAATCAGTCACCGACTTGAGCGCGACGTAAGGGGTTACCCGCTCGTCCGGTCCCACCACCAAACCGCTCCGACTGACTCGGTTCACGGCGGTCCACACGAGGTCCATAATGCTAGGCGGCACGATGGGACTATCCGCGCCATTCGTGAACTTCATTCCTAGAGAGTGGGCGTAATTCATCGGGCTCATCCCAAAAGCCCGCTCAGGCCCCACGGTTTCGTTCACGTGCCAGTCGCCCCAATAAAAGGTATGGGACGTAAAGAAGTTGGGAATAATACCGAGCTCCTTCATCGTCACAAGTTGATCGTGGCGAATGAATTGAGAGTGAATCATCACCGGCCGAAGATCTTTTGAGCCGTATTTGGCAATAGCCTGTCGCACTGCCGCGATCATCATGTCGGCAGTGGCGTCCCCGTTGCAATGCATGACAATCTGGACGTTCTGGCGGTAGGCGGCATCAAACCACTGATCCAGCTCCGTCTGGGGCAAGGTGGGATAGCCTCGGTAATCGACAGGTTGCCCGGCGGGGGGATGGAGATAAGGCTTGGTCAGATAGGCGGTCTTGCCAACCGGCGCACCGTCACCGGTGATCTTGATACCGGCAAACTTGATGCCATTCACATAAACGCCTACCTTTTCACGGGCGTCGGGTTCAAGGTCAGCCGCGACCGAGCCGTGGGGAAAACCGTTGGCTTGAACGCTAGCGCAGCCATCGAAACTCGGCGGGGTGTAGTCGATGTCCAAAGTCTTTTTCCCTGCGAGCACGTCGTTGAAGATCGCCCACATCGGATAGGAAATGATGTCTATCAACGGCCGGGCAGCCTGTTTCCGTTTTTCCAGCAGGATGGCGATATTCAGAGGGCTGGAGATGGCGTCTTCGGCCGTAGTGATGCCGAAGCTAGCATACCAGTGCATAAACTCATCCAGCAAACGGCCGCGCTCGGCGATCGACGGCACGGCGAGAAACGGCACGAAGATCTGACCGGCCTGTTCTTCAAACACGCCATTGGGCTCGCCGGAGAGGGGATCTTTCCGAATCAGGCCGCCGGCCGGATCGGAGGTATCTCGAGTGATGCCGGCCAGCTCGATAGCCTTGGTATTCACGGCGACGATGTGGCCGGATACATGCGTTACTAAAACGGGGATATCACGACTTATACGATCGAGGTCATCTCGCGTGGGGTGGCGTCGCTCGGCTAGGAGGCTGTCGTCGTAGCCCAGCGCCAGCGCCACCTTGCCCGGAGGGGGCGGATTGGTGGTCAGGTAGCGCTGCACCTTGGTCACGAGTTGCTCGATGGAACTGACGTCACTCACCGGCGGCGGGCTGAGATCGGGCGAATTTCCCCGCAGGGTATAATCCACGATATGACCGTGGGCATCGATGAATCCAGGGAGGAGCGTCTGACCACCAAGATCGATGACGCGGGTCGCTGCACTGCTATACCGCTGCACGTCGGACTTTGGCCCCACGGCAAGAATCTTGCCCTGCCCGACGGCCAGCGCCTCCGCATATTGCGGCTCTTCGCCGGCCATCGTGAGGATATGACCGCCAAAGTAGATCGTATCTGCAGAAATCAAGGACTCGTCCGCCGAACGCGATAAACTCGGCAACAGCAGGGACAAAACGGCGATGGCTGATGGGAAAACCCTGTTGGATTTCTTCATGAGTGATAGCGGCGCCTTTTCCGGCCAAGTCGAGGGATCCGCCACCACGCCGGAGGCCCGCCCACCCTGCACATTCAGAAAATAATCCCGGCGCACGACCTCTATGGCCAGTGCGTGTTCGAAACCGGGTTCGCCGCCGCCGACGTCATCCTCGGCGTAATCATATAGATGCTGGGCGGTGAGGCCATTGGCTGCCAGCCAAGCCGTCTGTTTATCATCGAAGTAGCCCTCGGCCCCGCGCCGTCCGGCGCGATAGAGGCCAAGGGCGTGATCATAAAGGGCACGGAACCGAGTCGGGAAATCGTAATGCGACATATCGAAGCAAATCACAAGATCCGCTCGGAGCAAACAACCCAGAAGCCGAAACGATCCGGCAACATCAGCGCCTATGCCCCCACCGCGCCTACCCGGCCTCTTACAAGGAACCGCTCTTTTTCCGCTGAGAACAAAGTCGCGCGTTGAAAGCGGGCTTGGCTTGGCCCGCCCCGCCGCGTAACACCGCGCGCCAACGCCGTCACCCCGGC
>RGVP01000211.1 GCA_010027235.1 bacterium
CCCATGCCCCTCCACGACGAAGGCGAGGTGTTGTTCGTTTCCCGCCGCAGCCTCCTTATACCCACGATCATCGGCGCCGTTTTCCTGGCCATCGGCTTCTGGGCCGTGCGGACCATGGCCGCGAAGGGCGGCGGCTGGTTCATGTGGGTCTGGGGCTCCATCTGGTTTCTCGGCAGCGGCGCCGCCCTGCTCAGCGGCCTGTGGGGTCTGCTCGTCTCCCGCCCCCGCTTCGCGCGGCTCGGGGACGATGGACTGCAACTCTACGGCCCGCGCGCGCCCATCCTTCCGTGGACCCAGATTCTGGAGGCCCGCCTTGGCCCAAAAAAGATGAAAGATCATGACGGCACCACCTATGTTTTCCGCCACCCGCTCATCCTCCGCCTGCGCGATCGCTCAGGTTTTCCCACCAAGGGGCTGAAGAGCCACGCCTTCCCCATGTCCCCCCTGCCCGACGGCACGCTCGACTGGATGGTGCCGCTCGACGGCTGCCCCTGCGACGAGCGCGACCTCCTCGCCAAAGTCCAAGCCCGTCTCCACCCCGGCACGCCCCTGCCCGCTACTTCCGCCGCGCCCGAGCCCATCCTGCCCATCCTCGGCACGCGGCGCCTAGACCGCCCGCACAAGCCCTCGGTCGTTACGCCGATCTTTGCCCTCCTCTTCGTTGGGTTCGGCCTTTTTTTCGCCGCCAAAGGCGTGGAGGCCGACCGCAAGGGCGCCGACAGCCTGGGCTGGCCGACGGCCAAAGGAACGATCACCCAATCGCAACTGGAGCGTGACAGCGATGGATATTCTCTACGCGTCCGCTACGTTTACCGAGCCCAAGGCAAAAACCTTACCGGCACTCGCGTCGCCTTCGCCGCCGATAGCGGCCAATATCCAGACTGGGCCAAACGATTCCCGCCCGCATCCATCGTGGACGTGCATTACAACCCCGCCGACCCAGCTGACGCCGTGCTCGTGCCGGGCAACGCGAAATCCGCCCGCCGCGTCATCTACTTCGGCCTTATCTTCGCCGCTTTTGGCACTTGGCCGATCATCGCCTACTACCGCGCCCGCCAACGCCTCGAACGCTGGCTGCAGGAAAACCCCGACGAACCCCGCTAGGCCAAATCCGCCATGCTTTTTTTAGCGCAAAACTAGGAATAGATAGGAAATGCCAGAAACCACATTAACTCGCCTTCAGGATTGCTGCCATGGCCACTTATCATAACCATAGAAAGCGCTATCTCTGAGTGGCCCCGTGCAAGCATTGTTTTTATGTTATTTTATGCTGTTTTATAAAAGGGGACGCGAAGAGCCGGGCGACATTCCGGTGTAATGTCACCAAGGTGGGAGAGAGATTCCGTGATCACACTTCTCTAAGCGGCGGACACGGCGTTTGCGGTCCCGCTGGCATGGTAAAATCAGATCCCCGGCCCTCTATCCTGACCCAAGACGCACCTCACGGGGAGATCGTCAGTCCGAGACGAGAGCGGCCGGGGAAAGTGGTTTGGTGATGACAGGCACTTTGGAGTAATCGCGCTGCTCTGTCAGCATTTTCCATGCGATTTTCGCCATGCGCCGGGCGGTGATGGTGATGGCCTCGTTGGCGCCCTTGCCGCGGGCGCGGTGGCGTTTGTAGAACGAGCCAAAATAGTCGGAACAGCCGACAGCCACCCAAGCCGCCTCGATGAAGGCCCATTTGAGCCAGCGGTTGCAGAAGGGCAGCATGCGACCGTGTGAGGTTTTGCCGCCGGAGGAATGGGTGGTGGGCACCAAGCCGGCATAAGCGCAAAACTTGTCGGCGGTCTTGAAACGGCCGACGCCGTCGATCTCCAGGGCGATGACCGGTCCGAGGACCTTACCCACTCCGGGCAGCGTGCGAAGGCGCAACGCGTCGGCGTGAGCGGCGTTGTCGGACTCGACCCGTTCTTCGAGCGCGCGGATGTGTTTGTCGAGCAGCTCGTGCAGCTCCAGATCCTCGGTGAGCAACTGCCGGTCGGGTCCGGGGAGTTCGACGCGTTTCATCCACGCTTTGCCCTGGTTGCAGAAGGGGTCCTTGTGCGCTGGTCGCTCGACGCGCGGATGCCGGTCGAGGACGGTATGGATGCGGTTGCGCACCATGGTGCGCACGCGGGCCAGCCAGAGCCGCTGGCGCACGGTGTTTTTCTTTTGCCGCACGTCTTTGCCGGGCACGTGCACAGTGGAGACGAAGTTGCCGCGCAAGAGCGTGGCGAGGGCCTTGGCGTCCACTTTGTCGTTTTTGATCTGCGCGTCGGCGATGATGCGGTTCTTGGCGGGGTTGGAGAGGACTACTTTGGCGACATTCGGCGTCTCTTCCAACAGGTCGTAGAGGGTGCCCCAGTTCCAACACGCCTCGATCACCGCTTCGCTCGGGCCGTCGAGCGCCTCGAAGTAGGCGGCGAAGGCCTCCGGCGCGTTGTGGTCGATGCGGGCTTGCTTCAAAAGGCGGCCCCGCTCGTCGAGCGTGCAGGCTACCGAATAACGTTTGTGATGGTCGATTCCCGTGTAGTTCATGGCACCACCAAGGGTATCACGCACCGCCAGTCGGCGCGGCTTCTTCCCTTAGCTGCCACTCATGTTACCTGACCCCCTTGAATTGAGGGCGAATAAAATTTGATATTCAGCTGCATCGCAAACCAACTGACTTGGCTAGCTGGAGTTGGTTCGCATCAAAACTCAAGAAACGTCTCGGTTCAACGAGTCTGGCGTGGGCAACGTGCAGGATATCAAACGATCGGTGGCCACCGGTCAGGGTGTGCGAAGCAGAGAGACGGCCTGCCTCGCTCAAAATGACCGGCAGGGGCATGTCGCTCAGGCGCCACCGCCCGGCGGCATGATCTTCCGAAAATGCCTCAAGCCGTTCCGCAGCCGTCCCAGTGGGCAACAGTCCACGACATTCGGCGAAACGAAACGCGTTGGCCAATTCGTAGGTGTTGAGGGCGGAAAGCAGGAGCGGTTGGACAGTCTCTGACAGGAGCGCAAGCGCTTCCTCGGTGTGCGTATCGTGTCCGTAGAGGGAGAACAGGAAACTCGTGTCTGCGCAGAGCATGGCGCGAGTTTACCAAGTGCCCTGACTCTCGGACAACACCTTGGCCGCAGCGGCGGTGCTCATAGGTTTGCCGTTTCGAGGCAGGCGACTGGCGGCACTGGCAGCCCAGTCCACCTTGCCGGCGTCGGCGTTGGCTGGAACGAGACGGGCGACGATTCGGCCATGGCGGGAGATGGCGATTTCCTCGCCGGTTTCCACGCGGCAAAGCAGTTTCGCATAGTCGTTCCGCAAGGTGCGGACGGTTTCCGTTTTCATTGTGCTACACTAAGCGTAGCACAATGGGTGAAGTCAAGCATTCAGCCCGAAAGGATCGAGCCGAGAACTGCTAATTTAACCCGACTTCCGCTACTGGGA
>RGVP01000212.1 GCA_010027235.1 bacterium
TCCGCCCCCCGCGTGATCGCGTTTCTCGAAACCCATCCCAAGGTCGCCGCCGTTTTCTGGAGCGGGCACCCCGACTCCGCCCTGAATTACTCCGCCCTTGCCCGCAGCCCCGGCAGCGTCGGCAGTATGATCACCTTCGTGCTCCGCGCCGATGTGCCGCTGGCTTCCTTTTATGACCGCCTGCGCCTCGCCAAAGGCCCCAGCTTCGGCCTGGCGACCTCGCTGATCTGCCCCTTCCTTTACCTCGCGCACTACGATCTGGTTACGACCGAGACCGGTCGCGCCCACCTCGCCGCCCACGGCCTCGCCCCCGAGCTGCTCCGGCTCGGCCTCGGGACCGAACCCGCCGAGGATATCATCGCCGCACTCGCCGAGGCCCTCGCTTAACCCTCTTTTCTAACATGAAACTCCCCCACGCCTTCCGTCTTATCTTCTGGGCACTGTTTTTCACCGGTTCGCTCTTCACCCGCGCCGCGAACCAACCGCCCGAGCGCTTCCTCGCCTTCCCTGACCTCACCTTAGCGCGCGGCGAGACCTCCACCCCCATCCCGCTGGCCGACCATCTGCGCGATCCAGACGTCCCCGGCACCGCCGCCCGCATCACCGTCCGCCTGGCGGCCCAGACCCGCACCATCGACCTCGCGCTGCACGACTCCGAGGCCCCGCTGACCGTGGCCAACTTCGTCGCCTACGTGAACGCCGGCCGCTTCGCCGCGAATTTTTTCCACCGCTCCGTCCCCGGCTTCATTATCCAGAACGGTGGGTTCTACTTCATAAACGACACCACGTTTGACTTCGTGCCGACCTACGCCGCGGTGAAAAACGAGCCCGGCCGCTCCAACCTCCGCGGCACCGTCGCCATGGCCAAGCTCGGCGGCGACCCCGACAGCGCCACCAGCCAGTGGTTCATCAACCTGGCCGACAACTCCACCAACCTCGACGCCCAGAACGGCGGCTTCACCGTCTTCGCCCACGTTCTCGGCGACGGCATGACGGTCGCCGACGCCATCGCCGCCACCCCACGCTACAATGCCTCCAGCTTGGAATCCGCATGGACGGACCTGCCCCTGACCACAGGCTCCCTAGCCCGCGCCAACTTCATCGAGACCGACACCGCGATCATCCCCGCCCTCAGCCACACCGTCACCTCCGACGACGCAGACCTTGTTGCCGCCAAGATCGAAAACGGCGCCCTGCGCCTCACCGCCTCGACGTCCCGCATCGGAACCACCACCATCCGCCTCACCACCACGGACCTCGAGGGCGGCACACTAGTATCAAATTTTAGCGTGGCCGTCCCTGCTGGAAAAGCTGCCCTATTATCCGCTGGTCGTTACCACAGCCTGTTTCTGAAAACCGACGGCACCGTCTGGGCCACTGGATATAATGGCTATGGCCAACTCGGCGACGGCTCCACAACCAATCGAAGCACGCCGGTGCAAGTTCTGAGCGGCGTTTCGGCCATTTCGGCGGGTGTAAACCACAGCCTGTTTCTGAAAACCGACGGCACCGTCTGGGCCACTGGATATAATAGATATGGCCAACTCGGCGACGGCTCCACGAGCTCTCGAAGCACGCCGGTGCAGATTAAATATTCCCAAACCATCGCCTTTACTCCACCCGCCTCCGCCACCTTTGGCGACTCCCCGCTCACCCTCTCCGCCACGGCTACCACCGGACTATCCGTAACATTCACCGTCGCCTCTGGACCCGCCACCGTTTCGGGTAACCTACTCACCATTACTGGGGCCGGTTCGGTCGTAATCCGCGCTACCCAGGCCGGTGACGCCGAATACTCCGCTGCGCCGACCATAGAGAGCACCATTACCGTCGCCAAGGCCGACCAAGCCATCACCTTCACCCCTCCCACCTCCGCCACCCTTGGCGAAAGCCCGCTCACCCTCTCCGCCTCCGCCAGTTCCGGCCAGAAGGTAACCTTCGCCGTCGTGTCCGGCCCCGCCACGGTCTTCGGGAATCAGCTTACGCTTACTGGAGCTGGCTCCGTGGTCGTTCGCGCCACGCAAGCGGGGGACAACAACTATAACGCCGCGCCTTCCCTAGAGCGCACCATCACTGTCTCAAAGATTGCTCAAACCATCACCTTCACCCCGCCTACCAGTGCTGTCTTTGGCGATGCTCCCCTTACGCTCTCCGCTACCGCCAGTTCCGGCCTGCCGGTCACCCTCTCCCTCGCTTATGGTGCCGCCACCCTCAGTGGCAACACACTCACTTTGACTGATGCCGGGACGGTCGTGCTCCGCGCCACTCAGGCCGGAAACAATACCTATGAAGCCGCGCCTGCCATCGAGCGCACCATCATCATCGCCAACAAGGCCCAGACCATAACTTTTAACCCGATTGCCGACCGCGTTTATAATCCAGCCAACAACACCCTGACCCTCTACGCCACCGCCAGCTCAGGTATGATTCCGGTTCTTTTTAACATAATCAGCGGCCCGGCTTTCATCGGCAAATTTTTCGATATTCTAGTCATCACCGGGACCGGCCCCATCACGGTGCAAGCCTATCAATCCGGTAATGCCAATTACGGTGCCGCCTCGGCCACGCGCACTTTCACCGTCGCCAAGGCCGACCAGACCATCGCCTTTACGCCGCCCGCCTCCGCCACCTTCGGCGACGCCCCGCTGAGCCTCTCCGCCACCGCCAGCTCGAGCCTGCCGGTTGCCTTCTCCCTCGTCTCCGGCCCCGCCACCCTCTCTGGCTCCACTCTTTCTCTCACTGGTGTCGGCAACGTCACCATCCGCGCCACGCAAGGAGGCGATACCAACTACAACTCCGCCCCTACCATCGAGCGGACTCTGAACATCAGCCAAGTCGCAAACGCCCAAATCACCCTCCAGCCCCGCACCGCCACTTACGCCGGCGCGCCTCAACCCGCGCTCGCCACCACCACTCCGGCCGGTCTCCGCGTCACCTACACTTACAAGCTGGGCTCAGCCGCCGCCGTAGCCACCGCGCCGACCCTACCCGGCACCTATACCGTCACCGCCACCCTCGACGACCCGTCCGCCAGCAATAAAGCCACCGCTAGCGCCACGCTCACCATCAACAAAGCCCCGCTGACCATCTCCGCCCCCGTCCTCAAACGCGCGACCGGCTCTGCCAATCCCGCCCTCACCCTCTCCTACTCCGGCTTCGTCGGCACCGACACCCCCGCCACCGCGCTCACCAAAATCCCCGTCGCCGCCACCAAGGCCACCGCGAGCAGCGCGCCCGGCAGCTACCCGATCACCCTGACCGGCGGCGTCTCCAACAACTACACCCTCACCCTCGTCCCGGGCACGCTGACCGTGGTCGGCTTTGGCGGCACCTACGAAGCCCTGCTCTTTGACGCAGCCGCCCTCCCCGTCGGCAAACTCACCCTGACCATCCCGGCCAAT
>RGVP01000213.1 GCA_010027235.1 bacterium
ACGCGTAAATTTTGGCCGCGAAGTTTTTGACCGCAAAGGCCTCCATGGCCCCGTCCGCTTCAGCCCGGCCAACGCCGCGCCTATTGTGCTCCGCGACTGGCGGATCCACTCGCTCCCTCTCGATGCAACGACCCTCGACGCATTGCGCTTCCAACCGGCCAAAAACTCTGGCGAAACCGGCCCGGCCTTCCGGCGCGGCGCCTTTGAACTCACCTCGCCTGGCGACACATTTCTCGACGTCCGCACTTGGGGCAAGGGCGTGGTCTGGATCAACGGCCACTGCCTCGGCCGCTTCTGGAACATCGGCCCCACCCAGACGATGTATGTCCCAGGCCCTTGGCTCCGCGCCGGACGGAACGAAGTCATCGTGCTAGACCTGCTCAACCCCGCCCGCCCCGTGCTGGCCGGCCTGGAAAGCCCCATCCTCGACGAACTACACCCAGAATTGGATTTCGCCCGCAGCGTGCGCGCACGCGGCACCTTCCAAGCCCCCTCCTACACCCCCGCTTTCGCCGGTGAATTGCGCGCCGAACCCGAGTGGCAGACGCTGGCCTTCGCCCGCCCCGCCACCGGTCGCTACCTCGCTTTCGAGGCCCTCGACGCCCACGATGGCCAATCCCACGCCGCCATCAGCGAACTCGAAGCCGTCTCCCCCGCCGGCCAGGTTTTGTCCAAAGCCGCTTGGACTATCCTGTGGGTCGATAGCGAGGAAACCGCCGCCGAACCGGGCTACGCCGAGAACCTGCTCGACGGCCAGCCCAACACCCACTGGCACACCGCCTATGGCGAAAAGTCCGCGCCCTTCCCCCACCGTGTCGTGATCGACCTCGGCGCGAGCGCCGAGATCGGCGCCATCCGCTATCTGGCCCGCGCCGGCGAAGTGAAGAAACCAGGTCGCGTAAAAAACGCCTGCGTCCACATCTCCGATCAACCCTTCGGCCTCGTCCCCGTCCGCTAACCAACGCTCCTGATGCGCTCTCGCCTCGTCGTCGCCATGCTCTGCGCCTGCACCGCCTTCGCTGATCCGGTTTCGCACCTCGCCGAACCTTTCCCACCGGACCGGGTTCGACTACTGGAAGGTCCATTCCTCGCCGCCCAGCAAAACAACGCCCGCTACCTGCTCGAGGTCGTGGAGCCCGATCGCCTGCTCGCCGGCTTCCGCGCTCAGGCCGGTCTGCCCGCCAAGGCCACGCGCTACGGTGGCTGGGAGGCTCGCGGCATCAACGGTCACTCCATCGTCGCTGAACTCGCCGCCTGCCAGACAGCCAACGGCGATGGTTACGTGCTGCCTGTCGCCAAACGCGTCTACGAAGACCTCCGCGCCGGTCGCATCCAGGCCGCTGGCTTTTCCCTCAATAACGAGTGGGTGCCTAACTACACCCTGCACAAGGTTCTCGCCGGCCTGCGCGACGCCCACCGCGTAGCCGGCAACCGCCAAGCTCTCGAGATCGAACGCCGCCTCGCCGACTACCTCGCCGGCATCTACGAGAAACTAACCCCTGCTCAGGCCCAAGAAATTCTCAAAGCCGAATTCGGCGGCCTAAACGAGGTGTTCGCCGACCTCTCGGTGGACACCGGCGATCCGCGCTACCTCGCCCTCGCCCGAACCGTCTTTCACCACGACGCCATTTTAAGCCCACTTGAAAAGGGCCGCGACGAACTCGATGGCAAACACGGCAATACCCAGGTGCCCAAAATCATCGGGCTAGCTCGGCAGTATCAACTCACCGGCGAACCCACCGCGCGCGATGGCGTAGCCACCTTCTGGGACAGCGTCGTCCACCGCCGCTCTTTCGCCAACGGCGGCCACGGCGACCACGAACACTTTTTTTCCCCCGCCCACTTCCCCGAAAAACTCGGCCCGCAAACTACCGAGACCTGCAACACCTACAACATGATCAAGCTCGCGGGCTTGAAGTTCACGTGGCTCCCCGAAGCCACCGATATGGATTTCGTGGAACGCGGCCTGATCAACCACCTCCTCGCCAACCTCGGCCGCCAGCCTGGCGAGTTCGGCTACTTTCTCCCGCTTGGGAATATCGCCTACAAGACCTTCTCAACCCAGAATGACTCGTGGTGGTGCTGCGTCGGCACCGGTATGGAAAACCCCACCCGCTACGGCGAACAGGTTTATTTCCACGGCAACGATACGCTCTGGGTAAATCTCTACATCGCTTCCCGCCTCGACTGGCGCGAACGCGGAATCGTCCTGCGCCAGGAAACCACGTTTCCCGATTCCGATAAAGTTCACCTCCGGATCGAAACGGCCGCTCCCGTGCACTTCGCCCTGCGGCTGCGCCACCCTGCCTGGTGCGCCGCGCCCGAACTTTCTATAAACGGCAACCCTGTGACCACCGGCAGCAGCCCCGGCTCCTACCTCGTGTTGGACCGCACTTGGCGCAACGGCGACGTGCTCGACCTACGCCTGCCCATGAGGCTGCACACCGAGCCGCTGCCTCACTCCGACGGGAAAATCGTCGCCCTGATGTATGGCCCGCTCCAGCTCGCCGCCGTCATCCCGTCCGCCCCTGGCGTGCCCGACCCCGCCCGCCAACGCTACGGCGACCACCTCAAATCCCCCGGCCTCGTCCCCGGGAACCCGCCCGTGTTGATCGCGTCCGACGCCGACGCCGCGCTCGCCGCTATTCAGCCAGACTCATCCGGCGGTTTTGCCGCTTTCCGCGCATTTGGTCTGATGCAACCGGACGACCTCCCACTCGTTCCGCTACATCGTATCTACGAGGAGCACTACGCCGCCTACTTCCGTCTCTACACGCCCGAGTCTTGGGCAGAGCGTCAAAACGAAGTCCGCGCCGAAGAGGCTGCCCGCGCCGCACTCGAAGCCGCCACCCTCGACCGAGTTGAGACCGGTTTCCAACAATCCGAGGTGGAACACGGCTTCGCCTCGGACCGCAGCGAAACCGGCGACCACCGCGACCGCAAATGGCGCGACGCCCTGCCAGGCGGCTGGTTTTCCTACCGCCTGGCGGTTAGTCCCGATCAACCCGTCGCGCTCGTGACCACCCACTGGGGCGGCGACCGGGGACGCGAATACGAACTCTGGATCGACGACCACCGCATCCCGGTGCGCCTGCCGACCGGCCCTCGCGACGCCTTTTTCGAGGCCGCCTACACCCTCCCCCCCGAAGTCACTCGGGGTAAAAATCACGTGACCGTCCGCCTCGCCGCGCCTGGAGCACGCGCCGGCGCCTTCAGCCTGCGCATCGTCGCGTCTGCTGCGATCACCGCCCCACAATGGCGCGAGGGTCGCCGCTAAGCGCAGGCAATCCGCTAGATTCATACAGTAAGGCGACGCCGAAGTCGCTCCGGAGAGACAAGAAAAGAAAACTCAACCGCGTG
>RGVP01000214.1 GCA_010027235.1 bacterium
CTTGATGCGGATGCTCCCCCCGCCCGTGCTGGTTGACGAAGCACTTACCAACGTCACCGTCCGCGTGTCGGACGGATTGGCTGACGGCCGATCATTCGCCAGCAGAGATGCCAATGTGACCTTCGTGGTCATCCCAGCCGCCAGTTTGGCCGCAAAGGCGTCCGCACCCAGAACCGGCAGATCCCCATCGATCACCGTCACACTCGCGCTTGTCGTTGCACTGTTGAAGTTGGCCGTATCGTTCGGTGAGAACGTCACCCCCTGATTGGCCGTCCCTACATTCGGTGCTGTCGAGGTCGTGGTGAAGGCAAACGTTCCGCCCGTGCTCGCGGTTCCACCCGTTAGGTTACTGTCAGCCAATGTTTGCCCATAGGTGATGGCACTGGCCGTAGGCGCAGCGCTGATGGTCGGAGTCGCCTTGGCGATGGTGAAGCTGAACGGCAAGGCGGTCGCCGCCTCGTAGTTGGAATCGGCGGCGACGCTCGCCACCACGGTGTATTGTCCGGCGTCGGTGGGCTTGGTGGCGTTGGACAAATAAGTCGTTCCGTTGGTTCCGGCGTAGGAATAAGTGACCGACCCTTGGCTTCCCGTCTTGCTCACCGTGACCGGCCCCTGCGGATTGCCGCTAAACGTAAAGCTATTCGTCCCGGTCACCGTGATCGTGGAGGCGGCTCGCGCGATATTGAACACAAGGTTCGTGCTCACCACCCCGTAGCTGTTGCTGGCATAAATCGTGGCCGTGCCCGCTCCCCCGGCCGTGGGCGTGCCGGTAATGATCCCGTCCGTGGATCCTATGCCCAACCCGGTCGGCAGATTGGAAGCACTGAAAACAATCGGCGGATGCCCGTTGTACAACACGGGATACGGCGAAATGGCGGCATCCACCGTGCCCGTGAGCGGCCCGGAGAGCGTCAGCTCAGGCAGGGTTTGCACCTGCACGTAGAGGTCGTCTACCCAGAGATCCGACCCCGCGGTCCCCACCGAGCTTTGCGTTTCCGCAAAGAATCCTACCCGGAACTGATCGGTCACCTTGAGGCCCCAAGCCGTTCCAATTGCCCCGTTGGTGGCCAAGGATTGGACGCTGTTCGTTAGCCACGTGGTGTTCCCAAGGTCCCGGTATAACAAGCTGACTTGTTTGGTCAGATGGTCGTACTTCATCGCGAGCCGCAGCGTGGCAACCGAGCCACTGTTGGTGCCCAACACGGTGGAGCCACCAGCCTGCGTGAGCGAATAGGAGCGGACGGTCCAGTTTCCATTGTAGCTGTAGGACTGCAGGGTCAGTTGATCGTTCGGGTAGTATTGGCCGCCCTGATAAAGATCCCGCATGATGTTGATCCCCACGCTTTGATAGGGGGTGGAGTTGGGCACATTCACCGTGGCCTCAACCGTCCAGGAGTTGGTTAAAGGCAGGGTGAGGTTGGGTTGAGCGATCGCCGCCGCAGAGCGCGGGGCGGAGAACGTTAGTCGCCCGTTGGTGTTAGCGAGGAAGGAATCTGCGGTCAGGGAGAGTGAACTTCCCCAGTCGTAGTTGATGGGGGTAAGCCGACCTAGGCCAGGACTGCTGAAGTCCTCCCCGAATGGCAACACCGCGGGCGGGGCCAACACCGTCAGAGTCTGGTTGGCGCTCCCCCCAGCCGAGTAATTATCATTGGCCGCCAAGGAAGCGGTCAAAACGCTTACCCCGGCCTGACGGATCGACACCCCGTTCAATTGCCCTGTGGCCACGTTGCTGTTCCCGCTGGTGTAACTGATGGGTTGGCCCGCGGAGGAGATTGCCCCCGGATCAAACAGATAAGGCAGGTTAGAAACCACCGTAACCGGGCGATTGGTAAACGTCAGGGTCTGGGAAGCCTGCCGCAAAGCAATGGTGTTGGTGGTGTAGGCCTCGCTGCCGACATAGCGGGCCCGGAGCGTGATCTGCCCCGTGCCTGACTTGGCCTCCAGCTCATTTCCGTTGATCTCGCCTTTACTGGTGTCCAACACCTCATAGACCAAGCCGCCTGTCGTGTCGGCGGTGGACGAGGCCGACGAAAGATCCTCAAACTGAAGGAACCAATCCACCAAGTTCATCGTTCCGCCGCCGGAGACATCCGCCACGATCAGATCCCAGGTTCCCGACCAGGTCACCCCTCCCAGGGCACTCAAACCGTTCCCGGAGCCGGCCAGCAAGGAGGCTGGTTGGAAGGTTCCGATCAAGGCCCCGGACAGCGGATCCGACGCATTTTGGATGTTTTGCGAGGCCGTGTCCGAAAAGATCAGATCGATTCCCGCGGCCAACGAGCCCGAATCAAGGAGATCGGACATGTCTTTCCCCACCCGGGAAAGAAGTTGCCGGGTCTGGGTAACGATATTGGTGGGATCCGAGGCATCCGTATAACGCAGGTAAGCGTTAAGATCGCCCAACGATCCCCCGCCTTGCGGATCGAAGTAACCCGTCTGGTCGATCTTCAGCCCCACTTTCAGCCGGTAGCTCGAGGACAAGAAATTCGTCAGGCTCAGCGAGCGGGTCAGACCCACGCCGCTTCCGTCAGGAATCGCCAGATTCAGCCCGCTCTCGCCCACCCGCGCCCCCTGCACCGCCCCAGGTAGGGCGATTTTTTGGCCATAGGTCATCGTGGCGGGCAGTTCCAGGATCGGCGCCGCCCCGCTGGAGGAATAGGTCCCGCTGGTGGGCGAACTGCCACCCCCCGTTGAGCTGAGCAAGCTTGAACCGTCCGAGGTGATGCCGCCGGCGCTATTCACCGTCAGTACCTGGCTCACCTCCGGCGTCGCCTCATAGTTGCTGTCTCCCGCTTGGCTGACCTTCAGGGTCGTCTGCCCCGCCCCTCGGATCGTGACCTCGCCTGAGGGTGAAATGGTGGCCACCCCGCTAATGGTGGAGGTGTAGCTCAGCGCTCCCGTGGACAATTTCGTGAACACCAACGCGTAAGGGTCAGCCCCGAAAGCCTTGGTATCCGTCGCCGCCAAATTGATCACGTTGGTCGCCTTATTAACCACCAAACTCACCGTGTTGGTCACCGGCGAGACATAGTTGGTGGTGTCCGTGGCCCGGAACACTGCGGTCAGGGTGTGGGTTCCGGCATTCAACCGCGTTCCGTTGGTGGGACTGTAAGTAAAGCTGCCCGCCACACTAGTGGAGGGATTCAGTTGGTTGGACGAAAGCAGCGTCCCATACGTGATTGCTGCCGGGTTGGTCCACGTGACGCCCGGCGTGGCCAGCACGCTCAAGCTCTGGGTCCTTGATGTGGCCGCTGCGTAGTCCGCATTTCCCCCCTGACTGGCCGTTATGGTTGCGCTTCCTGCACCCTGAATGGTGGCCACGCCGACCATGCGGGTTTTCCGTATGTTCCTGGCA
>RGVP01000215.1 GCA_010027235.1 bacterium
GGAAACTCACAGTTATTTCATCCCGGAGGGCACGCGGCGTGAGCGCGCCGACAAGCTGCTCGCGGCGGCCTTTCCCGAGCATTCGCGCTCGGCGTGGCAGCGGGCCTTTGATGCGTCTCGAGTCACACGTGCGGGCTTGGTTTTGGATAAAAAGACTGAACTCCACCCGGGTGATACGGTTGAGTTTTCCCATGCCGATGCGGTGCCTTCCGAGCTAAAGCCCTCCGATGTCGCGCTGGATGTGCTCTATGAGGACGCGCATCTGCTCGCGATTAACAAGGCTGCCGGCATGGTGGTGCATCCAGGTTCGGGCACCACGAACGACACCCTGGTTCATGCTTTGCTCGGGCATTGTGCAGGCTCGCTCTCCGGGGTTGGCGGCGTGGAGCGTCCCGGTATCGTGCATCGATTGGACAAAGAGACTAGCGGGGTGATTGTCGTGGCCAAGACCGACGCCGCTCACCGCGGACTTTCGGAGCAGTTTGCCGGACGTCATTTGCACAAGGAATACCTCGCGCTTGTCTCCGGCGTGCCGCGCCTGCTCAGTGGGCGGATCGAAAGCGCTATTTCTCGTCATCCGATTCACCGCCACAAGATGACCACTGGAGAGGGCGGAAAACCGGCGCGCACCGACTGGACGCGCGAGCGCGCCTTTACGCCGCATGCCGCGTTGATGCGTTGCCATATCCTCACTGGACGCACCCACCAGATCCGGGTGCACATGCGCTCGATCGGGCATTCCATCCTCGGTGATGCGACCTATGGATGGAAAGACAGTGCGCCGCTTCCGATGCGGCCGCCGCGCGTGATGTTGCACGCGGAGTTCCTGCGTTTCGACCATCCGGTCACGGCGCGCACCATCGAGGTTAGGGCGCCGTTGCCGGCGGATTTCACGGCCATGGTGGCAGCCTTGGCGGGTGCGACCTAGCTTAGCCGAGCTCCGGTGTAGATTCAGGCGAGTAGTTCAGCGGCGAGGCCCCAGCGCAGGTTGTGCAGGCTGTGATGAAGTCTGTCCAGGCCGGCGGTCTCGGCCACTGCGAGCACGGTCAGCAGGGCGGCGGGAAGCACGTCGGCGCGGGCTTGGGGCATCCCGGGCACGGTGCGTCGGGCCTCGAGGTCGAGGGGGGCGATCTCGTCGAGCACGAAAGATACCTGAGCGACCGGCACAACGGCAGGAGTATCGGCCACGGTGACGCCATGGAGAGCGCCTTTCAGGGCACGGAGGGTCGTGATGGTGCCGCCGGTGAATACGGCGTCGGCTGGTGCGGGCAGGTCGAAGCGGAAGCCGGAGCTTTTTAACTTTTGCCGAACGTGGAGGGCGACGCCGAGGGCGGCGTCGGGGTCGAGCGGGGCGGCGGGAGCGGCGATGAACTTTTCCGTCAACCGCACGCAGCCTAGGGGCAGGCTGAGAGCCTGGGTGATGCGGCGGTCGCGGAAGGCGAGGCACTCCAGGCTGCCGCCGCCTAGGTCGAAAACGTAGAAATCGCGCAGGTGGGCGAGGGCGGGGTCAGAGGTCAGGCCGAGGCCGATTAGGCCTGCTTCCTCTTCGCCCGAGAGGATCCGGATGGCGTAGCCGGTGGCGGCGAGCACGCGGGCACGGAATTGGCCGCCGTTCTCTGCGTCGCGCACGGCGCTGGTGGCGACGAGGGTGATGTGCGCCGGAGCGAAGGGGGTGGCGACCTGGAGTAGTTCGCGGATGGCGGCTAGGCCGCGGATCATGCCGTCCTCGCCGAGGCGGGGCGCGTCCGCGGAGATGCCGGCGCTTATGCGGCAATCTAGGGTGCGGTTGGCTAGAGCCTCTATGGTCCCGTCAGGCGCCCGGCGGGCCACTAGGGTTTTGATCGAATTACTGCCGATATCGATGACGGCGACGGGGCTGGAAGGGGTGTTCATGGGCGGGACCGACGCGAGGCTGGGGCGGCGGGGCTCGCCAAGGTTTAGGCGGAGCGCTGGGGCTATTGTGGCTCCTGGAAGGAGTGCCAGAGGTAAAGCAGCACGCCCACGCAGATGCCGGCATCGGCGAGGTTGAAGGTGGGGTAGATGTAGCTGCCGAAGTGAAAATCGAGGAAATCGATCACGTGGCCGTGCAGGATACGGTCTATGCAGTTGCCGGCGATGCCTCCGCACAGTAGGCCGAAAGCGGCCTGGGCATTTCGGTGCTGGAGGCCGAGGTGGCGGCGCCAGAAATAGATACCGGCCAGCGTGCCAGCGGCCAGCAGGGCAAGGAGGGAGCTCTGACCACTGAGCAGGCTCCAGGCGGCACCGGTGTTGCCGACGTGCACGAGGTGGAGAAAGCCTTTGGAAATGATGATGGCACCTTCTTCCGGCCAGTAGGTGGGAAATTTCAGATTAAGACTTATCCAGCTTTTCGTGAGCTGGTCCAAGGTGAAGATCAGCACGCTAAGTAACCAGAGGAGACGATAGGCGCGGATGCGATCCTTCCAGGCCGGTTGGTAGGCGGCGGTAGGACGGGGTGCGGGGATGGCGTTTACTTCCACGGCTGGAGATCTGGTTAAACCCTGATAGGAGCTGGAGGATAATCAGCGAACTGAGCTTGGCATTTCTGGCGCCAAGCCGGACCGCTAAACTTTTGAAGAGAGGTTGCGCGGGTCTGGGCTCTCGCAGCCTTGTGGGTGGGAGTGGTTACTCTCCGCTGTCGTCCTCGACCTTGGGGCCGCCTTCTTCGCCTTCGCCGAGGATGCCAGTCTGTCCGCGGACTTTGTAGCGGGTTTTCTCGATCTCCTTCATGGCAGCCGCGGTGTAACGTGTGAAGGGCACGGCGATCAGGCGTTCCTTGTTAATGTTCTGTTGGGTGTGTTCGCAGACTCCATAAGTGCCGGCTTTGATGCGCTGGATGGCGGCCTCGATCTCGGCGAGAGCCTCCTGTTCGTTCGCCACAAGGCTGAGGGCGAAATCGCGGTCAAAGGAATCGGTGCCGCCGTCGGTGCCGTAGCTGGAGAGGTCGCCGCTGTCTTCTTTGGCGGAACGTTTGAGCGTCTCTTCGCTATGCTGGTCAACCTGACCAGTTACGTGATTACGTAACTCAATGAGCAGCTTGTAATAACGTTTAAATTTATCCGGAATGGCATCTTCCTCATTCGCGGCGTGGGAGGCTTTGGCTTTCGGGTTAAACCCGAGGATATCGGCTAAGGAGGCGGCCCGGACGGTGGTTGGTTTGGCTGGTTGCAGGGCGTGGGCGGGGAGTGGGGCCGTCTTACCGGATTTTGTGGCGATCAGCGCGACGGGCGCGGGCGCGGGGGAGGTCTTTTCGACCGTCTTGGCGATGGCGAGCACCTCATCCAAGGAGAAGGCGGCGGGTTTGGCGGGTTTGGCGCGCTGGGCG
>RGVP01000216.1 GCA_010027235.1 bacterium
AGTCCATCCGCATCATCGTGGAGACCGTCGTCGCCGCCATCCAGTCCGGTCTGGCTCAGCGCGACAGCCGTCGCGGTCAGCGCGGTCAGCCTGATCTAAAGGCCGCCACCGTCGCCGTGGCCGCCGCCACTGGCATCGACCTCACCCCCGCTGCCGAGGCCGCGCCTGCGGCCGTCGCGGGCGAGGCTCCGGCCGAGGCCAAGAAACCCGCCACGCGCAAGAAGATCGCCGCGCCCAAGGCCTGATTTTTCCCGCCTATCCCCCGTTTACCGCATCCATGAGCACCACTACGATCACCGCCAGCATGGTCAACGACCTGCGCGCCCAGACGGGCGCCGCCATGATGGACTGCAAGCGCGCCTTGGTTGAGACCAATGGCAATTTCGACGAGGCTGTCACCATCCTCCGTAAAAAGGGCGCGGCCTCCGCCGCCAAGCGCGCCGACCGCACGGCCAAAGAAGGCGTGGTCGAGAGCTATATCCACGTCGGCGGCAAAGTCGGCGTCCTCATCGAGGTCAACTGCGAAACCGACTTCGTGGGCCGCAACGAGGAGTTCCGTCAGTTTGTGAAGGACCTGTGCCTGCACATCGCCGCCGTGAGCCCCCTCTATGTGACCCGCGAGGAAGTTCCCGAGGCCGATCTGGCCAAGGAGCGCGAGATCGCCGCTGCCCAGGTGGTGGGTAAGCCGCCCGCCGCCGTGCAGAAGATCGTCGAGGGCAAGCTGGAGAAGTTCTACGCCACCGTGTGCCTCCTCGATCAACCCTTCGTCAAGCAGGCCGAGAAGAGCGTGAAGGAGATCGTCACCGAGACGATCGCCAAGACCGGCGAGAATATCGTCGTGCGCCGCTTCACCCGCTACCAACTCGGCGCCTAAGCCGAGCCGGGCGGCACCGGCCGCCTTGGGGTTTTTCCCACTGGACGCTTTCCTTCGCGGGGAAGCGTCTTTTTTGTGCCTGCATGAAGTTCACCGTCACCCGCGGAGCCATCGTCTCGCGCGGTCTCACCCACCGTTGCCCCAACTGCGGCGCGCCTACGCTTTTCGTAGCCGGCTCATGGTTCACGATCGCGCCGGCCTGCGCTGATTGCGGGCTGAAGTTCGAGCGCGACGAAGGCAGTTTCCTCGGCGCCATGTCGCTCAACTACGGCGTCACCGTCTGCGGTTTTCTGGTTCCGGTGCTCGTAGCCTACCTAGCGGGCCTGCTCGCCGGCCGGCCGGCCGTCATCCTCGCGGGCTTGGGCGCGGTGGGGTTCCCGATTCTATTCTACCGTTCCTCGCGCAGTTGGTGGCTGATGAACTATTATCTGGTGCTGCCGCATCACCTCCCGGTGAACCAGCGCAAGATCGAGGCCGGCGAGGACGCGAATACCTAGCCTCGGCCCACCGATTTAGCGGTGGAATCGCCGAAGGCTTTACCCTAGCGCTTTTGCCGCCATGACACCCACCCCCTTGATCCGAGTCACCGTCTGGAGCGAGTTTCGCCACGAGAAGCAAAATCCCAAGGTCGCCGCGATTTACCCCTCCGGTATGCACCGCACCATCGCCGATGCGCTGGGGCACCACGCCGATTTAGTGGTCCGCACTGCCACCCTCGATGAGCCCGAGCACGGCCTCACCGTTGAGGCGTTGGAGCAGACCGATGTGCTCGTCTGGTGGGGCCACATGGCGCACCACGAAGTGGCCGACGCGGTCGTGGCCCGGGTGCGCGCCCGCGTGCTGGAAGGCATGGGGCTGGTCGTGCTGCACAGCGGGCACTACTCCAAGATCTTTAAGAGCCTCATGGGCGACACCTGCTCGCTGACGTGGCGCGAGGCTACCGATAAGGAACGCCTGTGGGTGGTTTGCCCCTCGCACCCCATCGCCCGCGGACTCGGCGCTTATTTCGAGCTGCCGGCCGAGGAGATGTATGGCGAACCCTTTGGCATCCCGACGCCGGACGAATTGATCTTTATCAGCTGGTTCACCGGCGGAGAGGTTTTCCGTTCCGGTGCCACCTGGCGGCGGGGGAATGGTAAAATCTTCTATTTCCGTCCCGGGCACGAGACCTACCCGACTTACCATAACGCTCAAGTCCAACAGGTTATCGCCAATGGTGTTCGTTGGGCGCACTCCGGGCTGCGGATTGCGGATAGCTGTTTAAACATGCCTCCCCTCGAGCCTTTGCCGAGCGATTCGGAGGCCGCGTCCCGGCCCACCGGGGGCCATCGTTGAAGCGTGTCGCGTTTTTGGGCTTCTCCTTTTCCCCATGGCTTCCCCTAAAAAATCCCCCGCCAAACCCAAGCCCGTGCGCGTCGCCATTATTGGCACCGGCGGCATGGCCAATCGTCACGTCGAGCTCTATCGCCAGATCCCGGGAGTCGAGATCGTCGGGGGTTGCGACGTCGATCGGGCGCGGGTCGAGGATTTCTGCGCGCGGCACGGCATTCCTGCCACCGGCGCCTACACCGATGCCCGCGCCCTGCTGCGCGACGTTCCTTGCGACGCGGTATCGAATGTCACCCCGGACGCCTTCCACGCCGCGCTGTCCATCCAAGCGTTAAAAGCAGGCAAGCACGTGCTTTGCGAAAAACCCCTCGGGCTCAACCACGCCGAGACCCGCCGCATGGTTGCCGCCGCGAAAAAGGCCGGCACGGTGGCGATGGTGAATTTCTCCTACCGCGATTGGTCCGCCCTGCAGGCCATGGCCGTGAGGGTGGGGCAGGGGGAACTCGGCGAGCTGCGCCACGTCGAGGCCAGTTACCTGCAAACTTGGTTAACCGCCCCCATCTGGGGCGACTGGCGCACCACGCCAGCTTGGCTCTGGCGACTCTCCACCGGCCACGGTTCCAAGGGCGTGCTGGGCGATGTCGGGGTGCATATCGTTGATTTTGCGACTTTTCCGGCTGGCCCGCTTAAGTCTGTCTATTGCCAGCTAAAGACTTTTCCCAAGGCCTCGCGCAACCGCATCGGCGAATACCAACTGGATGCCAACGATAGCGCCGTCCTGAACGTCGAGTTCGCCAACGGCGCGCTCGGCACGATTCACACGACCCGGTGGGCGACCGGGCACCCAAACCGACTTGCCCTAAAACTCCACGGCACCCTCGGCGCTTTGTCCTTTGATTCCGATCTCGGCACAGACGTGTATCGGGCTTGCACGGGACGCGACGCCGCCACCGCCACTTGGCGTGAAGTCCGAGCCAAACCCACGCCCAACAACCATAGCCGTTTTATTTCCGCCATCCGCACCGGCCGCCCCGAACAGCCCGACTTCGCGCGCGGCAGCGAAGTGCAGCGTGTGCTTGATGCCTGTTTCGAATCCTCCGCGGCCGGCCGCCCGGTGCGGATTTGAT
>RGVP01000217.1 GCA_010027235.1 bacterium
GTCATCAAGACCCAAGCCGGGAACAACGGCCTGCAGGTTCTGGGGCAATCGGAGTGGCTCCTTAACGATATCAATTTTTCGAATCAAGTGCGTGAGATGAAGCGCGCCAACGCCGATGTCGTCGCAATCTCCTCGCACCCGTTCACCACGTGTGGCGTGCTCAAAGAAATGGCGCGTCAGAATGTGAAACCCAAGCTGATTGTCGGCCTGACATCGTCCTCGAGCATGGAAACGCTGCAGGGTTGTGGCGCGCAAGCAGAGGGGCTGCTGATCCCGACCAGCTTTGCACCGGTAACGGAGGAGGCAAAGAACGCCGCAGCAGCGGTGCAAGCGCTGAATTCGAAGTACAACATGGACCTGCACAACGCAGCTGCCTTCGAGAATGTGTTCACTCTCAAGGAATTGGTTGAAAAACAAAAAGTGATGGGCCGCCCTGACACCGTGCAGGCCGATCGTCAAAAAATGCGGGACGGCTTGGCGGCGCTCAAGCAGACCACTGGCCTGCTCGGGAAAGTAGGCCGTACGGACGATCGCGAGGCGATCAAGCCGTTCCTATTCGTACAGGCGAAGGGGGGCAACTGGACGGTCGCCCACACCCCAGCCCAGTAACAAAGGCCCTCGCGTACAGCCCTGCGCTTGCTCGCTTCGGGCAAGTCTGCAGGGTGGGTTGCACCTTGCCAGCGGTCCAATGGATTCTTTGTACTTTCTCGACCTCTCACAGTCGGTCATTGATGGCGTTCTGTTTGGGGCGATCTATGCCCTGATTGGAATTGGCTTCACGCTGATCTTCGGCGTGATGCACAAGATCAATCTGGCCTACGCGGCGGCGTCCATTGGTGCCGCCTACCTCAGCCTGCTGGTCGTCAACGTGTTCCCAGCGCCGGCTGTCTATCTGGTGGCCGCACTCGCCGGTGGCGCGCTTGGCTGGCTGATCTACCTCGTCTGTTTTCGGTTTCTACCGCTCGACAACCCCATGGCGACTCTGATGTCGACGCTCGGGATGTTGCTCGCCATCGAAGAGTTGATCTCGCACATCACGCGGGGTATGCCGCAGAACTTTCCGGCTCTGTTTGCAAGCACCAACATCGAGGTCGGTCCTTACTTTTTGCGCGGCGACCTAATGTTTGTCTTCGCTCTCGGTTGCGTCGCCATGGTTGGACTTTTGCAACTGCTGAAACGCTCCCGGTTGGGCTTGGCCACGCGTGCCGTCGCTGAGCAAGCCGTCGCGGCCCAACTGTGCGGAATGAGCGTCAACAACACCAACGCCAGCACCTTTGTGATCGCGGGATTTTTGGGTGGTACCGCGGGTGCGATGGCGGGGGCAGCGCGCTCGGTGGGGCCGGCAAAGAGGAGCAGAGACGCGACGGCGAGACTCCAAGCGACGGCGGCGGGAAGGACGAGGCGGCGGAGACGGAAATTTTTAACCACGGTGAGCACGGGGAAAGGCGGGGGGGAGTCAGTATGTCAGCGTCACGGCGATTAGGGCGCTGTGCAGCTGATCGGCGGGTTCCGGCGAGCGGGAGAGGCCGGGAACAGAGGGCACGGTGTTGCGGTAGATATCCTCGAAGCCGCGTCCTGGCAGGAGGACGGCGTAGCCGGCGGAGACGACGATATTGTCGGTCAACAGCGGGCGCCATTGGACGCCGAGGGAGAGATCCCAGCCGAGGTCGGTGTGAACCTCGTTGGTGAAAAGGGCGGTCTCGATTGGCTCGGGGCGGGCGAAATCGATGTGGTTGGCGTTCACGAAGGCGCGGAGGCGCGGAGTGACGTCGAGGTCGGCGCCAACGCCGAGGAGGAGGACGCCTGGGTTGACGAAGTTGGCCTGGCCTTGGGTCTTGCTGGTGCGGAGATCGGGGAGGACGGAGAAACGCTGTTTCGCGGCGACGGCAGTGCCGGCGAGGTTAAAGCCCTGGCGAACGTAGTAGCTGAACGGGCCGCCGACGAAGTTGGTATTGTCGACAATGCTATCGAAGCCGGTCGCGCGGCCGTCGGTCGGGTTAGAATCGCCGGTGGCGAAAAGGGCGGAGGTTTTAAAGCGGATCCAATCGCGGTCGTAGCTCAGCTCGAGGGCGGCTAAGGAGGCGGAGACGATGACCTCGCGACCGGCGAGGCCGTTGAACTCGTCGCGCCCGAAGGCGTGGTAGACGGCATGGTTGATGTTTAGCCGGCCGAGATGGCCATCGCCGGACCAGCCGAGGTAGCCGACGTCGACGTCATGAGGTGCGGGCGAGCCGATGGGGGCGGGGCGGACGATGGAGCCGTTAGTGTCGTAATAATCGCCGCCGCCGTGGTCGAAATTCCCGTGAAGGGAGACCTGGGTGGTGTAGCCTTTGGCGAGAAAATCCTGACGGTAAAGGTTGGCGACGACGACAACCTGTTGGCGGGCATCGAAGGTGTTGAGCTCCGAATTGGTGTCCTTCTCGCGCAGGTCGAAGACGGCGAGGTTGTATTGGAGGTGGTTGTTGTCGGCGTTCCCGAGCAACCGGACGCCGAGCTGGGTGTCGTTGAAGATGAAGCCGCGGAAGTCCGAATTGAAGGACTGGAGACCGACCTTCACCGATACGAAGTCGTAGTTGGGCGAGAGGTCGGCGAGGTGATATTCGTAGAAGGCTTCCTGGAAGGCGAGGAAGGCGTCGTTGCGGCGGGTGGGCGCGTCGTTGCCACCGGAGGGCGCGCCGGGGTCGGGGTTGAGCAGGCCGGGGGCGGCGACGGTGGCGCGGTTGTAGTTTGCGACGAGGCGAATTTTGAACGTCTGGCGGGGCGGGACGAATACGGTCTCGCCCTGAAACAGCAGCACGTCGAGGGCGACGTTTTGCACGAATACGCTCGTGTCGTAGGAGCCGAGGAAATCGGACTGGCCGGGGGCGGACGCGCTGACGCCGCTAGGGAGAGGCAGGGCGCGGTCTTCGTAGAGGGTTTCGGTGGAGGCGGTGAGAGCGAGAAACCAGTCTTGGCCGTGGATGGGAAGGTCGCCCTTGAGCAGGCTTTGGCGATACCAGTGCCAGGTTTCGGGCTCGGGGTGTCCGAAGGGTTGTTCGTTCAAGTCGCCGGCGGTGTAGCGACGCCAGGGCGCGAAGGCGGTGTCGCGCCAACGGTCGGGCACGGGTTGGCTGTTGGCGGGGTAACCTTCGCCGCGGGCGGAGAGGGTAGGCATCCGTGCCGGGGACGGGCCAACCGTGGCCATGGCCGGCGGGAATGGTGTCGTTGGCGCGGACGTCGGAACGTGGCAGCGGGGACGGTAAGTCGGCGGTGAGCGGGGTGACGTCGGCTGGGTCCGAGGTAAGCGGCGAGGGGGTGAAGA
>RGVP01000218.1 GCA_010027235.1 bacterium
AAAATTCGCCAACGTAAACGACGTGTTCGAAATCAAGTTTTGCGGTGCGCAATCAATCACACCGATGTTCAGCGCCAGCGAAATGTTTATTGTGTCGGTTGCCACAAGCGTGTTCGTAATGTCGTAAAGATTGAAAATAATGTTGTAACTTGTTGCCGAACCCCGTGCAATGAATGTCAAGAATGCCGATTCGTAAAGTCCGACGAAATACTTTCGTGACCTTGGGAAATCCGTCAAGAAAAGAATGTTCCCCGAATTCGGATTGAGCTTTGAAACCATGTAATCAAGATGGTCGTAGTTGATGAAGTCAGGATGACGAAGCGACGCGTTCCAAGCGCGGTTCACCGTTCCTTGCACAAACCCCGGTTGAATCGTTGGTGGTGTTCCGTACTTTTCATAAATCTTGATGTTGACAAACGCCAACGCTGGATCGTAATAAGTAAGCAACGCGCCCGTTGTCACCATTTCGCTTGTCAGCAAACACCGAAGGTCACCGCTTGCGTCGAACTTCGCATAATTTAACGATTCGTTGAAAACTTGATGTGTTGACACCAACACGAAGTCAACGTAAAGTTCAACAATGAAGCTGAAGTTCGGTTGTGCGGTTTGGTTGCTTGAAAACACCCAAATGTAAGGATTGCACGCTGGTTGAAAGAATTGCGGTTGTGAATGTAATGTTATTGCCATTTGTCAGTTGTCTTTTCAAATTTTATTTCAAACGTCAATCCAGTGACTTCGGCTAAATCGCGCGCAATCATTTCAAGCGTTTCGTCGGTGATGACCGATTCGGTAATTTTCTTCGGTCGAAGTCCACGTTGCTTGATGTTCGAAGCAACCGCGAACGCGTGCGACATTTCCAATCCTTTCCATTCCTGAATCGCCTTCGCCATGTTGTAAGAAACGAACGGCGTCTTGAATGAATAATCGCTTCCGACGTTTCGACCGATTCCGTTTACACCTTCGTCCACGAACTTGTAATAAAAGTCCGATTGAATTTCAAACGACAATGTTCCCGTAGGAAAGTACACGACCGATTGCGCAAGCGCGCCCGTGTTCATTGCATTCTTTTGGATGTATTCGCGAAGGTCGGCGGTGACTTTGTTCCCGACGTTTAGAATGAACTTTTCGTAAACGGTTTGCGGTTGTTCCGCTTCACCAGCCGACACCCCGAATTCTTCAAGAAAATCGAAGTCAGCCATGTTTTATGGATTGTTTAGTTATTAAGTATTCTTGTTCGTCTTTCAATTTAATGTAATTCATCCAAAACAACGTTTTCACATACGGTTGTTTAGTGACCGCGTCAATGCTTGTTCCAAGTTCTTGTCCAAGTCGGTGGATGATTCTTGTCCATGTGAACCATTCCGAATCTTTAAGTTGTCCATCACTTTCCGTTGGTTCATCAACGTCCGAATCGACTGAATCGCCAATATAGCGTCCTTCCGCTTCTCGGATTCGCGCAAAAAAAAACCGAAGAAATTCATGAATTCAACACCATCGAATTCTTCTTTGAACGCTTGGTAACGTTTGTCGTTCGGATTCAACACACGACCACGGTCGTCTTCTTGACAATACTCCATCCCTTCTTCAACATAACAAATCGCAAGCGCCTGAACCGGATCGGACGCAATGTCGTCAATCAATTTCAAGTCAATGATTTGTCCCGTCGTAATCAAACGGAAATCCTTTTCGAACACGTAACGTTGACCGTTGACCATCACTTCACCAAGCGGTTCGGCGTATTGATAAGACGACAACATTCGCGTGCAATGGTTTGACAATCTTTGAACGTCCGCGACATTCATCGATTTGACCTTCGACACCTTCAGTCCTGAAAAGACGGAAATAAGTTGACATTGAAAATCGAGCAGTTGAAACAAATCGTCGTCTTGTTTTTCTTTGATGACTTCAGCTAACATCAACCATTTGACAAGCTGGTCAGGTTTGCATTCGTGAAGCGTTGCGGGCAATTTAACTTTCATATACGTATCGTGTTATATTTTCCTTTTGATTTGTTGTTCTTCAATGAATTCCAAGCAAGCGCCAATGACATGACACCGTCGTCGTGCAATCCAGTCGGCGCGCTATATTGAACCGACCGTGTGTTGACGTTGTAAATATAGGTAAACGATTCGATTTCGTCAATCAACCATTTCACATCGTTGACACGAATCGCACGTTGTTCGAACGACAACGCAAGGTCTTCAATCAAAATCGGTTTTGACTTCGATGTCGTGACGAATGGAACGACCTTGTTGCGCAACGTGTTGTGAAGCATTTCAAAGAATACGTCACCTTGGTTGTTCACTTCGACCGTAGTGATTGCGTTGAATTGCCGAATCAACCCGGCAACCTTGTCAATGATTCGTGACCAATCGTCGTGACGCCAGCGTTCAACGTGTACCATGTGACCGTGTTCGTTCAGGATTGTCAACACCGTGTAATCGTCAGCGCGTCCGATGTCAAGACCACCATACATTCGATTCGTGCGTTCACCTTGACCGATGCAAGCCGACACCCCTTTGAATAAGCCACCAGCGTTGTCAAGGAATTCCGCAAGGTATTCTTGACGAAACACGTGGTCGGGTAACGAACGCCGTCGTTCTTCAAGTTCTTTCGGATCAATCATCGGATTGTCGAAGCTGGTGAAATGAAAGTAACGAAATCGTTCATCGTAATTGTGTTGAAGACAAACGCGGTGGAAATGATTCTTTCCCTTCGGCGTTGAAATAAAGATGACCTTCTTTCCTTTGACCAATACCGTCGCCGACAATACTTCGTCCCAAAGTTCTGGACGTGTGAACGCGAATTCATCAATGACCATGAAGTCGAACGTGTTACCCCGAATGTTGTCAGGTCGTTCACCTGAAAAGAATTCAATCGACGAACCGAACCCGGTGATTCGCAAATCCGATTTGTTGAATTCAAACAACCCCGACTTCGCCACGGCGCGTTCAAGTTCAGCGAACACCTTCTTGCAATCGTGCAACCACGGTCATTGATCGCCCAATATAAAAGCTGGTTGATTCCAAGCATTGTTTTTCCGAACTGGCGTCCGATGTTCAAAGCGAAATACTTTTCTTTGCCTTGGTTGATTGCTTGATGAATTTCAAGCTGGTGTTTGTGTGGTCGGTAACCTTTAATCGTTGACATCGAAATCGAACTTGTCCACGGTGCGCGTTTCGACTTGTTGTCGGTCGTGCATTCCAAGTTTGTTCTTTGCGTAGAAAATTCCTTTGCCTTCATTCGCCACGATGTCACGCGCCAGCGAAT
>RGVP01000219.1 GCA_010027235.1 bacterium
TGCGCATCACCGGTCTCGCCCTCGTCCCTCCGCCATCCGCCGCCGATCTCCCCCGCGTCACGCCCGAATTGCTCGCCTCCGTCCTCGCCCGCTACTCGCGCAGCAACGAGGGCATCCACGCCATTTTGGACAAGGTTGACCCGGCCGACCCCGACGCCTCCATCGACCGCATCCTGAAGTTCGTCGACTACGGCCACGCGTCCATCGGCGGCCTCACCGGCGGCCTCGCCATCGCCCTCGATGACGTCTCGATGTGGCTTGCCTACAAAGTCTTCGAGATCGCCCAAATGGCCGACGGACAGGAGTCGTCCACTCGCTATATCACCCTTGCCCCCTCCGCCCTGCCCGATCCCGCCGAGCTTGGCGTGCCAGCGGAACTCGCCCCGCGCTGGCGCGAAGTGATGGGCCGGGCTTTCGCCGCTTATCAGGCCGAATACACCCGGCTCGATACCCTCGCCCTTGCCGAGCCCGAACGCGTGCGAGTGCCCGCCGGCGCCAAACCTGCCGTCATCGCACGCATCCGCAAAAACTACGCCCTCGACCGGGCCCGCTATTTTATCCCGCTCGCCACCCGCACTAACCTCGCCCTCGTCCAGACCTCGCGCATGTGGGCCCAGACAGTGAAACACCTTGCCTCCCTGCCCCACCCCGAGGCGCGCGCTGCCGCTGACTTGATCCGCGGCGAGTTACTGAAAATCTCTCCGCGCCTGATGCGCCATAGCTCCGCCGAAGCCAGCCATGAGGCTCAGGCCGCCGCCGAGCTCGCCACCTCCTGCCGCCTCGGCCTTGCCCGCCTGTCCTCCCGCCCGCTCTCCGACGCGACCTGGGTCCACGTCGACCGCGCCACCCCACCCTTCCTCACCGAGGAACAGAGCGTGCCCGACGCCCTCTCCGCCCGCACCAACCGCTACGGCCACCAAGGCACCGCCACTCGCCGCATGCGCGTGAGTTTCGCTTGGAACAACCTCGCCCTCGCCGAACTCCGCGACCTGAACCGCCATCGCACCGGCCATCGCTACACCCCCCTCATACAAGCCGGTTTCTACCTTCCGCCCGAGATCACCCACGCCGACCACCAATCCCTGCTCGACGACCAGCTCGACCTCACCCGCGCTCTGCTCGCCGCCGGCTCGCCCGCCTACGTCTACTCCCTCCTACTCGGCGCCCAAACCCCTTTCGAGCACTCCACCCACGCAGACAAGTTCATCTACGAAGCGGAACTGCGCACCGGCCTTGGCGCCCATTTCCGCTACGCCGAACACCTTTCCTCAGCCCTCGCCGGGTTTTTTAGCCAAGTCCCCGAAGCTCGCTCCTGGGTCGAAGAAGGCACCGCCGAGCCCGAATAACCTTGCCCCAGAATGCGCGACTAAATGCCATTCTTTAACATGAAACTGACCGCCGGACTTTGCCTCGCCCTCCTCGCGAGCCCACTGTCCCTATCCGCCGCGCCCGGCCGCCTCGATACCAGCCGCCGCGCTGACCGCGTCTCGACTGAACAAAAGGCCATCCTTCCCGAAACCAAGGCCTTGGAACGCAATGAAGTCGTGATGGACAAACGTTTCCAAACTGCATCCGTCGAGAAAAAGGAGGCGCTCGTCGGCCAGCGCCAAAGCTCGATCACCGTCGAGGAGTCTAAACCCAAGGAACTCATCACCCCCGATCGAAAAACCTACGACACGATCGAACGCAAAGAGAGCCCTTGGACGGGCAAGGAGTCCCGCTACTCCACCACCGAGGACACCTACCGCACGCGCGTAGCCACCCGCTTCCAGGACAAAATCGGCGAAGCCTCCCCCTTTGCCAAAGAAGCCAAACCCGCCATTAAACAACGCACCACCTTCGATCGCATCAACCGCTTCGTCTTCCGCAAAAAC
This sequence comes from bacterium, assembly GCA_010027235.1. Classification (GTDB taxonomy): domain Bacteria; phylum Verrucomicrobiota; class Verrucomicrobiia; order Opitutales; family Opitutaceae; genus IMCC26134_A. The sequence continues at coordinate 1,875 of RGVP01000219.1, forward strand.
GGCAACCAGAGCGTGAGCGTCACCACCGCCGGTTCCGAACGCCCCGCCGCCGACGCCTCCGCCCAATCTTCGCCCACTAAGGCCGCCACCCCTTGAGGCCTCTGCTGGACGCCTCGGCCCTCCTCAACCGCCGCCCCATCACTCGCGAAGCGTGAAACCTTTTCGCATTCTTCAGTTCAACATGCAGTTCGGCCAGATCTGGCACGCACACGATCCCGATCACGCACCGATTCGCCTAGACGATACCATCGCCGAGATCCGCTCGCACGAGGCTGATATCATTCACCTGCAAGAAGTGGAACACGCCCGTTCCGACGCCCACCAAAACGCCGAAAATTTCGAACGCCTGCGCGCGGCTCTACCCGGCTACCACGCCCACTTCGCTTTCCCCCGACCCGACCCGCGTGAACTGCCCTTCGGCATCGGCCTCGCCATCTTTTCACGCACGCCCCTGACCGCCACCTTCGCCGAGGACCTGCCCTCGCCTCCAATCGAGTTCAATTTCTGCGGCGAAACCAAAACCCCCACCGATCGCCTGCTGATCGGCGCCCGCACCACCGTCGCCGGCCGCGAAATCGCCCTGCTAAACACCCACCTGCTCGCGTTTTTCATGCTGAAAACCGACAGCCGCACCCACCCCGGCCAACGCCGCCGCATCGCCGGGCACCTGCGCGCCGCGGGCACCACTCCTACCCTCCTCACCGGCGACTTCAACGTCCGCGACCACGTCGGCCTCGCCGGCGAGTTCGCCGCCGAGGGCTTTACCACCGCCCAGACCTCCGCAGTCACGTGGCACCGGATGCCTTACGTGCTCGATCACATCTTCTACAACGCGCCGCTCCGCTGCGTCGCAGCTAAAGTCGTCCCCAGCCTTGCCAGCGACCACCTGCCCGTCGTGGCCGACTTCGTCTGGGCCTGAACCGAAACGCGCGGCTCAACCCCGCGTCTCGCGCCGCACGCGCTCTTTCTCCTCCTCGCATTCTTCCTCGAGCCGAGTCTTTTCGCGCGCCAGTTGCACCCGCACCTGCTCCGCCTCATCGGCATCACCCTTGGCGAGGGCCTTTTCCAGCTGCTCGGTCAGGAAAACCTGCCGCTCTGCCCACTTGCCTTTGTAGACCTTGTCTAGCTCCGCCAGACGCGCTTTTTGCGCCGCACTAAGCGGCTTTTCCCGAGGGCCGGATTTATCCAGCCGTTCCATCGCCAATTCGTAAGCACTTTTCATGGCCCCAGAATAACACCCCGCACCCCGAGCACAAGCACGAGGCCGAGCACCGCATAGGGCACCCAAAATCCACCCTCCCGCCGCCGCCACCCGCGAGCATACCCTACCGCTAACAAAACCAACAAACCCGCGGTCGTCGCCATCGCCAGCCCCGGCCAGACAAACTGCGCCGG
>RGVP01000220.1 GCA_010027235.1 bacterium
CGAGCAGCATGCGGAAGTCCAGAGTCTCCTCCGAGACCCGGATAATCAGGTGGTTTTGCTCTATCCGGGCCCGACGGCCCGCAATCTCTCGCAGGGTGAGCTGGCGCCGGCGGAGCTTGGCGGTCGGCGCCTGGTGGTGCTGGTGCTCGATGCGACTTGGGCCTGCGCTCGCAAGATGCTCCGCCTCTCGCCTTCCCTGCAGGCCTTACCGCGGATCATGTTCACGCCATCCGCGCCCAGCCGTTTCATCATCAAACAACAGCCCCAAGCCGGCTGCCTGAGCACGCTCGAGGCGATCCACGAGACCCTGCTGGCGCTTGAGCAAAGTGGTCTGGATGCCTACCCCGACAAGACGCAGCTCCTTGAGCTTTTCGACCGGATGCAGCGTTATCAGATCGCCTGTGCGCTGGACCCCAATCGCGGCGGCTACCGCCGTAAGCCCTACGGCGAGCCCGGTGAGCGCCAAGCGGCGAGGGGGAATAGCGCGACGCGACGAAACTTTTTCCCCGCGGCGCCGGCTTTGCCCCAGGCGAAGGGGCCGAGCGCCTGAGCTTGGCTGTGTTTTACTTGGAAAGGCTTTTCACCACCAAGGTCTGGCCGGCGCAGCTGATGACGTCGCCGTGCAGGATCTTTTTGCGGGCGGCAGTTTCGACCGCTCCATTTACCGTGACCGCGCCGTTGTTGATCGCGTGTTTGGCCTCGCCGCCGCTTTCGAAGAGCCCGGCAAACTTCAAAAGCTGAGTCAGCTCAATCGGGTCCGCGCGAATCTCGATTTTTTCAGCGGCGGTGGCCTTGGCGGTGGGTTTGGCAGTGCTCATGTGCCGAGCACGCAGGCGCTGCCCCCGGACGGCGAGCCGGAAAACGCCAGAGCGTGTCCTGCGGCCCGCAAATGCCTTTGACCGTCCGCCCGCGGTGGCTTGGCTTTCAGCTACGTTCCTCAACTCTTCCCATCGCGCCATGTCCGCCGTTCCTTCGATCCTTTACACCATCACCGACGAGGCCCCCGCCCTTGCCACTTACAGCTTCCTGCCAATCGTGCAGGCCTACGCCAAACACGCCGGCGTGAACGTGGAGACGCGGGACATCTCGGTCGCGGCCCGCATCCTCGCCGCCTTTGCCGATCTGCTGCCGCCCGCTCAGCGCGTGCCCGATGCCCTCGCTGAACTCGGCGCGCTCACGCTCCAGCCTGAGGCCAACATCATCAAGCTGCCCAACATCTCCGCCTCCATCCCGCAGCTAAAAGCCGCCATCGCGGAGCTCCAAGCCAAGGGCTATGCGCTCCCCGATTTCCCCGAGACCCCGTCCACCGCTGCCGAGCAGGATGCCCGCGCCCGCTACGCCAAGGTCCTTGGCTCCGCCGTTAACCCCGTTCTCCGCGAGGGTAATTCCGACCGCCGCGCGCCCAAGGCCGTCAAAGACTACGCCCGGAAGCACCCGCACTCCATGGGCGCCTGGTCCCCTGCCTCCAAAACCAACGTCGCGTCCATGGCTGCCGGCGATTTTTTCGGCAACGAGCAATCCGTCACCGTCCCGGCCGCCACCACCGTTCGTATTGAGTTGGTCAAGACCGATGGCTCCGTTCTCGTCCTGAAGGAAAAGACCCCGCTCAAGGCCGGCGAGATCCTCGACGCCACCGTGATGCGCAAAGCCGCCCTCGTGGCGTTTTACGAGTCCGCCATCGCCCGCGCCAAGGCTGACGGCGTGTTGCTCTCCCTCCACTTGAAGGCCACTATGATGAAGGTCTCCGACCCCATCCTCTTCGGCCACGCGGTGAAGGTATTTTTCAAACTCGTTCTCTCCAAACACGCCGCCACCCTCTCCAGCCTCGGCGTTGATCTGAACAACGGCCTCGGCGACCTTCTGGCCAAGATCGAGAAACTCCCCGCTGCCGAGAAAGCTGCGATCGAGGCCGATCTCGCCGCCGCCTATGCCGCCGGCCCGGCCCTCGCCATGGTTAATTCGGACAAGGGCATCACCAATCTTCACGTCCCCTCCGACGTCATCGTGGATGCCTCCATGCCGGCTATGATCCGCACCTCCGGCCAGATGTGGAACGCTGCTGGCAAAGCCCAGGACACCCTCGCCCTCATCCCCGACCGCAGCTATGCTGGGGTTTACCAGACGGTCATCGACTTCTGCCGCCAGCACGGCGCCCTCGACCCCAAGACTATGGGCAGCGTGCCCAACGTCGGCCTGATGGCCCAAGCCGCCGAGGAATACGGCTCGCATAACAAGACCTTCGAGATTCCTGCCGCCGGCACCGTTCGCGTCGTGGACGAGACTGGTGCGACTTTGCTTTTCCACTCCGTTGATACCGGCGACATCTGGCGCGCCTGCCAGACTAAGGACGCTCCCGTGCAGGACTGGGTAAAGCTTGCGGTGAACCGTGCCCGCCTCAGCCAAACGCCCGCCGTCTTCTGGCTCGATGCCGCCCGCGCGCACGACGCCCAGATCATCGCCAAGGTGGAGCAATACCTGAAGCACCACGACCTCGCCGGCCTTGACCTCCGCATCCTCGAGCCCGCCGCCGCCTGCCGCTTCACCCTCGAGCGACTCGTGCAGGGCCTCGATACCATCAGCGTCACCGGCAACGTCCTCCGCGATTACCTCACCGACCTCTTCCCCATCCTCGAAGTCGGCACCTCGGCCAAGATGCTCTCCATCGTCCCCTTGATGAATGGCGGCGGCCTATTTGAAACCGGCGCCGGCGGTTCTGCGCCCAAGCACGTGCAGCAGTTCACCGAGGAAAACTTCCTCCGCTGGGACAGCCTTGGCGAGTTCTTCGCCCTCGCCGCCAGCTTCGAGCACCTCGGCATCACCCAGAACCATGCGCAGGCCAAGGTCCTCGCCGAAACCCTCGACGAGGCCAACGGCAAGTTCCTCGAAAACGACAAGAGCCCGGCCCGCAAAGTCGGCGCCGGCATCGACAACCGCGGGTCACACTTCTACCTCGGCCTCTACTGGGCCCAAGCCCTCGCCGCCCAGACCAAGGATGCCGCCCTCAAGGCCGTCTTCACCCCGCTCGCCGAAAAGCTCACCGCCGCCGAGAAGCAGATCGTGACCGAGCTCATCGCCGTGCAGGGCAAACCCGCCGACATCGGCGGCTACTACAAACCGGACGACGCGAAGGCCTCCGCCGCCCTTCGTCCCAGCGCGACTTTCAACGCCATCCTCGCTACGCTCTAAGGGAAAGCCTTGGCGCGCGAAGAACGCCACGGCCGCGAAGTAAGATCTTTCCGCCGTGCGCGTCCATCGGAGCCCGTGCTTAC
>RGVP01000023.1 GCA_010027235.1 bacterium
GCGGCATAGGTGGAGGGCTCAGGAACTGCGGAAACTACTGTCTTCGTGAAAGCAGGAGTCGCAGTCGCGCCGAGTTGCAGGAAAGTGTCAGCGCCAGGGGTGGCAGAGAAGCTGGTAGTGGATGGGTCGGCGCGCACTGTCCAAGACGCATCTGTATAGATGCGATAAGTATCACCAGCATTCGCAGTAGACGTCGAGGTCTCAAAAACGATGATAGCAAACTTGTCTCCGGTATCTACACCGTTGCCTAGGGCAAAAGCAGAATAGCTACCGCTGAGGGAAACACTGGACGTTCCAGCAGCGGTCTTTGTGCCAACAATCGTGAAATTAGAGCCAAGATTATCACTTCCAACAGTCAGGGCGGTTCCATCATAGATAGTCCCAGCGGTAAAGGTCGAGGTGTTTGGATTTATAGAGCCGATGTTACCGAAACCAGTATTATTCTCGTCAATGACGAAATAAGAAACATCACCAGCAGAAATATTGGGAACCCTTAAGAGCGCTGTGCCGGTAAAGGTTACGGTTGCATTGGCGATAAGGCCGGTCGCGAGCGTGACTGCCGCAGTAAGGGCGAGTTTGATATTTTTATTCATGTTTGTGGAGGTAAGGGTTAAGTATTTTAATTAAGAGTTAAAGAGTGTAGGGAAGGGGAGGAATCCAGCTAACGACGGAATTAGAACCTTTTGCTTTGCGAATGATGAATGCAGCACCACTGGGAATCTTATCCGAAGAGACCAAGTTAAGATCACCATCATACCAACCAGCGGTGAAGTCAGCATCACCCACGAAATAAAAGTAGGCCTTAGAAGTAGAGGGATTAAGACCAGTTGAGCTTTTAGCATAAACAAAAACTTGGTCTAAGGGATCGTAGATATCAGGCGAAGGCTTAACGGCATTCGATGAAACCAGACCAGAGGTAGAAAGAGACAAATCGGCCGGGTAGGGATTGTAAATGACGTTGTCCTGAAGAGCAGAAGCTTTAGCAACAACTGTGATAGCATTCTTGACTGCCGGAACTTCGCCGACCGTCACGACAGACTTGTTTACTGCCGTTCCGTTGCGGAGGACCAAGGAGACATCAGGGTTAATGATCGTGTTGTTTGAGAGATTCAAGCTGTCATTATCATACCAACCTGCAGGATTATCAACGTCTCCAACGAAGTAGAAGTAGGCCCCAGAAGTAGAAAGATTAATTCCGACAGCAGTAGGATTGTTGAAGAATACAAATGATGATGGGTCGTAGAAATCGGTAGAAGCAGGAAGGCCACCGCCGGCAGGATACAAACTCGCCAAAGTCCAGAAAGGACGAACCTCGAAAGTATCATTAGCGACGACGCCTAGGGTCGCAAGGTTCTCAGCAACGGTCAAAGTGGTGCTGGAGGAAGCGGTAAGGGTAAACCACTCGCCAATCTGGGTGCCAGAAGTGAACTTCACATACTTGGTCTCGGAACCGAGTGAAGAAATAGTGCCGGATACAGTGATAGTCCCAGAGGCAACCGAAGACACCTTAGAGGTGTAAAGAGAGGGGCGTTGAAGAACAATACCGGCGCGCTCATCAGACTTGGCTTTAACCGTTGTGGTCACAGCGCCAACTGGAGTGGTCGAGACAGATTGGGCGGACAGCGAGGAGGCGGTGAAAGCGGCTCCGAGAACGAGGGATGCAGCGAGGATAGCTCCGCGCTTGGATAATTTTTGGGTGATACTCATAGGGGCTTGTCATCAAAGTGGTTTCTGCGACGCCCGGCGTCAAGCTAGGTTTTTAGAAAATCGCGACAAAGGCACCCCGAAGTGCCGGTCTTTATGCCAGATAATTAAACCGCAAGGGCTTAGGTGCGATAATTCTAGTCCAGCCGGAAGGAAATTCTGTCGCCAGGAAGGGCTAAAACATGGTTTCGGGCGGCCTTTAACCGCTTGAGAACGTTGAGGACGACTACCGGAATTGTCCACGCAACATCCCCCGTCCAAGGGAAACGATAGGCTAGGATCGGGTCTAATCCCGGAGACCTCGTCACCTCTTTGTTTCAAGACACTGGATGCGTAAGTTGGCGCGTGCCTGAATCGCAAATTATCCCCTGTGAGCAGCGAATCAGTAAGGGGAAAACGAATACCTACTGACTGGGTTTACACCCGCAAGCGGGCGGCAGCACGTTCGTAGGCGAACAGGTATTGCTGGGCGAGGCCGGCCTGGAGGCCGAAGTGGGTGCGACCGAAGTGGGCGACCTGAGCGGGCCCCCAACCCTCAAGCCCGTAGCGTCGAGCCATGGCCTTGATTATCCAAGTGTCGACCGGGAAGGCCTCCAAACGGCCGGCGCCGAAGAGCAGGACGCAGTCAGCGACCTTCTCCCCCACTCCAGGCAAGGTGAGCAGGCGGGCCTTTGCCTCCGCGTAGGGGGCATGCTCGGTAGTCTCAAGCCAGTCGGGCTCGGCGCTGAGGCGAGCGGCGATGCCAGCGACGTGACGGGCGCGAAAGCCGAGAGCGCAGGCGCGCAGTTGCTCGACGGATACGGCGGCGAGCTCGGGCCAGGTAGGCAGACGATGGAAAATACGAATGCCTAAATCCAAAGGCCGAAGATCGGAGCCCGAGTCGGCGCCAGCGGGGTGCAGTGGCTGCCCGTGACGGGTGGCAAGCAGCGCGAGCATTTGTTTAATCTGAACGATCTGCTTAGTGGCGCTGCACACAAAGCCCAGCAGGGTCTCGCCAAAGGGTTGGCGCAGGATGGACAAGCCTGGGAAGGCGGCAAGGCAGGTCGCGAGATGCGGGTCGCTGCGCCAAGGCAGGCTATCGGGATCGGCGGGCGGACCGGCTAGATAAGTTCGCAAGGCGGTAGCGGTAACCGCCGGATTGGCCCAAGCTGGCGCGCTAAACTCCAGGGCGCCAGAATCGGAGCACGAGGGGCGGACGCGCACGTGGTGCCCGCACCACGCACCCTCAAAACCACCCTCGGGCAGTGCGTGCCAACGAAAGGATTGACCGCCATCGAGCAACTCGGCGAGGACGCTGGCGCTAAGCGAGCGCGACAGGGACGGGACAGGTTGCCAAGGGTGCCAAGCGTTCATGGCCGCAACCGTGGGAGAATAAGGGCCGGCTGGCAAACAAGGCGGCCGAGGCGAAGCGCGCCCCGAAAGGCAATCACGGAGACCTGAGCCAATCTAGCCTAGCCCAAGCTCAGTCCCGAGCGGTCGAGGAGGCCACCGCTGGTGCTAGGCTGGAAAGGATGGAAACCCACTCGGCGCGGACGTCGGCGCGGAGGGATTCCCAGGCGGCAGGGTCGAAAGAATTGGCGAGGGGGCGGAGTCGTTTATCGAAAAAATAGATGCGGCTCTCGAATGCGCGGCGGGCGGCGCCGGAATCGAGAGTCTTGGCGTGAGTGTAAAGGCGCTCGATCTCGGTATTGAGGGCCTTTACCGCGAAGTCGGCGTTGGCCGCGGTCACCTCAAGTTGGTAAATCGGGATAAGGGCAAGCGGCGTGCGAGCGGAAAACTTGCCCAGACCGTCACTAAAACGCACATCACCAGGGGCGGTCGGGGTGGCGGCAGAGGAACCGGAGTGCACGCTGGAATCGGCACCAAGGGCAGTCGAAACAACGGTGGCGAAGAGAACCCAAGAAATCAGGATTAGGCGCGATGACATAAGGCGATTGTCTCCACTACTGCGATAAAGGCGAAGGCAATCGCCTAAAATAGGCAAAAATCAGGCTTGGGCCTGCATCTGCAGATTAGAACGCCCGTGGTGTATGTAGGCGGTTTGGATGGCGTTGTGGATATTCTCCAGACGGAGCTGGAGGCTGTCTAAATATTCGTGAAGGCCGGCGGCGATAATCGACTTAGGGTCGGCATTTTCCAAATCGTCCCGAAGGGAACGGACGAGGTCGTGGACGGCAGTGACATGGGGTTCGCCGTCGCCTGGACCAATGCGAACCAGGCACTGCTCGGCCTCGGCAACAGAGTAGAGGATACTGCGTGGGAAGTCCTCGCCACGAAGCAAATAATCCACGACGCGGGCGAGGTCGAGATCACCACGGCGAGAGCGACGGAAGGCCTCGAAGGCGGAGCAGGAGCGTAGAACGGAGGCCCACTGCACCATGTCGAGGGCAGAGCCGACGGCCTGCACGCTGGGCAGGATCATGAAATACTTAATATCGAGGATGCGGGAGGTGTTGTCCGCGCGCTCGAGGTGTCGGCCGAGACCGTAGAACCACCAACCGTCATCGCGTGGCAGCATGGCGTCGGCGACGCCGTGAAAGAGCTGGGTCTGGGTCTTGATCCAGGCGAGGTAATCGGCCGCGCCCAGTTGGGCGTAGCGGGTGAAGTCGTCGTCCTTCAGACGGAGGAAAAAGGTATTGATCGTCTCCCAAAGCTCAGTGGAAAGCTGATCGCGGATGCAGCGGGCGTTTTCGCGGGCGAAGCCGACGCAAGAGAGCACGGACGAAGGGTTCCGCTTGTCGAAGAGCATGAACTCAATGACGGCGCGCTCGGTGACCTTTTCGCCGTAGAGCTCGTGAAACTGCTCGTCGGAACCGGTCACGAACACGAGAGGTTCCCAGGCGCGCGGATCGTCGGCGTCCTGGCGAGATTGAAGATCGAGCACCAGCTGGGCATTCACCTCGACGATGCGGGCGGTGTTTTCCGCGCGTTCGAGATAGCGGGCGATCCAGTAGATCAGATTAGCGACGCGGGAGAGCATGGGGTGGGAGGAAAATCCGAATGACGACGGGCGGAGAAGGAAATCGCTGGAGGGGCGGCCTAGGCGGTGGTGGCGGGGTTAATTTTGCGGAAGATGTTGGAGAATAATATTTCGTTTAATTCTTCGGCTTCTTTCCAAAGAGCGCGGATCGGGGTTATATGCGCGGGACACGCGCGGGCGAGCATGCGGCACCAATGCATCGTCTCACGGGACTCTTTTCGGCAATGGGCGATCTTATGACGGAAATCGCGGGGCGCCGCGGCGGCATCCGCTTCACAGGAATTCGCGCTAATGCTGGTGGCGGCGCGGACGAACTGCGAGATGAGCGGTTTCACGACGGGGTTGGTTTCAAGCGCGAGAAAAAGGTCGATGACGATTTCGCCGAATTTCACGGTGCGCTCCACGAGATCGTAAGCGGCGGCTTTCATTCGTCTTTTCGATTTCGTCTATCGGATTTTTCAAACGATGATTTTCTCCGGCACCGCCGGGGTGGCGGCCTCATGGTCGGCGGCGAGCACCCAGGTGTCCTTTGAACCGCCGCCTTGGGAGCTATTGACCACCAAACTGCCCTTGCGGAGGGCGACACGGGTGAGGCCACCGGGCATGATCTTGATACTGGCGCCATTCAATATGTAGGGGCGCAGGTCGATGTGGCGGCCTTCGATGGCGTCTCCGCATACGGCCGGACAGCGGGAGAGACCGAGGGTGGGCTGGGCGATGAAATTGCGTGGATCGGCGATGATCTTGGCGCGAAACTCCTCAATTTGGGCGCGGGTGCTGTGCGGGCCGACCAACATGCCATAACCGCCGGCCTCGTTAACTGACTTTACGACCAATTTCTCCAAATTCGCGAGGATGTATTCTAGGTCCTTAGCCTCTCCAGAGAGGAAGGTCTCCACGTTGGGAAGGATGGCGTCTTGCCCGAGGTAAAATTTGATCATCCTAGGCACGTAGTGATACATCGCCTTGTCGTCCGCTACGCCGGTGCCGATAGGGTTGCAAAGGGCGACGTTGCCCTTGCGATAGGCCTCAAAAAGACCGGGGACGCCAAGGAGTGACTTCGGGTTGAACACGGTCGGATCGAGGAAGTCGTCATCGATACGGCGGTAGATCACATGGACGGGCGCGAGACCATCGGTGCGGCGCATGAACACGCGGTCGTTTTCCACCACCAAGTCCGATCCCTCGACAATCTCGATGCCCATCTGGCGGGCGAGGAAACTGTGCTCGAAGTAGGCGCTATTGTAGACCCCGGGAGTGAGCAAAACGACGGTGGGTTCGGGCACGTGGGCGGGGGCCAAATGCAATAAGAGCGCGAGCAAATCGCTGGTGTAGGTCTCGACCGGTCGGACGCGGTAATCGCGAAGGAGGTTGGGGAAAACCCGCTTCATCACCTGGCGATCCTCGAGCACGTAGGAGACGCCGGAGGGGGTGCGGAGATTATCCTCCAGCACACGGTAGGTGCCGTGCTGGTCGCGGACGAGGTCAGTGCCGTTAATATGGACGTAAAGATCCCGGGCGATGGGCACGCCGACCAGTTCGGGCCGGAAGTTCTTTGAGGTCACCACCATCTCGCGGGGGACGACGCCCGCCTTGAGAATCCGCTGGGGTCCGTAGATATCAGCAAGGAAAAGGTTGAGCGCCTCCATGCGCTGGCGCAGACCGGCCTCGAGGTGTGCCCATTCATGGGCGGGGATGATGCGCGGGATCAGATCGAACGGGAAAATCTTCTCCGTGCCCTTATTGTCCGAGTAAACGGTGAAGGTAACGCCGCGATTAACGAAAGTCTGATCGGCGGTGCGCTGGCGGGAGAGCAACTCGCTGATGCCGTCCATCTGCCCGAAGCGATCGTGGAGCCGCTGATAATGAGGATGAGGACGCCCAGGAGCGGCGAACATCTCGTCATAAAAATTTTCGATTTCGTAAGCGGCAAAAAGATCGGGCATGTTAAAAGAGGCGCAGCAAGCCCACCCCAAGGCTAATTCACGACTGCCGCGGGGAGAGGCAAAGGGGGGAGCGACCACAAAAAGCTCTGCTCACGGACCAACTCATCGCCGGCGGGGCCAAGCAAGCGCAGGCGCCAAGCGGAGGGCGCGATGGCCGCACCGGGCCAGTCGGGACCAGTCAGGCCTGCGAGGACGGCACGCGAGCCACGGGGCAGGTCGAGCGGAAAAAACTGCACGCGAGGCGATTCTTCGCCAGGCAAGACATACTCCAGAGCCAGGATGGAGCCAGACAGGGCCTCGTCAGTCTTGAATCGAGTCAGAAAATAGTAGCCGTCGCGCGAATTCTCCTGCGAACGTAGAATCAACTCGGAAGCTTTCTCCTTACCACCGAAATACTCTCCGATGCGGACAAAGGACTCGGCGGGACGATAATCAGGCCACACGCGGACGATTTTAACCGAGGCGGCCGAAACCCAGCTGGTAGCAAACACCAAAGTGAGCACGGCGAGTCGGAACAGGCAGGGAATGCGAGTAAACATGGTGCTTAATTGGATAGAAGCGACGCGCGTGCGGCACAAGGAGAGAGAAGCCGGTGAAGGGCGTCGCCACAGTTTGCAGGACTCATGCCACCCCTACCCTGGGATTAGCTGAATTCCTTCTTGGGCTGGCTCACCCTATAAATCTTACGGTTAACCATTCGCCTCAAAGAGGATCCAGAGGACCTCAAAGTGGACATAGGCCAAACGATAACCGCAAACCCTTAGGGCAGCGACAGACACAAACTCGGCCGAAGACACGACTCCACCCCAAAAACCGCGCGCACGCGCTTCGGGGTCAAAACCTCAGCTGGAGCGCCCGCCGCCCGCAACCGCCCCCCCTCCAAGAGGACCACGAAATCCAATTCCTGCGCGAGCCGAAGATCGTGCAGGGAAAACACCACCGTTCCACCTGCCCGCGAAAGGCTCCTGGCCAAGGACAGCACCTCCAATCCATGACGCGGATCGAGGGGGGCCAGCGGTTCGTCCCAGAGCTGCAAGGGTGCGGCCGTCGCCAACGCCCGAGCCAGCAAAACCCGCTGCCGCTCACCGCCTGAGAGTCGGTTGACCGGTCGCTCCGCCAGCGCGACCAGATCGAGCCGCGCGAGGGCCTCTTCCACGCCCGCGCCATCATCACCATGCGCATAACGGCCCTGCGCAACGACCGAGCGCACGGTGAAGCCAAACTCAAATCGCGCCTCCGCTGGCGTCCAGGATGCCCGGCGCCCGCGGTCCAGTGCTGGGATGGTGGCAACCGCTTGGCCATTCCAGCGCACGTCGTTCTGCTCCCGCCCCACCCCGGGTAACAAGCCGGCCGACACCGCTAACAGGGTAGATTTGCCGGAGCCGTTCGGCCCCACCAACCCCACCACGAGCCCCGGCGGCAGCTCCATTGAAACCGGATGCAAACGCCCAGGCACCGTGACTTCGCGCAAGGACAAAGCCGCGCGGCTCATCGCTCCGCCCTCCTTAGCAGCCATAAAAAAAACGGCGCACCCACCAGCGAGGTGACCACCCCGAGTCGGGCGCCACCGGCACAACGCCCCAGCAGATCGCAACCCACCACGAAAGCGGCCCCGCCTATGAGCGAAAGCGGCACAAGGCGGCGGTGTTCAGAGCCTACCAGAAGCCTCAGGATATGCGGCACGATCAGCCCTACAAAACCCACCGTGCCCGCCACCGCGGTGGCGAGCGCGGTGAGAATAGTGGAAAGCCCTAGCAAATTACGCCGCAGCCGTGGCACATCCACGCCAAGGCTTTGCGCTTCGGTCGCACCCAGACTGAGCAAATCCATCGATCGTCCCATTGGCAGAAGCAGAAGCACGGCCGGAACGATAGGCGCGGCCATCCAAATGTGCTCCCAAGTGCGGTCCTCTAGACCGCCAATCAACCAGAATACCAACTGGGCGTTGCGCTCGTAGGAGACGGTTGGCGCAGAGAGCACATAGCTCGTCACCGCGCCAAGCAGAGCGTTGATTGCCACTCCCGCGAGAAGCAACCGCTCGGTGCTGGCCCCACGTCGGGCGAGTAAGATGACGCCAAAGGTGGCGGCCAATGCACCTGCGATGGCAAAAATCGGCACAGTAAGCAGCGTAAATGTAGCGAGGCCGCTGCCGATTGCTACCACTGCGCCAGCCGCGCTGCCAGCGCTCACCCCGAGCAAACCGGGGCTGGCGAGGCTATTGTTAAAATATACCTGCATCACTAGGCCGCTGCCGGAGAGCGCCGCGCCGACCAGCATACCCGTGAGCAGACGAGGAAGCCGAATTTGCCAAAGAATAGTCGCCGCAAACTCATCGCACCCCAAAAGACCGTCCACCAGTTGCCCCGGCCCGAGACGCACGTCGCCCCAGGTGAGCGAAGCTAGGGCAAAGACCAGCAGCGCCACGCCCGCCAGCACGAGGGCCAAGCCGGAATGGCGGATGAATCGGGTTTTACCAAAGGCACGCATCAGTCCTTGAACAACTCCGGATGCAAAGCGCGCGCAAGGAGTTCGTAGGCTTCAACCCGGCGGTGGCTTACGCAGCCGAGCATCCACTCTGGCACTACTACCGCACGTCCATCGCGAATCACCGCCATAAAACGGTAGGGTGGCAAAGAACGGAAGGGCCGGAGCGCCCCATCTGCCGACTGGCCCGCAAGCACCACAACATCCAGCGGCCAGGCGATCATCTGCTCGGCGGGAGGCGAGGCGTGACCGCGCAGGCCGGCGAGGGTGGTTGCGAGATTGTCGGCTGCGGCATGGTCACACAGGTCTTGGAATGTCGTGCCAGCTCCAGCAATGACGCCGTAGGTCGATGGAGCGATCACGCGCACCGGCTGCGCCTGCGCTAGTTTTGCGCGCAATATCGCCAGCCGAGCCAGATCGTTCGCCACGACGTGTTCAGCGCGCGCCTGCGCTTCGGGCCCAAGAGCGGCGGCGAGCCGGCGCAAGTAGCTGTGGGTGTCGTCGATCGTCGCGTAACGATCGAATACCAACGTCTCGACACCCGCACCCCGCACCTGCTCCACCAGTTCAACACGGCTGTAATCGGCAAAAAGCACCAGCGTGGGATGATAACGTAGGATCGTTTCCGCATCGCCTTGCAGAATTCTTGGGTAGTTAGCCGCCTCGCCAGCCGCCCCGGAAAACTCTGGCGAATGGGCTAGGTGGGAAAGTGCGGCGATCTGCTCCGGTCCGGCCAAGGCGAGCAGCATTTCGTCGTTACCCACCGTTTGGGAAACAACCCGCACCGGCAGGGCCCAGCTCGCCGCCGGGAAGGCCGCGCAGAGCGCGATAAAGAGAAGCAGCAGCGTGCGCATGTTAAGCGGATGCAAACGTAGCGTGCTTAACGGCGCCACTCTGCGCTTAGGTAGGCAGCGCGGGGTAGCGCGGGGTAGCCCTGCGTTTCCTGGTATTTTTCATCGAGTGCGTTCTCCAAGCGAAAACGTAGAACTAGGTCCTTGCATACCTGCCAGGCGGCAAAAAGACGCACCGTCGTGTAGTCCTCGAGGCGGGCTGGCGCGTAGGGATTGCCGTCTACGCGGTCGATGACGGCGCGCACACCACCACCAAAGGTCCAAGCAGAGTCAGCGCGCCAGTCGCCATCAAGCGTGACAGTGTGGCGCGGGCGGCGTATGAGACGCAGCTTGTTGGCCTCGTTTTCAGCCTCTAGTCTGGTGTAGCCAACATGCAGCGTAACCGTGTCCGACAGGCGCCCAGCCAACGACAGCTCCACGCCGTTTGCAAAGGCATCGGGAATGTTGATCGTCGCGAACGTATCCAGATCGTAGCTGAAGAGGTTATCGAAGTGTGTCTGGAAATAAGTCGCGCTCGCGGTAATTCGGTCGCCTAAAAAACCTTGGTCCACGCCCGCGTCCCAACTGCGGGAGCGTTCGGGCGCGATCCCGGGACTGGCGGGCTGGAAATAAGCCGGCACGCCGTAGCGATCATCCGCGCCCGGCGCTTGAAAACCGTTGCCGCAACTCGCGCGAAGTTTGGTGTCCGAGGAGGACAAGCGCCAGGCGAGGCCCAAGCGACCCGTGGTTTCATCGCCGTAGCTCTCGAAGTGATCCGAGCGCAGGCCGACGGTAAGCGAAACATTCTGCACTGGACGGGCCGTGGCTAGAAAATAGCCGGCCGATTGGTTCTCGGTGTAGTTTGTGCCAGACCAGGCACCGTGCTCACGGCTTGCGCTCAAGCCACCTACAAGTTCGAGCCAGTCGTTCGTTTCCCAAACGTTTTGCCACTCTAGAAGGCGGCGTTCTCCCATCACCGAGTCAGTAAAAGAGGAGCTGTAAAACGTGTAGTCGCGCTGATGCAGGCCAACAGTAAGGCGCGAGCGGAAATCGGCGTCCGGCCGCCACTCGCTGTAAACAGTGCCAAGTCGGTTTTCTGATCCAACATCGCCTGGGAGCGGAAAAGTTATAGAACCCGGCTCTTGGTAATTGCGCTTCTGGTCGCGGAAAGTGCCGCCGACCGTGAAGACGGGAGTGACCACAAGGTCCAGGCGCGCCGCACCGTTGGTGGCATTGTAGGCATTATCGGGGCGATTGTTGTCCGCGTGTTCATGCGAAAGAGACGCGCTCACGCCTAGTCGCTGAGTGCCGCCCGAAAGAGTGCCCGACCCGCCGTAGGTCCCGTAGGAACCGCCCATCGCGGAAAGTGCGCTCTGTGCGGGACCGCAGCCGCGGGCCGTATCCACCAGTATAACACCACCGATGGCCGAGCTGCCATAGAGCGTGCTTTGCGAGCCGCGTAACAACTCCACCCGGTCGATGCCCGCGAGATCAGCACCGCCAAGAAAAGAGGTGTAGCGCGCCCCTCGCGAATTCATCGGAACGCCATCCACCACGAAGAGCGTGTGGTCTGAGTTAGCGCCACGAATAAACACCGAACTCTCGGCACCGGTGGCGCCACTGTTGACCACGTTTACTCCGGGCTCACGTGCGATCGCGCCGGAAAGATCGGTGATTTGAATGCGTTGCAACTCCTCAAGCGAGAGAAGCGTGATCGCACTCGACGCATAGCCCGGGTCCTGTGGCGTGCGAGTCGCGGAGACAACAACCGGCTCAAGCAAGAGCGGGCGCTCGGTGCCGACGGGGGACGCAGACGGCAAGGACGCGCCGGCTTGCGCGGCGCCCAGACGCAAACCGGCGACCGGCGCGGCAAGGGCCGCGGCAGCTAAAATAAAGGGCGGAAGCCGGCGCGAACTGGTGGCGCGACGGCGAAGGATGTAGTTCATTTCGGTGGTCTGATCGGGGTGCGAGCAGACGAACCGCAAAACTCGACGTAGCCCGCAAAACGGGACTGACGCGCGCGTCGCGACTGCCGTGCTCTCACGCTTCATTTTTGCGATGAAGATTTCGCATTCAGCCGCCCGCAAAAGTTTGGCGACCGACGCGTGAGACATCTCTGATCGGATATTCGGACTCCGTGCTCCAAACCTCGCTCCCGCCTTCACCGGATTGATCACCCGATTGGCCCTGCCCCCGCCGTTCGCAGACGAGGTGGGAGTTTGTGGCACGATACCGCAGCGCAACTGTGGCCGATTCTCACGGCCTTCCCCTTATTCAGAAACGTGCAAAAGAACGCGAACAAGGCCTAGTTTCTCTTTCGCACCACAGCCGGCGAGCACCGTTTTAACTCCAGAATTTAACCTAAAAAAGTAGCCAGCGTTTTGTAGACCGTGCAGAAAAACCAAATAACGTATCAACATATTTAAATGTAAAGATATGTTTTTGACTGAAGAGGGAGAATCGCCTTTCATCCACCTTCGATTCGACTCCTTCTATCTTTTCCATGTTCGCTAAAGACGCTGCCATCCCGCTCGCTGAGCATCCTTCTTTCCAAGCCCTACGCGAGCTTTTCGCGCGACGCATCGTAGTGCTCGACGGAGCGATGGGATCGATGGTGCAAACCTACGGCCTCTCCGAGGCGGACTTTCGGGGAGAACGCTTCCGGGATTTTCAGCACGACCTAAAGGGCAACAACGACCTGCTTTGCCTCACCAAACCCGCCGTGATCGAGGAGATTCATGCCGCCTACTTCGCCGCCGGGGCTGATATCGTGGAAACCAACAGTTTTTCCGCCACGACCATCGGTATGGCCGACTACCACCTTGAGTCGATCGTCACCGAGTTGAACCATGCCGCCGTCGACTGCGCCCGCCGTGCTGCCCGCGCCGCCGAAGCCGCCACGCCTGGTCGCCAGTGCTTCGTTGCCGGCGCCATCGGACCCCTAAATCGCACCCTCTCCATGTCCCCTGACGTGAACCGCCCCGATTACCGCGCGGTGTCCTGGGCCCAGGTCGTCGCCGCCTACACTCAGCAGGTCGAGGCCCTGATCGACGCCGGCGCCGACCTCCTGCTGGTCGAGACCATCTTCGACACCCTCAATGCCAAGGCCGCCCTCTTCGCCATCGACGAGGTCTTCGAACGCCGCGCCCTCCGCCTACCCGTGATGGTGAGCGTAACCATCACCGATGCCTCCGGCCGCACCCTCTCTGGCCAAACCACCGAAGCTTTCTATAATAGCATCCGCCACGCCCAACCGTTTTCCGTCGGTATCAACTGCGCCCTCGGGGGCCGCGCCATGCGTCCCTACATCGAGGAGCTCGCCCGCATCGCCGAGTGCCACGTCTCCTGCTACCCCAACGCCGGCCTGCCCAACGCCTTCGGTGGCTACGACGAGAGCCCAGCTGATATGGCCGCAGTCCTGCAAGAATTCGCCCAGGCCGGCCTAGTCAACCTCGTCGGAGGCTGCTGCGGGTCCACGCCCCCACACATCCGGGCCATCGCTGCCGCCGTCCGCGATATCCCGACCCGTCAACCCGTGGCCGTTACCCCCGCCCTCCGCCTGAGCGGGCTCGAACCGTTGCTAGCCTAAACTACTGCGCCCGACCCGCTACTCACTGCCAGCAACTCGATACCTCCCGTGTCCGCCTCCTCCTCTGCCTCCAATTTCCTCGTCGTAGGCGAACGCACCAACATCACCGGTTCGCCGAAATTCGCCAAGGCGCTGAAGGCTGGCGATTGGGACGCCTGTCTCGCCATCGCCCAACAACAAGTCGAAAGCGGGGCCAACATCCTCGATATCAACGTGGACGAGGCCCTGATCGAGGGCGAGTCGACCATGGTCAAGTTCCTCAACTTGATCGCCGCAGAGCCCGACATCACCCGCGTGCCCGTGATGATCGATTCCTCCAAGTGGACCGTCCTCGAAGCCGGTCTCCAATGCCTCCAAGGCAAGGGCATCGTCAATTCCATCTCCCTCAAAGACGGCGAGGCCGAGTTCCTTCGCCGCGCGAAGCTAATCCGCCGCTACGGCGCCGCCGCCGTCGTCATGGCCTTCGATGAACAAGGCCAAGCCGCCACCCGCGACGAAAAAATACGCATCTGCACCCGCGCCTACCGCCTCCTCGTAGATACCGCCGGGTTCCCACCTGAGGACATCATTTTCGACCCCAATATCCTCACCGTCGCGACCGGCATCGAGGAGCATAATAACTACGCCGTGGACTTCATCGAGGCCACCCGCGCGATCAAGGCCACCCTGCCCCGCGCCAAGGTCTCCGGTGGCCTCTCCAACGTCTCCTTCAGCTTTCGCGGCAATAACCCCGTCCGCGAGGCCATCCATACCGTTTTTCTCTACCACGCGATCCGCGCCGGCATGGACATGGCCATCGTGAACGCCGGCATGCTCGGCAATTACGAAGAGATTGATCCAATTCTCCGTGATCTGGTCGAGGACGTCATCCTCAACCGACGCCCTGATGCCACCGAGCGCCTGATCGTCAAGGCCGACGCCATTAAGGCCGAGCTTGATGCCGCCAAGGCTGGCGGCACGGTCGCCGCCATTACTCCCATCGACGCTTGGCGAAACGATACCGTGGAGGCCCGCCTTTCACATTCACTGGTCAAAGGTATCGACACCTACGTCGAGCAGGACACCGAAGAATGCCGCCAAAAATACCCGCGCCCACTCGATATCATCGAGGGGCCACTGATGGACGGCATGCGCGTGGTCGGCGATCTCTTCGGCGCCGGTAAAATGTTTCTCCCCCAAGTCGTGAAGTCGGCCCGTGTGATGAAGCGAGCCGTCGCCTACCTTACGCCCTTCATGGAAGCCGAGAAAGCCCGCGCCGCCGCTGCCGGCGAAGCCACCCGCGCCCAAGGCAAATTCCTCATCGCGACGGTCAAAGGCGACGTGCACGATATCGGCAAAAACATCGTCGGCGTCGTCCTGGCCTGCAATAACTACGAGGTTGTCGATCTGGGCGTAATGGTTTCGTGCGACAAGATCCTCGCCAAGGCCCGCGAGATCGGTGCAGACGTCATCGGCCTTTCCGGCCTGATCACGCCCTCGCTAGACGAAATGGTCCACGTCGCCCGCGAGATGAAACGCGAAGGCTTCACTGTTCCCCTGCTGGTCGGAGGAGCTACCACCTCACCCGCCCACACCGCCGTAAAGATCGCCCAAGAGTATGCCCACGGCGTCGTCCACGTCCTCGACGCCTCCCGCGTAGTCAACGTCGTCAGCGCCCTGCTCTCCCCTGAGCAAAAGCCTGCCTTCCTCGCCGAAAACACCGCGAAGCAGGAACGCCAGCGCGAGGAATTCAACGCCCGCCGCAACAAGCGCCCGCTCCTCCCCCTCGCCGAGGCCCGCGCCCGCGCCCCGCAGTTCGACTGGGCCGCAATCGACATCCCGAAACCCGCCTTCCTCGGCACCCGGGTCTTTCGCGACACGTCCGTCCGCGAACTTCTCGACCGCGAGTTCATCGACTGGGGTCCCTTTTTCAGTGCCTGGGAACTGCACGGTCGCTTCCCCGAAATCCTCAAGGACGAGGTCGTGGGCGCGGAGGCGACCAAACTCCACGCCGACGCCCTCGCGATGTTCGAGCGCATCATCGCCGAGAACCGTTTCCAGCCGCGGGCAGTCCTCACCTTCTGGCCCGCCAACAGCGTCGGCGACTCCGTCGAGATCTACGCTGACGAGACCCGTTCCGCCCCGCTGCACACCTTCCACTTCCTGCGCCAGCAACTCGCACACGACGGGGGTAAACCCAACCTCTGCCTCTCCGACTACATTGCGCCCAAATCCTCCGGCCGCGCCGACTACCTCGGCCAGTTCGCCGTCACCGCCGGTCCGGGCGTCGAGGTCTTTGCCCACGAGTTCAAGACCGCAGGCGACGACTACAACGCCATCTTAGTGCAGGCCTTGGGCGACCGCATAGCCGAGGCGCTGGCTGAGTTCTTCCACAAAAAAGCCCGCGACTTCTGCGGCTATGGCCTAGCCGAAACCCTCACGCCATACGACATCATCCACGAAAAATACCGCGGCATCCGCCCCGCGCCTGGGTATCCCGCCTGCCCCGACCATCGCCACAAACCGGAAACCTGGCGTCTGGTCCCAGTTGAAAAAGAAATCGGCATCACCCTTACCGAAAGCTGTGCAATGTATCCGGCCAGCAGCGTTAGCGGTTTCTACTACAACCACCCAGATTCAAAATACTTCGCCGTCGGTAAACTCGGCCGGGACCAACTGGCCGACTATGCCGCCCGCACCGGCATCGCGATCGCCGAGCATGAAAAATGGCTGGGCCCCTGGCTAGATTACGAACCCGCTTGATTCCCCAGGCCTTCAGGTGACCCGGAGAACCTACGCCCCGTGCTCCAGTCCCTGCTCATCGATTATAACGGCTTTTTCGCCTCCTGCGAACAACAGGAACGCCCAGATCTGCGCGGGCGGCCTGTAGCCGTGGTGCCCGTGCTAAGCGAGACCACCTCCTGCATTGCCGCCTCCTACGACGCCAAACGCGCCGGGATACGGGTCGGCACCCCCGTGGCCGAGGCCCGCCGCCTTTGCCCGGGCATCGCGATCGTCGAGTCCCGCCCCGAGATCTACCTGCGCCACCATCAAAACCTGCTCACCGCCGTCGAGACCTGCCTGCCCGTCACCGAGGTCTGGTCCATCGACGAGGTCTGGTGCCGTCTACCGTCAGGCCTGCAAAGTCCCGAAGCCGCCCGCGCCGTTGCCCGGAAAATCAAACGCGCGATCACCCGCCTCGCCGGCGAATGCCTGACCTGCTCCGTCGGCCTAGCCCCTAATGCCTGGCTGGCCAAGATCGCCTCGGACCTAGAAAAACCCGACGGACTCGTCGTTATCGAACAACACGAACTCCCGGACCGCCTCCACCCCCTCAAACTCCGCGATCTACCAGGCATCGGCGAAAATATGGAACAACGCCTGCGCGACGAGGGCGTCGATACCGTCGCGAAACTCTGCGCCGCCTCCATTCAGGACCTCCGCCGAATCTGGGGCAGCATTGAGGGCGAGCGCATGTGGCGACGCCTCCGCGGCGAAGAAGTGCCGCTCCCACCCCGCCGCATCGGCTCGATCGGCCACGCCCAGATCCTCGGCCCCGAACTTCGCAATCCCGAAGGCGCCCGCGCCACCCTCCATCGCCTGCTGCAAAAGGCCGCCCTCCGCCTCCGCCACGGGCACCTTTACGCCGGCGGCCTGCACGTCGCGCTAAAATACCGCGGCGCACGCTGGAGTGACGCCGTAACCTTCGCGGACACCCAAGATACCTTGGAGCTCATCCGGGTGCTTAACCTGCTCTGGGACCGCCGCCCCGTCCGCCGTATTGATCATTTCTCGGTCGGAGTAACCCTCTTCGCCCTAGTGCCGCAAGGCTCCCACACCGCAACCCTACCCGGTATCCTCGAGGCTCGCCCCGGCGACGACGCCCGCCGGGCCGCGCTCAACGCCACCCTCGACCACATCAACAAAAAGCTGGGCAAGCACTCCGTGGTTTACGGCGGCGCCCTAGGTGCCCTCGCCTACGCCCCCATCCGCATCGCCTTCCAACGCATCCCCGACCTCGTGCTCGAGGAAGGCGAACCCGACGGAGAACTTTTCCCCACCGCCGCCGAACTCGCCTCAGCGCGACATTACTAAAAAAACGAGAGGGCTACGCGATTGACGGCTCGATAATCGCTGAAAGCGAAAATCGCTCCCCTAGGCTTTTCAAACGATAACGTAGCCTAGTGCGTAAAGCCCCGCCCCACCCGACTCCGCTAAACGGGCTCAGCCAACACCTCCAACCGCGCTAGCGAACAACAAACCGCCTCCTGTTACTTCAACCAGGCCGGAAAGTCCACGTTAGTCACTAGGTAAGGCTAAGGGCTCGCCGCCTAAATTCACACCAACGTATCAAATGACCCCACTAGTTTATGCATAAATTATTCATGCAAAAATTTTCTAACGCCTTTTAAGAAAACAAACGCTTGTCTTACACCTTAAATCGAGTCCCGAAACCGAGCGCGCGTAGGGCTTTTTCAAGACAATCGCGCAAGACCGAGGGTGCATGGGTGTTTTGCTCGGCGTGGTTATCGATGGCGTTGGCCGCCCCCTTGATGGCGATAAACCACAGCCCCCGTGCGTCCGGAATCAACCGACAGAGCGCGTAAAACTGCCCCACTTCCATATCCACCAGATCCATCTCAACTGATAGTCTTTCAAAGTGTCTGCGCACCCCGACGAGCCGGTGCCGGTAGTCGCCCAGCGTCAACGCCGGCGAAAACCCGTAGTAAAAATCCGATGACACGATGGTGGCGCTCGGGCCGGTCGGAAAGTCCGGCCACTCGGGCCGAAGCACCCGATCGCCACATTCACAATCCAGTCCGGTCCCCGCCACCCGTGCCTCCCGGATCGGGTAACCAACCCCCAGCGGTAATCCGTCCGCGCGAAGCCGACCGGCGGTGCCGACCAGCACGATGCGCTCGACCCGACCCGTAATCAGTAATTCATAAAGCAGAGGCTCTAGCGCACCGGTGCCGATGGCGGATAAAACCACTGTCACCGAAGGGAGCGTCCAGACCGTATAGGAGCGAAATTCCGACACCGGCGCTTCGGCCGGAAAACCCAACTCACCGAGGGCGTCGAGCAGCGCTCCCTTGTCTTCACCGCAACACAGGATGACCGCCGGACGGATCTGGGCGGGGCGAATCTGGACGTTGGGACTGGCATCGGTGGTGGTCATGGAACTAGCCAAAGCGCGCCTAGCCAGGAGGCCAAACCCGAACGTGCGCGCCTCCCAACCTAGCCTACTCGCGCCGCAACAAGCGATCCACCAAAAGGTCGAACACCATGCGGGAGGAGAAACTAGCCTCTAACGCCTCGCGATCCATAATGTTTTCCGTCCAGTAAAGCAGATCGTGTTCAGAATGCGCGCGCAGGTAGCGCTCCGCCTGCACGAAGTAATGGTCGATCAACCCCGTGCGCCCGAGTTTAAAATGGAGGAAAGGCCAGAAGCGCAACTGACGCGCCGCTCGGTCCAGCGGCAGGCCTTCGCGCCAATGTAGCACCAAGGCAGACATGAGCCCTGCCCGGTCGGCGCCACTTTTGCAATGAATCAGCAGCGGACCTTGAACCGTCTTCAACAACTGGTGCGCCGCCCGCACCGCCTGCGGTCGAGGCACACCTCGGGAATCCAGCCCGAAATGGATCAACTCCACACCTTGCTCGGCACACAAATGAACCTCCAAAGCCAGCAACCGGCATTTCCGCACCGGCCCACGCAGATTGATGACTGTGCGGATACCATGCCGTTTAAATACCCGCCGAAGCTGGGGCGGCGTCAACTGACCTGATCGATAAACTCCATCTGCGACCCGATGCACGTTGCCGTAAAACTCTCGCCACAGGGACCAGTGCCGGTAAATCGACTCTCGGTAAAGACGCCTCCTCGCCTCGGGAGTCGACGCATCGTGGTCCGATACCAACACCCTCTGGCCGTCAGCTGGCAGGAACGAGGGACGCGCAGGAGGATTCATTGCAAAGAAAGAGAGTTTCCGTCCGCCTTCCGCCAAGCGCAAAGCCCCTCCGTTGGGCGGAATAGGATTCCAAAACCGGAGTGGGCTGCGCCCCGGTTTGGCGGCCAGATTCATCCACCCCCTTTTTTTCCTCGTGCAGGCACTCCGTTCCTCCGGCCATCCTTGCGCCATGATCGCAAAGCCCGTTCCGCTCGCCCTCGGCTTCGACGCCGACGACACCCTCTGGCATAACGAGGGCCTCTTCTCCGCCGCCCACACCAAGTTTCAGACCCTACTCGCCTCGCACCACGACGCCGCCACCGTGGACCGCGCCCTCTACGCCACCGAGCTACGCAACCTCCCGCTCTACGGCTACGGCGCCAAGGGCTTTACCCTCTCCGCCATCGAGACCGCCATCGACCTGACGGGCGGCCGCGTCTCCCCCGCCGAACTGCGCGAACTGATCGCCCTAGGCCGTGATATCCTCGCCCACCCGGTCGAGTTGCTCGACGCCGTGCCCAACGTCCTCGCCGGACTGGCCACCGCTGGCCACCCCATGATCCTGATCACCAAGGGCGACCTCCAGCATCAGGAACGTAAAATCTCCGAATCGGGCCTCGCGCCCCACTTCCTCGCCACCGAGGTCGTATCCGAAAAAGACGACGTCACCTATCGCCGCGTGCTCGCCCGCCACGGCATTGATCCGACGCGTTTCCTGATGATCGGCAACTCCCTCAAATCCGACATCGCCCCGATCCTGCGCCTTGGCGGCCTCGCCGCCCACATCCCCTACCACGTTACCTGGGAACACGAACGCCTAGCCACCCCGCCCGAAGCGCCCGGTCGGTTTTTCACCCTAGCTTCCCTTCACGAACTTCCAGCCCTCGTCGCCCGCCTCGCCTGAGCCGCGCACGTCAACTCACCCACCGCCGCTCGGTCGCCACGGTTCCATCAGCCGCCAGACAAAGCCGTCGCGGAGATTCTCCGCCATGAGCAACGTGATCCCCACGTCGATGCCGATGACGTCAGTCCCCACCCAGCCTGTGTTCGGGTTAAACGCGTCCGCGAACCCATAAGGCCCGTAGATCGTCCCGCCCCAGCGGGCGTGCATCTCGCGCAGCGCCGCCACGCACTCGTCGGGCAAAAAAGGCAGCGACCCGGCGACCGCGCAAGGCACCACCGTGCCGTCGATGCGCGCATCAGGCGAGGCTCCGTCAACCGGCGGTCCGCCCCAGTCGACGTAGCCCGCCGCCGCATCGGAGGAAGTGAGACCCCAGACATTTTCTGAGTAACCCGGAAACCGCTGCGCTAGGCCGAGGCAAAACTGCTTCTGCGCGCGCGTCGCCGCGCAGGCGTTGGCGAAGAAATTGACCCCGCTCACCTCGTCGCGGTGCTCACGCCAGTCTGTCCAAGCCTGCGGAAATTGATGCGTGAAAAGTGGCGGATGATGCAAAAAACGCTCGCCACCCAACTCCGCCCACGGTTCGCGTCGCCAAGCCCGCCAGGTCGCGGCCGGCGCGGGCCGCGTAGCGTGGTGCACCGCAAACCAGGTCATGCCCCAGTGCTCGGAAAACTGGTCCCAGCTCCAAGGCAGGAAACCGCCCTCCGGCTTCCACCCGTGGCCGATTCGTCCGCCAGCATCAAGCATCCAGAGCCAGTCCACCCGGGCCTCGATCGCGGCTGCCAGCTCCGCCACCACGCCGCCAAAATAGCGCCCAGCCGAGAGTGCGCCAAACAAGGCGAGCCCAGTGTCGATACTCGAGGCCTCGCAATCCCAGCCTCGCTGCGCTGCACGCACGTCTAGGAAGTGGTAAAAAAAACCCCGTTCATGGGCCGCATCCCGCCAGAGCGTGCGCAGCACGCGCTCGGCGCAGGCCCGGCACTCCGCCCGCGATTCCCAGCCCCGCTCGGCCCCGATGACGAGCGCAGTAAGACCAAAGCCCGTTGCCGCCACGCTGGCCATTTCACCGGGCTTGGATCCATCCGCCCGCGCCCGATCCGGAACCAGTCCGCTGTGCGGATGGGCCGCATCAAAAAAAAACCGAAACGCGCGGCGCGCGAGGTCGTCGAGGAATTGATCGTCGGTCATGCGAAGAGCGTTTCAACCCAGCAAAGCGCGCAGCGCAGCCGCGTCGATTACCGTTACTCCAAGCTCGCGAGCCTTTTCTAGTTTAGAGCCTGCCTCCTCGCCAGCCACGACGTAATCGGTTTTAGCAGAGACCGAGCCGCTGACCTTTCCGCCGGCCGCTTCGATCAGTTGCTTCGCCTCTTCGCGCGAGAGCGACGGCAGAGTGCCCGTAAGCACGAGAGTTTTTCCTGCCAGCGGCCCCCGCCCCTCCGCCGTTGCCAACCTCGCTGCCTTTGGCGCGATGCCCAGCTCGGCTAGGCGCCGGACGGCGCGGCGCCCGCGTTCAGAGTCGAAAAATCCAATCACGTGCGCCGCCGTCACAAAGTCGATCCGCGAGAGCTCGATGAGCGAGGCGCGCCAGGCTTTCTCACCCTCCAGTTTCGCCTTCAAGGTCGCGTGCCGCATCTCTCTCTCCACTCGCTCGCCGTCGCTCTGCCCTTTGTTTGCGCGCGCCTTGGGATTGGTCGTTCGCACCTCGTCCTCCAAACTCGGAATACGCGCCAGCCGAGGCAAAATCTCCGACCCCGCCACGGCCTCGAGAGTGCCATGAACAGCCGCGATGTCCTGCGCGGTGGCCGCACCGACGTCACGGATCTGCAAAGCGAGCAACCAGCGCCCTAGGTCGTGGCCGCGCGCCCGCGCGATAGCCTCGACGATCCGGGTGGCGTTTTTAAAACCCAGAATTCGAGGCGCCTCCGCCGTGCCGAGATTGAGTTCTCCAAGCTTAACCGCTTCCAATGAGAAAAGATCAAAAACATCCCGAACCTCGCCACTGCGGACCAAAGCCTCCGCCACCACACCCCCGAGGTTTTCCAAGTCCAGAACCGCACGTCCAGCCACATAGTCGAGTCGGGTGGTGAGTTGGGCCGGGCAGTCGGTGTTGGGACAACGGATGGCGACCTCGCCTTCGATACGCACCGCCGGCGTCGTGCATACCGGGCACACCGCCGGGAAAACGTAGGGCGCGCACTCCGGCGCGCGCCGGGCGAGGTTGACCGCCACCACGGCGGGGATGATCTCGCCAGCCTTTTCGACTGTCACGAAGTCGCCGATACGGATGTCCTTGCGCGCGATCTCGTCGGCGTTGTGCAACGTAGCCCGGGCCACGGTGGTGCCGGCGATTTGGACCGGTTCAAGCTCAGCCACTGGGGTCAGCACGCCAGTGCGACCAACTTGAATGGTGACGGCACGAAGGCGCGTCTCGGCCTGTTCGGGGGCAAATTTGTAAGCGCAGGCCCAGCGCGGGGAAAGTTTACGCGCGCTCTGGCCCTCGCCGCGATAGCCCGCCCGCGCCTGAAGCGCGAAGTCGTCGAGCTTTACCACCGCGCCGTCGGTGGCATAGCCAAGCCCGCCACGCACCGCATCCAGCGCGCGGATGGCCGCCAACACTGCCTCGACGCCCACCACGTCCCGCCGGTGTTCGAGCGTCGGCAGGCCCCAGGCGGCGAGCCGCGCGTGCCAGGCCGCCTGAGTCGCCACCGGCGCGGCCGGTTCGCACGCGCCCAGCCCGTAAAGCACGATCTCTAAACGGCGCGTCGCCACGAGCGCTGGGTCGAGCAGCTTAAGGGTGCCCGCCGCGAGGTTGCGCGGGTTGGCGTAGGATTCGCCGCCCGCGTCCTGCTCGGCGGCGTTGATGCGCGCAAATTCGTCAAAACGCAGAAAAACTTCGCCTCGAATCTCAATATACTCGGGGAACGGCTCCACCGCCGCGACCGCAGCGAAGAGATCGTCGGCCGGGGCCACCAAAGGCACGACGGGGCGCAGCGTGGCCGGCAGGTTGGCGATGGTGCGCACATTGGCGGTCACATCGTCGCCTTCCTCGCCATCGCCACGCGTTACGGCACGGGTTAGCCGACCGTGTTCGTAAGTGAGCGAGATGGAGGCACCGTCGATCTTTGGCTCCACGCTGTAGGCTAGGTCTTCGCGACCAAACAACCGCGCCAGCCGCGCGCAAAATTCCCGCAGCTCCACTTCGTCGTAGGTGTTGTCGAGGGTCGTCATGGCCTGGCGGTGTTTGACCCGGGAGAAACCCTCGCTACGGTCGTCGCCCACGCTCCGGGTCGGCGAGGCTTCGCCAGCGGCCACCTCCGGATACAATGCCTCGAGGTCGGCGAGTTCTCGCTTCAGCCGATCATAATCAAAATCGCTGATCTCCGGCCGCGCGCGGCGGTAGTATCGCTCGTCGTGAGCCGCGATTTCAGCCCGCAAACGAACCAGTCGCGCATGGTCGTTTTCTGAAGATGTCATAGCGTAGCTATAGGCGGCACGAGCGGAGATACTGGCAATACTCCTCGGCGGCGAAAACAGATAGGACTCTCCAGTAAGCGGCGATACCAAGCCCAATTCGCGTAAAGTAGCACCGCGACGAGGGCCCCGGCGGTGTCCGCCACCCAGTCCGCGAACTCCATGGAACGGCCGGGCGTGAAACTTTGCCGGATTTCGTCACTCACCCCGAAGGCCGAAACCAGCACGACGGCTGCCCACCAACGCCTGCCCCCCAAAAGGCGAACCACCAAAGAAGCAATGAGTCCGAAAATCGAAAAATGGACGAGCTTGTCGATATTCACAATAGAAGGCGCCGCCACCTGACTGCGCCCCGAGGCAGCATCCAACTAGGATGATTACTCGGCCTAGGCTCGGGCGAAACCGAAAAAACCAAGATGGCACCATAACCTCGCGTTTTTCTTGTTCAAGGGAAGGCTTGCGCATAAGTTACCGTGCCCTCGGGATGATCCGCATCTTTACCTCATGAAACCCACCATCGCCGCCCTTCTGGCCCTCGCCGGCGCCTCCACCACGCTAGCAATCACCCCCGGCAGTTCGGCTGCCATTACCCTCGCCCTCACCGCCTCGATTTCGGCCGGCGGGTTTGCCGGGGAAACCGAGAAAACTACCACCAAGAAAAACGCGGCCGGTGACGTCATTTCCGAGACCACAGAATATAAAACTATAATCACCACCGTCCGCTATGGTAACGCCCAAATCCTCGCCGACCTGAACGAACAGGGCCTGCTTGATGGCACTGCGGCAGGCTGGAGTATAATCAATGTAGACGTAGCCAACGACTTTGGATCGGAAAACGACACCGGTCCCGTTCCATACGCCGTCAAAAAGGGTCTGGCACCGGTTCGACTAGAATTCACGTCCGCTATAACTGCATCTGCCGAATCCGGAACGGGCAAATTAACGGTGGATTACGTTAAGCCATCCTATAGCTTGACCGGTAGTAATATTTACAAAACGACTATAACTCTATCAATCGCGGATTTTAATATCCAAGGCACGCAAATCACCACCGCGAAAATTGCCACCGGAAAACTTGGTAAGGGCGCATCTGGCGTGGATTACACCTTCGCTCTCAGTGCAGGGTCAAAGGTAGCAGCCTTCAGCGGAATATATTCCGTTTACGATCTCGCGGAGGGAACACTCACCGTCGCCGCCGCCAAGGTGGTCGATCTCGAGACGCTGGGCTTTGCCCCCGTTACTAACTGAGCTATTTTTGACTGAGCTATTTTTCCTATTTAGCTACAAGGGGGGCCTTTCGGCCTCCTTTTTTTGTGGCCACGGCTGGCGCTGCTCCATCCCCCTGCCGAAATTTAAAAGTGACAAAATGCCCGGGCTCCAATCCTCCCTATGGGCTCACATGCCACGGTCGGGATTGCGGCCCTTCGCGTTGTCATCTTGTGCGCAAGCCGCGCTGCCGCAAACCCGCTAAAGTGGGAAAGGGAGCGGTAACCAAATGGCCATTTTTTTCTTGACGCTACGGTGAGCGATTGAGGAGTAATGCTTATGTCTGTATGTGCATTTGCGCACTCCGACAACTACACACCATGAAATACTCCTTAGCCGCCCTCGTCGCGCTTGCTAGCGCCTCCACGACCCTCGCCGTTACCCTCGGAACCGCCCCTGCCGTTACC